>JBAUSV010000070.1:0-68152 GCA_049581885.1 Gammaproteobacteria bacterium | reverse complement strand
CCATAGCCTTTGCAGCCCTGCGTCTGGCTACGACACTGATCTATCTGAAGCGAGAGTATTCGAGGTCACTCAAATACGATTACAACAGCTGGAAAAAGCATTTGGCCTATGCGCTGCCATTTGCCCTGGCTATAGTCCTTGAAACAGTCCAGGCAAACCTCCACTTTTATGTGGTTTCCAGCCGCTTTGATGCGGCGATTTTCGCCATTTATGCGGTGGGTTGCTTGCAGGTTCCCCTGACGGACTTTTTGATGACTTCGACCAGTAGCGTCATGATGGTAAGAATGAGAGAGGAAGCCAGCCGAGGGAACAACAATAAGGTGCTTGCCTTGTGGAGAGATACCACCCGTAAACTTGCATTTTTGATTGTTCCATTCGTGGGAACTTTGGTGGTTACAGCCCATGCATTGATCGTTACCTTGTATACGGCCCGTTACGTGGACAGCGTAGGCGTGTTCGAACTATGGAGTGCTACTTCTATATTTTCCATATTGCTTGCGCACAGCGTAATGCGGGTGTATGCAAAAACCCGTTTTTTGATCATATTAAGTATAGTAAAACTTGCAGTTATTGCGGCGACAATCATCCTTTTTCTTGATTGGTTCGGGTTGATAGGCGGCGTACTTTCTACACTGATTGCTACCCTGGTGTCAAAATTTATTAGCCTATGGAAAACCAGGCAGGTATTGCAATGCAGGGTTTCCGAACTTTTGCCCTGGAGAGCACTTGCCCGCATTGTGGGCATGGCGCTGGTGGCTGCTCTACCGGCCATGGCAATACGCTTTTTCGCCCCGATTCCACAGATTGCTGAATTGTTTTTAATTCCTGCACTTTATCTCGGCACGTACACAACTCTCGTATGGTGGCGTGGACTGATTCTGCCGCATGAAAAGCAACTTGTCATGAATTTTGTAAAACGTTTTACAGTACGTTATTTGATACCGAGAAGATTGTGAAAGATGTCATGGAAGGGTGATGTCTCAGACTATAGCCCATCTTTGTGGGTCACCTTATGTCCGGTTGCCTCTGTAATTGAATTGTCATTGAACATCTGATTTGGTAGAGAAAATTATGTGTGGAATTGCGGGAATTGCCAGTTTCGGATCCAGTGCCATCGAACTTGATGAATTGAAGGCGATGTGTACTGCCTTGCGTAGCCGCGGTCCTGATGACGAAGGGTATTACCTCGACGACTGCGTCGGACTTGGTATGCGGCGTCTCAAGGTGATCGATCTCAAAACCGGCAAGCAACCGGTGAGTAACGAGGATGGTTCCATTGTCGTTATCCTGAACGGTGAAATATACAACTACAGGGAGCTGAGGCAGGATCTTCAACGACGTGGACACAGTTTTCGTACGCAGTCGGATACCGAAACGATTGTGCACCTCTACGAAGACTTCGGTCTCGATTGCGTGAAGAAGCTTCGCGGTATGTTCAGTTTTGCTCTGTGGGACGGCAAACGCAAAACCTTGTATCTGGCGCGTGACCGGATTGGTATCAAGCCGCTGTATTACGCCGAAGTTGCAGGGCGCTTCGTTTTTGCCTCCGAACTCAAGGCTATTCTCCAACTGCCCGAGGTAAATCGTAGCCTGAATTGGGGCTCGGTTAACCATCTGTTTGCCGGACTTACTACGCCGCCTGGTGAAAGCATCGTTGCCGGAGTCCACAAACTGCAGCCGGCCCATACACTGACGCTTCATCAAGGAAAGGCGCCGGATATTTCTCGCTACTGGCGCCCGGAATTTGAACCGGACTTGAAGCACGACCAGGCCTATTTTCCCGAGCGTCTGCGTGAGCTGCTCGAAGAATCGGTGCGTCTGCACAGCCACAGCGACGTGCCACTCGGCGCCTTTCTGAGCGGTGGACTCGACTCGAGTTCGATCGTTGCTTTCATGGTACGCAACAGTTCCCGCCCGATCAGTACCTTCTCCATCGGTTTCGGTGAACAGGGCTACGACGAAACCACCTACGCCAGGCGTGTTGCCCGGCATTTCGACACCGAGCATCACGAACTGATACTCGAGCCCGATATAGAAGGCCTGGTGGAAGGGATCGCCTGGGACCTTGACGAACCCTTCGGCGACTCTTCGGCGATCCCGACGTATGCAGTTTCCAAACTTGCCGCGAAACATGTAACCGTGGTTTTGTCAGGCGACGGCGGCGACGAGCTTTTTGCCGGCTATGAGAAGTATGCGGTAGAGGAGAGGGAGCGGCGCTACGACCGGATCCCCGCGTCGTTGCGTAAGGTGTTCGGCTATATAGGCGACAGGATGCCGGAAGGCGCCAAGGGGCGCAATTTTCTTCGGCATCTGGCGCTTACGGGTGAGGATCGCTATTTTGATGCAGGAGCGACTTTCAGACCGGAACAGCGGACGCGTTTGTTTCAGCCGGATGTGGCAAGAGAAATCGACGGCGTGGGTTCACTGGACGATGCCCGGATGCTGCTGCGCGAGGGTCCGGCCCACTGGTTGTCACGCTTGCAGTATCTCGATCTGCACCGTTATCTTCCGCTCGACATTCTCACCAAGGTGGACCGGATGAGTATGGCACATTCGATCGAGGCCCGGGTGCCGCTTCTGGATCACAAAATCGTCGAATTTGCAGCGAGTATTCCGCCTGAACTGCAACGCAGCGGCGGCGTGTCGAAAAGCGTATTCAAGACAGCCATGCGCGGTATATTGCCCGACGATATCATCGATCGCCCCAAGCAAGGTTTTGCGGTTCCGCTCAATGCCTGGTTCCGGGGCAGCCTGGAACCTTTCGTGCGCGATCTTCTGCTCTCGGATACCGCTGTGAAACGGGGAATTATCAACCCGCGATACATCGAGCGTTTGCTCGAGATGCACGCAGGCGGGCGCAACCTCGATTTGCAGCTCTGGACGCTTATCTCCTTCGAACTGTGGTGCCGGACATTTATGGACGCACCGCCCGGTGCGCCTTACGGAACACGAGTCGGAACATCTGTTTCGGCATCATCTCCGTCTGTACAGGATTCGTCCGCGTGAAGCTGCAACGAGTTCTGAATACCGGTTTTTCAGGAATTGCCAACCGTGGTTGGCAGGAGATGCAGCGTTCGATCGATCGCATGGTGTTGAGTCTGTATCCGAATCGCTCCTGGTCGGTGGGCTGGCTTGAACATCTGGACCCTCGACCGTCATGCCGACCTGCACGGGGCACTACGCAGGCTCGTCAAGCCGTGGACGGAACGGAGTTGGAGATACCCCGGCATGAAGAGTCGGCCCGCTTTTTCGCGGGGGCAGGTGGCGAAGGGATTCGAGAATACATCGCTCAGCGCTTCCCCGAGGCGTGCACACGTATCATCGAGCAGGCCGATGCCGCCCGCAAGCACCACTTGAAACTCATGGGCTACGATCTGCGTTTCAATAAGTTCAAGTTCGACTGGCATCGGGATGCTGTCTCTGGATGCAGCTCACCGCGCGTGCACTGGAGTCGTATAGATCCGCTGGACCGGAACAGCGTCGGCGACAGCAAGGTTACCTGGGAGTTGAGCCGTCACCAGTGGCTGGTGGGATTGGCCCAGGCCTACTGTTTGACCGGCGATGAAACGTATGCCGATGCCACGATTGCCGCAATGCGGGACTGGATGCACGATAACCCTCCGGGCATCGGAATTAACTGGGCAAGCAGTCTGGAAGTGTCTTTCCGGTTGATCGCCTGGTGCTGGATACTGCACCTGCTTGTCGGTTCGCGTGCCCTCTCTACGCAACTGTATGCGGGAATGCTGGGTTGGATTCGGGTGCATGCGGCACATGTGGAGAAGTACCTGTCGCATTACTTTTCGCCCAATACACACCTTACGGGTGAGGCATTGGGGCTGGTGTACGCAGGCGTGCTCTTCCCCGAGCTGAAGAAGGCCGAGCGTTGGCGCCGCGTGGGTTCGCAGGTACTGCTCGACCAGCTTCCGCGTCAGGTACTGGACGATGGCGTGTATTTCGAGCAGGCCACATGTTATGCACGATATACGGCAGAAATCTATCTGCATTTTCTGATTCTTGTGGAACGCAACGGAGTAAGTGTACCCTCCGCGGTGAAAGAACGCATAGCTAAACTGCTCGATTATCTCGTCGCTATAAGGCGCCCGGACGGGACCTTACCCCAGATAGGCGATGCTGATGGTGGCCGATTGATGCCGTTGGCCAATCGTGGCGCCGACGACTGCCGTGGAGTTCTCGCCGTGGCGGCGGCGGTGTTCGGTCGAGCAGATTATGCCTGGGCTGCAGGAGGCAATGCTCCCGAGGTAGCCTGGCTTCTGGGTCGGGACGGGTGCGAAAAATTCGAGGCACTGACTGCCACGCCACCCGATATGGCCGCCTCCCGACTGTTCCCCGAAGGAGGCTATGCGATCATGCGCAGTGACTGGGAGCGAAATGCTCATCAACTCCTGCTGGATGTCGGTCCCCTCGGTTGTCCTTTCAGTAGTGGCCACGGTCATGCCGACCTCTTGAGCGTACAGTGCGCCACCTTCGGCACAGCCAGGCTGGTAGATCCCGGCACCTACTGCTACACGGCGGAGCCGGAGTGGCGCAATTACTTTCGAAGCACTCGTGCACATAACACGGTGACTGTGGATGGAGATGATCAGGCGGTGCAGGCCGGACCGTTCTCCTGGATAGGCAGGCCGCGAGCGCGAGCAAGCAAGTGGATTACGATGCCGGAATTCGATTTTATCGACGCCGCACACAATGCCTATGAGCGTTTGAGCGATCCGGTAATGCATCGCAGGCGCATTCTTTTTGTAAAAAAATCCTGTTATTGGGTTCTCGTGGACGATCTTTACGGATCCGAAGCTCATCATGTCGAGCAGCACTTTCAATTCGATCCGTCACAGTCGTTACTGCACCGGGATGGCTGGACAGTCTGCTCCGATTCCGAGAGGCGTGGTCTGTTCATCGGATCATTTGCATCCGTAGATCTCAAGATGCAAATCAGGAAGGGTGATATCGATCCGATAGCCGGATGGGTGTCACCGGACTATGGAGTGCGCACACCGTCCCCTTCACTGGTCTATTCAGCTCATGTTCCGTTACCGTTACGAATCGTAACGTTGATCGTGCCGAAAGACTCGACAGATGCACCAGCGCCCTCTGTTACCCGGGAGATGGGACGTATGCATGTGGATTTTGCGTCGGGCCGTGAAACGGTGCACGTCGACGACAGGCAGATAACCGTAGAGTGCAAAGGCGGAAGGAAAATCGAGCCGCTCTCGGCTGAACGTTAGAGGACACAGAACACATGTGCGGAATTGTCGGTATCGTGGACATGGATGCGCAACGCAGCCCCGAGTACTCGCGGGTCAAGCGGATGCGGGACACGCTTGTGCACCGTGGCCCCGATGACAGCGGGATCATTATGCTTGGCAGGGTGGCGCTTGCCCATCGGCGGCTTTCGATCATAGATATCAGCGGCGGCCACCAGCCCATGGCAAATGCAGAACGGACCATCTGGATTGTCTATAACGGAGAGATATACAATTACCGGGAGCTGCGCTCAGAATTAAGTGCTCGTGGTTGTCGTTTTACGACTGCCTCCGATACCGAAGTCATATTGCGTGCCTATGAGGTATACGGCGAAGATTGTGTCCGGCATTTACGCGGCATGTTCGCGTTTGCAATCTGGGACGAGACCCAAACAAAACTTTTTCTTGCTCGTGATCGGTTAGGCATCAAGCCTCTGTATTATGCCGTTGCGGGTAACGAAATCCTGTTCGGATCTGAAATCAAGGCACTGATCGCAGGAGGCCTTGCGGCGGATTTCAACAAAGCCATTCTGCCCGAGTATCTTGCGACGCGATTCGTTTCCGGAAGCGAGACGTTCTTTCGAGGTGTCAACAAATTGCTCCCGGCACACACCCTGACCTGGACACCCACGGCGGGCGTGCGGGTACGGCGTTATTGGGAATTACCGCAGCAGCTTGATGACTCGGGTCTTTCGATGAAGGGCTATGCGCGCGAGGTTCGTGAGCGCCTTGAGGATGCGGTGCGATCGCATCTGGTAAGCGATGTGCCGGTTGGTTTGTTCCTGTCCGGTGGAGTCGACTCCAGCACGCTGGCCTGCCTGATGGCGCCGATGATGGATGAACCGGTACGTACTTTCGGCATCGGTTTTTCCGAGCACGGATACAATGAGCTTTCGTATGCGCGCCTCGTTGCCGAGAAGGTGGGCGCAGAACATCGCGACATGCTGCTTTCTCCCGAAGAATTTTTCGATGCCTTGCCCCGCATGGTGTGGCATGAAGACGAACCGATCGCATTTCCTTCCAGCGTGAGCCTTTATTTTGTTTCCCGCCTCGCGTCAGAGCATGTCAAGGTCGTCATGACGGGGGAGGGCGCCGACGAGTTGTTCCTCGGCTATAACCGTTACCGCGTGACGGCGTGGAACGAACGTCTGGGTCGGCCCTACTGGGCTGTGATGCCACGACGCGCGCAGAGCCGAATCAGCCGCATGATCGGTTCTCTGCCACGCCCCTTGCGTCGCTATGCCGAGCGTAGTTTTGTCGGATTGGAACCGGGAATCAGGGGGCTGTTTTACGAGAACTTTGCAGTTTTTAACGAATCCGTACAGGAACAGCTGCTTGCCGATGGTTCCGGCCGAGATCCCTACGCCGAGGGGTTGAAGTACTACGATGCCGGTCCAGGTGGCGTGCTGGAACGCATGTGCTATGCGGATATGCAGACTTATCTGGTAGAACTGCTCATGAAGCAGGATCAGATGAGTATGGCCGCTTCCATAGAAAGCCGTGTGCCATTTCTCGATAATCGTTTCGTCGAGTACGCGGCCGCCATCCCCAGCCGCTACAAGCTTAACGGCTGGAAAACGAAAGCCGTGTTGCGCTCCGCAGTGAAAGATATCCTGCCGCCCGAGATACTTGCACGTGGCAAGATGGGATTCCCGGTGCCGCTAAAGGGATGGCTGAGCGGCCGGTTTTCCCCACTTCTGGACGAGTTTGTTCTGAGTCCGCGCGCACGCGAACGCGCGCTATTCAATCCGGACTATTTGAATCGACTCGTCGATGAGCATCGAAACGGAATACGGAACCATTCCGACCGTTTGTGGATGCTCATGAATCTTGAAATATGGCAACGAATATTTCTCGATGAGGAAGCCCCGCAGGGCGTGCTTCGAGAAGCGGCACACAGGGCTCGCCTCAGAGCAGTGGCCTGAACGGTGTCGGGTTGTTTTTTACCAGTGCGAAAGAATACGGAACAGGTGTAAGGCACATGCGGATACTCTGGGTAAAAGTAGGCGGGTTATGGCCGCTTAATTCGGGCGGACGGCTGCGAAGTTTTAATATCCTGAGCGAACTTTCCCGTCATCACCAGGTAAGCGTGTTGACGACGCACACGCCGGATGAGGATGCCGGTGAACTACGTCGCCGCCTGCCACACTGCGAACGGGTCATATCCGTTCCGTTTGCGGCGCTCAAATGGCGCAGTCCCAAGTTTCCGGTTGCCTTGATTAGGTCCTGGTTTTCGCCCTTGTCGATCGATCTGTGGAAAAATCGCGTGCCGGCACTGCGCCGCGAAGTTCGTGACTTGTTGGACTCAGGAGACATGGATCTGTGCGTGGCGGACTTCCTGCATGCCGTGCCCAATGTCCCGCATGACAGAAATGTTCCTGTTTTGTTCTTTGAACATAATGTCGAGTATCTTATATGGAAGCGCTTGTGCCTGATGCAGAAGCGACCCTGGATGCGCGCTTTGCTCGAAGTGGAATGGCGCAAGATGCGTCGCTACGAGGCGCACGCCTGCCGCAAGGCGAATTTGACCGTCGCAGTATCTCCCCAGGATCGCGACTTATTGAAAGAATCCGCTCCGAATGCACGTATTTGTGACGTCCCGACGGGGGTCGATATCGATTACTTTGCGCCGAATGAAGGTGCTGAAGCACCGAACGGTCTGGTCTTTACCGGTTCCATGGATTGGTATCCTAACGAGGACGCCATACGGTTTTTCATTGCCGATGTTCTCCCCCTCATCCGGCGTTCTCTGCCGAAGATCGGCGTCACGGTCGTTGGCCGCGGTCCCAGCCGTATATTATATGAAGAAGCCGAGAGGGCGGGCGTCAAGGTAACGGGACGCGTGGCGGATGTCCGGCCTTACATTGACAAGGCGGCAGTTTATATCGTGCCGCTAAGGTTGGGGGGTGGTACGCGGCTCAAGATCTTCGAGGCACTTGCGATGGGCAAAGCGGTGGTTTCAACTTCGGTCGGTGCGGAAGGGCTTCCGCTGCGCAGCGGGGAACACTATCTCCAGGCTGACGGTGCTGATGCCTTTGCTTCGGCAGTGGTAGCCCTGGCCGGCAATGCCGAGCGCAGACAAGCTCTGGGTGATGCCGGCCGTAAGCTGGTTCGTGAGCGCTATGCCTGGCCTCAAGTAGCACGTGAATTCGGCAAATTGTGCGAGACAGCCCGTAGCTAACATGTACTGACTGGACAGCTTGCTGTCTCTTGCGGCCGAAGCCGGACAGTGGAGATAAGCGGAAGGAGTATTGAGCAGCGAAGGCATCGATGATGCGTCACGGGATTCCTGTTCACAGCACGATCCAAATCTGAGTATTTTTACATTTTATGAAACTGGATTAGAGGTATTGATTATGCGTATCAGCGTTTTTGGTTTGGGGTATGTAGGTTGCGTGAGTGCGGCGTGTCTGGCAAGGGCGGGGCACGAGGTGATCGGCGTTGACGTCAACTCCGTGAAGGTGGAGACGATCAACCGTGGCGCTTCGCCCATCGTCGAACCCGGCCTGGGTGAACTGATTGCTTCGGTAGTTGCCGACGGGAGACTCAGCGCAACCACCTCAGCCGCGGAAGCAATCGGCCGTACGGAGCTTGCCTTGATCTGCGTTGGTACGCCGGGACTTAAAAATGGGCGGCTCGATACCGGTATTCTGGACCGCGTGTGCCGGACGATCGGAGAGGAGTCGAAGGACCGTGAAGAGCCTTACACCGTTGTGATACGCAGTACTATCCTGCCGGGTACTACCGAAAGGGTTGTGATGCCGGCACTACGGGATGGCGCTGGAAGCCGGGCTGATGACATTCTGAAAGTAGCGACAAATCCGGAATTCATTCGCGAGGGGTCGGCACTGGACGACTATACTCACCCTCCGTTCACGGTGATCGGAAGCCAAGACGAGGAAACCATTTCACGCATTCAACAGATGTATGCCGGCGTCGAGGCGCCCTTTGTAAGCGTGCCGATCAGGACCGCGGAAATGGTGAAATATGCGTTTAATTCATTTCATGCATTGAAGGTGTGCTTTGCCAATGAGATTGGTGACGCGTGCGAAGCGTTGGGAGCGGATGCCCAGGACGTGATGCGGGTTTTCTGCATGGACCACAAGCTGAATATTTCGGGTGCCTATCTGAAACCCGGGTTTGCGTTTGGCGGATCGTGTCTGCCCAAGGATATACGCGCATTAACGTACGCGGCGCGTGCTGCAGATGCGGATCTTCCGTTGATTTCCTCGATTATGCCTTCGAATCAGGCCCAGATTCAGCATGCCGTGACTACGGTGTTGGAGACCGGAAAGCGGCGTATAGGCATTGTGGGCCTTTCCTTCAAACCGAACACGGACGATCTGCGGGAGAGTCCACTGGTCACACTTGTTGAGACATTGATAGGGAAGGGCTGCGAAGTCAAGATTCTGGATCGTCACGTGTCCATGGCGCGTATTATGGGCGCCAACCGGCGTTATATAGAAGAGGAAATTCCGCACATCGCCTCGGTTCTATGCACGGAATACGACGAACTTCTGAATCATGCGCAGGTTCTGGTGGTGGGTAACGACGGTGAGGATACCCGGCAGGTACTGGAGATTGCATCACCGCAACTTACCATCGTGGATCTTACTCGCAGCGTGACTCATGCTTCGCCCAAAGAAGCGAGAGAACAAAAGGGGCATCCCGATAAAGAGGAGGTTTCGAGCGGGCGTAGTGAGACGTCCCTTCGGGGATAAGTAGTCGCCGGTTCCAGAGACGCTATGTCGAGTCGACGAATACAGGCTGTTTCCAAATAGCACGCTGCCAGAACCTGTCTCCATGACCAAAGATTCCTGATATGAGTGGTATATATACGATCTTTTGGATCGCCGTGGCTCTGCTTGGGTATACCTACCTGGGCTACCCGATGGCTATCTGGGTTTTATCTGCTTTGCGACCACGCCGCTTGAAGACAACAGAAGGAAACTTAACGCCTTCGATAACGTTGATCGTGGTTGCTCACAATGAAGCCAGTCGGATCCGCGCCAGACTGGAAAATTTTCTGCAGCTGGACTATCCGGAAAAACGACTGGAGATACTGCTTGCATCGGACGGGTCTACCGATCGGACCGTTGAAAATGCCCAATCCATCGGGTCTTCTCTGGTGAGGGTGATCGAGTTCAAGACTCGTCGCGGCAAGAGCGCCGTTCTGAACGATGTGGTGCCCATTGCGAACGGAGAGTTGGTCGTGTTTGCAGATGCCAGGCAATCTTTCGAAGCCGGAGTCCTGCGCACCATGGCAGACGTCTTTATGGATCCGAAAGTCGGCGCTGCTAGCGGCGAGTTGATGTTGGTGGAAAGCGCCGATCGCTCCGAAGTGAAGTCGGGCGTAGGCTTTTACTGGCGTTACGAAAAGTTCATACGCCTCCACGAGAGCCGGGTGGATTCCACGGTGGGCAGCACAGGAGCAATCTACGCTATACGAAAAGCGCTATTCAAGCCAATTCCAGACTCGGTGATTCTTGATGACGTCCTGATACCCATGAGAGTCGTTCGCCAGGGATACCGCGCGTGGTTCGAACCGCGTGCACGCGCCTATGATCATGGCTCCAACACCATGCGCCGCGAGTTTCAGCGCAAGCTGCGAACGATAGCGGGTAATTTCCAGTTGTTTTATCTGGAGCCCTGGCTGCTCAGTCCCTTTGTTAATCGTCTATGGCTGCAGACCGTTTCGCACAAGCTCATGCGCTTGCTCAGCCCGTTGCTGCTGTGCATTGCGTTCATCGCGAATTTGTTGGTGGTCGGCGAGACTTTTTATGGTTATGTATTTGCAGCTCAGGTCGTGTTTTACGCGGCGGCCCTGGCGGGATTTCTGGCGAGTCGCGGAAAGGGCGCAAAGCGTTGCCCATTTTATCTGAATATTCCGTACACCTTCTGTGTCCTGAATGCAGCCACGATTGTGGCTTTCTTTTCTCTGCTCGCCGGCCGGCAGCGGGTCACCTGGAACAAGACGGACTGATAGGCTTGCATTCGGGCATTTTGAGTCCCCGACCACTGATTCCTCTGGGGAAAACATGTTGGAATAAGGAGTGCGCCTGCATTAGGGGGTAGTATTCATGGATAGGTTTCGATACATCAAGCTTGGACGAGACCGTTCCGAACCGCATAGCGCACCAGACTTGCCGTTTCGTGAATTTCCAGTTTCTGCATGATATGGCTGCGGTGCGATTCGGCGGTCTTGACGCTGATGCCCAGCGTTTGAGCTGTTTCCTTCGTTGATTTTCCTTCTGCTATCAGGCGCAGTACCTCGATCTCCCGCGCGGTGATCGTTTCGCTCGGAAGCTTGCTCTTGCCGTTATAGGCCTCGATTACGGCACGAGGAATTCCAGGACTCACATAGACTTTGCCGCGCTCCACTTCGTTAATGGCATCGACCAGATCGACTGCTGCCTGGGCTTTCAGGACATAGCCGCGAATCCCTTCCTGAAGCGCCTTCAGAACGTAGGCGTCTTCCTCGAATACGGTCAACAGCACTACCTGGGTGGCAGACGTGTCCATAATTTGTCTCGCGGCGCCCAGTCCGTCGAGCTGTGGCATCGATACATCGAGTACGGCAATCTCCGGGTGTAGTTGCTGCGCCAGCGCAACGGCGTTCAACCCATCCTCGGCCTCTGCCACTATTTCGAACCCCTTTTCTTCAAGGAGCGTTTTCAGGCCTTGGCGGAACATCCGATGATCATCCGCCAGCAGGAGTCTGGTCATTGATCATCCTCCTTCAGGGGGAGGACAACACGTAAGGTAGTTCCGGCGTTTGGCGCCGAATCGATACGGAGTGTCCCGCTCAGTATATTGATGCGTTCCTGCATGCCGGCCAGGCCCAACCCGCGTAGTTTGGGCCCACTTCCGAGGGAAATCAAATCGAAACCGATTCCGTCGTCTTCTATAGTGCAGGAGACGAACTGGTCGCTGGCTTGAATGCCGATCGAGACATGAGCGGCCTGCGAATGTCGAACGATGTTGTTGAGGGCTTCCTGAACCGACCGGTACAGGACTGTTTCGACCGCCAACGGGTAGCGATCCGTGTTCTCTGGATCGTGTCGAATATTCACCTCAAGCGGTGTACGCTTGCATACCCCTTCGACCAGAAAGTTCAGCGCGGGAACCAGGCCGAGTTGGTCGAGGATAGGCGGGTTCAATTCATGCGAGATATGACGTAATTGGATACGCACCTCATCGAGATGCGTTTTTATCCGGTGCACTATATGAATGATGTCCGCAGGCGGCTTTTTCCGCTCGATTTCGGCGAGTTCCAGATAGACCGAGGCCAGCATTTGTGCCGATTCGTCATGAAGGACGTGTGCGATGCGCTTTCCTTCTTCTTCCAGAATATGATTCAGTCTGCGTAGGGCACTGTTCGAGTCCCGGTTGCCTGTTTGTATCATCTCGAACGGAGCCAGACTTTCGATCAGGAATTGATTGGCTACCAGTAGCAGAGGGCGTACCTTTGCCCATTTCTTTCCTAGTAATTCACGGGTTGCATCTCCGTGCATATTCACCAGGTGCAACAGTTCGATCTCGCAGTTCAGTGCCTCACGGCCCAGTTCATAGGCCTTGTGCAGAGCGGTCTCGTCGCCTTTGAGCAAATAATCGCTCAAGGCCTTTTTGTAGTTGGTCCGGAGATCGGAAATGGATGTGTTCGATTTCATCTCTAGGAACGACCAGCTCGGTTAAGGACGGATCAAGGCAGCCATTTTTTGGCGATCAGAATAGTTCCATTTCCCTTGCCCGATTCGACACTGAATTCGTCCGTCATTTGTTTTATGCCGGACAAACCGAGCCCCAGACCACCGGATGTGGAATAGCCGCCCATCAGCGCCCGCTCCAGCTCTACAATGCCCGGACCGTTGTCCTTGCTGGTGACGATGATGCCGCATCGTCCGTTTTCACTTCCGTATTCCAGAATAATTTCCCCTTCGTCGGCATAGAGCAGGATATTACGTGCCAATTCGGAAATGATGGTAGTAATCAGGGTGGAGTCGGTATTCGAAAAACCGCATTTCGAAGCCTCTTCACGTCCGTGCTGTCGTGCAATCACGATATCTGCGACCGCCCGGATGGGGATTTTAACCCCCTTGCTGGACGGAGTGCGACGCAATGGATACGGTACGTTCATACGCAAAACGGTACGCACACATTAGATAATGCACGGCGTACTGTACCTCTACATTCTATATTTTTTGTGACGAAGGTGCCGAGAATATGCTTCGAACAAAAACTGTCCGACGATGTCTGGATCGCATCGGTCCGTGTTTCGAATTTCGAAATATTTCTCATTGGTTCACACTCGGTCGAATGCTCTGCAAGGGGGCTGACGGCTTTCATATTCACAACTCAACTTTACGCTATATAGAAGTTTCGTGTGTAGGTAATTACCTACATTCCAAGTGCAGCAATAATCATGCCAATGACATTTAATTCGCGTCGAAAAATATACAAATATATGAAATACAAGGATTTATAATATTTTTTATACATCGTGTCATGTAACGGCAGTCAGGTATTTACCTGAGAAGTGACAATTTACGGCATCCTACTGACACAAGATGACATAAATCGACTCACCTGTGTCCGCTAGCCATCAGACAATGTCCTGGAAGCTCAGGTCAATCACCTCCAGAGCTGCCCCTGAAAAAAGTCGGAGTTCAGTGAAACCCTGTCATCACAACGCTTTCACTGAGCGATCCGGATTGAACCGGCGCACAAGTGTAGGACACAGTTTGCACCTGTCAATGTCTGTTGACCATTTCCAGTTCGCTAAACCATGCAATTATTTTAGTCTGGGTGGGCAGGGGGTTCGGTAGATTCTGTAATGTCTCGATCAAGACAGAAAGATCTTCTGCGGTATCGACGTCGGTCAGCTGGTTCAGCGTGTCCAGGTTGCCGGTGTCATACAGAGCATGGCGCAGCGCTTCCGTTGTGTTGTGGCGGGAGTAGGGGATGGCATTCCAGATGGGTGCCGCGATGGGTTGTTTACTGCCAAAAAGCCAGAACCCCCCGTCTTTGGCGGGACCCAGGACGTGTACAGTTCCCGGTTTTTTTAGCGTGGTAATGGCTTGCTGCAATAGCGCGGGGGTGAGTTGCGGCGTATCGGCGCCGATCATCAGTGCCGAACCGTGACGGGTCTGCAACTCGGTGTGGATGCGGTGCAGTCGTTCGCCCAGCGTGCCGGTGCCTTGCCATAGCCGGGGGAATTCGGACCAATAGTCGTGTGTGACCGCATTGTCTTCGGCAACGGCCCAATAAGGTGTGAGTGCCGGGCCGCAAGCGCTGACAGCCTCTGCGGTAGCGGCGGCGGCGAGGCGATGAAACCGGAGTGCTGCCTGAGCGCCGATGCCGGCGGCCAGACGGGTCTTGATCGGCGACAGACCGGGCGTCTTTACAAAAATGGCGAGCGCCGGCTTCACGAGCGAGTTCGCCGGTTCCGCAGCCATTCCGGCCAGGCTTGAGCGACGGTCAGCCGCCAGTGCGTCACGGTGGTGTTCAGCCAACCGTGGTGAGTATATTTTCGGGCGCTGGTTTGCAGCGGGGCACCTACGGGCCGCAATGGCAGACCGGCACGGCGCGCAGCCCAGACCAGCAGATGATCTTCTCCGTACGGTACGTTTTCATCGAAGCCGCCGATGGTATCGAAACGGGACTTGGGTATGATCAACCCCTGGTCGCCGAACGGCATACCCAGCCAATGGGCCCGCAAGTTGGCCCCGATGGCGTTTAACATCACCAGGCGTGGTCCATCGTGACGGAACCGCAGGTCGAACCAGCCGAGCGCATCGTCAGGACTGGTAATGAAACGTTGCAGTGCCGGCAGGGTGGGTTCCAGCAGACGCGAATCGGCATGCAGGAACCACAACCAGTGGCCGCGGGCGATCTGCGCGCCCAGATTTAATTGCCGTGCGCGTCCGACCAATTGGGTGTATTCGCGGTAAGCCAGCGTGGCTGGCCAGTTTTCCGGACGCGACTCAGGGCAGTTTTCGGTACGTACGACAATGACTTCGCTGCCGGCGGGCAGGGCAGTCAATTGATTCAGCAATTTTCCCGCTTCGGTTTCGCCGGGGGCGAGGGGTACGATGACGGACAGTAGGCGGTCTTCGGGTGCCTCGGTTTCAGGCATGATGCGGGGTGCCGACGTTCAAGTGAGGGCGCCGCCGCAGGAACTTCCTGAGCCTGCGGTGCAGCCGTAACAATGGTTGCCGAAGGCAATGCGTTCCAGATCGATCTCGGCCAGCGCCTCGATGTCCCACAGACTGTGGCGGCGGTTAGCGAGAGGCAGTTCCAGCGCCTGATTAAAGTCGCAATCGTACAGCTGACCGTCCCAACTGACGGATAAAAGATTACGGCACATCACCCCCTCAGCGGCTCGCGGATTGAATGCTTCAAGCAGAGTTTGCATGTAGCTTTCGTAGCGGCCTTCCAGTTCGAGCTGGTGCAGGAAGCGTTTGATCGGCATATTGGTGATTGTGAACAGGTTATTGAAAACAACACCGAAATGGTCGGATAACTCTTGACGGTAGATCGCTTCCAGTTCGATCTGTGCCGGCGGTAACGATGCGCCCAGCGGGTTGTAGACCAGGTCCAGTTCGAGATCCGATCCGGGCCGGCCGTAACCCAACGCGTTGAGCTGTTGCAGTCCTGCGATGCTTGGATTAAACACATGCAGGCCGCGTTGTTTTTCCACATTGGCCTGGGTGTAGCACGGCAGCGAAGCGATCACTTTGGTGCCCTGGGAGGCCAGAAATTCGGAGGTGTCTTCCTGGCCGGGACGGAATAGCACGGTGAGGTTGCAGCGGTCGATGACCTGTTTACCCAGTGACCGGGCTTCGCTGACCAGCGTGCGGAAGTGCGGGTTGAGTTCCGGTGCGCCGCCGGTGATATCCACCGTGTGTACATCGGGTGCGTCGGCCAGCAATTCGAGCAGACGCACGACCGTGTGCCATTCCATGATCTCGGTGCGTTTGGGTCCAGCCTCGACATGACAGTGGTGGCACGCCAGATCGCACAGCTTGCCTACGTTGATCTGCAAGATTTCCAGCGGCGTTCGCGGCAAATCGAGTTTATGCTCGCGCAGCGTGCGGGTGAACGGCGTCAGCGCTTCGCCGGGCAGCGATTGTGCAGCCTGATTCATGTGCGAGACTCCTTGTCTTCGACATTAGGTGCGAATGAACGATCCCCACCCCGGCGCCAGCGATGATAACGTCCCAACCAGCGTAGCAGACGCTCGGGCGCATGTGCGCGTTTCCAGGCTCCGGCCGCGTACTTGTTGGCTTCGGCCCAGGTGGGGTAAGCATGGATGGTGCCGAGCAGTTTGTTCAACCCCAGCTTGTGGCGCATGGCGAGCGTGAATTCGGCTATCAGTTCGCCACCGTGCGTGCCTACGATGGTGGCCCCCAGGATTCTATCCTTGCCGGGTACGGTCAGCACCTTGATGAATCCTTGCGTGTCATTTTCGGTAATGGCGCGGTCCAGTTCGTCCAGCTCGTAGCGGGTAACTTCGTAGGTGATGCCTTTATCTCGCGCTTCGCGTTCGTTAAGACCGACGCGGGCCACTTCCGGATCGACGAAGGTTACGGTGGGGATGACCGAGTAATCGGCGCGGAAACGATGGAATTGACCGAACAGCGCATTCACCGTGGCGTACCAGGCCTGATGGGCGGCGGTGTGAGTGAACTGATATGGTCCGGCAACATCGCCACAGGCGTAGATATTCGGATACAGGGTCTGGAGATACTCATTGGTTTCGACCGTACCTGTGGCGGTAATGCCCAATGTGTCGAGCCCATAGCCTTGCGTGCGTGGCTTGCGCCCGATGGCCACCAGGATGGCATCGAAATCGAACCGGGTTTCGCCGTTCGGGTGCTTGCAGACCAGCACCTTGCCGCCATCGCCTGTCTGTTCGACGCCGATGGCCTTGTGACCGGTGCGCACATCGACTCCGTCTTCACGCAGCCGCGCCGCCACAAATTCGCTGACCTCGTCGTCTTCGCGCAGCAGCAGGCGCTCGGCCATTTCCACCTGCGTCACGCTGACGCCCAGTCGGGCAAAGGCCTGGGCCAGCTCGCAACCGATTGGACCGCCGCCCAACACCAGCATGCGGCGCGGCTTTTCGCGCAATGACCACACCGTATCAGAGGTGAGATAACCGGCCTCGGCCAACCCCGGAATGGGCGGCACTAACGGCTCCGCGCCGGCGGCGATGACTATGGCGCGGGTGTAGAGCGCCTCACCGTCGATCTCCACCTGCCACGGCGATACGATCCGGGCATGTCCGTGGCGGACATCGACACCGAGTTCAAGATAGCGTTCGACCGCATCGTGTGGTGCGACCTGGGTGACGGCGCGCTGTACGCTGTCCATCACTGCGGGGAAATCGATCCCAATCGTGCCCATATCGATGCCCAGTGCCTTGGCGCGGCGGGCATGCGCCACCTGACGTGCGGCGTGAATCAGGGCCTTGGACGGAACGCAGCCGGTGTTAAGGCAATCACCACCCATCTCACCGGCTTCGACCAGCGTCACCTTGGCGCGCACGGTGGCTGCGATATAGGCACTGACCAGACCTGCAGACCCGGCGCCGATTACAACCAGGTTGCTATCAAAGCGGCGAGGCTTGGGCCAGCGTTTATCGGCGGTGCTCATGGGCTTGGCTCAGGGGGTTTCGATGAGGTTTGAGTGTCTGCAGTAATCAAGTTTTTTACCCCGGGATGGGATTGGTATGAATCAATTTATACGCCAAAAGTAACTAAAAAAATTCACAAATGTATGTCGCCGATCATCGGGATTCCTTACAGTGTTGAGAATCGGCGGCAAGTCACCCGATGTTGTGTTCAGGCAATAAAAGCCGATTTTACGGTTGCCTCCGTGGATGCCTGACCAAATTTGGCCGGAACCGACAATTTTGTCACGTAAGACTATTCCGACATTAAAACGATGTGCTGTCTGCAGTTAGCGGTTATTCAGATAAGTATTTGTATATACGCACAATAATAAGTCTTTTTTACCGTTTATTATCAGTTTGGCATGGTTTTTGCTGGTACAGGGCAGAAGCTCAATTTCATCGGAGAAAATCATGTTGGAATCCAAGGGTGGCGACGAATTGTCCCCAAAACCCTCTGACTCAACTGGAAGGTCGACGGAAGCGGCTACACCTGGCTACAGCCTGATCGATACCTCGGCGCAGAGTACCACAGGCCTTTGCCTGGTTGATGTGATGGGCGGGGAGGGTGCTCTACAATCGCTTAGAGTCAAACCGGCCGTATTCCTCAAGCTCCTGGACCGGTTGGAGCACCCAATGGTGGCGCACCACAAGCGGCGCCTGGGGACGCATAGCTATTTTGCCTACTGCGGTGGTTTTATTATTGAAACCAGCACCCGCCGTCCGCTGGGATTTCCAGGTACTTCACGCCAGTTTGAGCGGCAAGAGCGTGTGCCCGTCAGCGAGGCGAACACCCGTCAACCGAGCAGCAGTGTCAGTTCCGGCCCCATTGCCCCGATTAAACCCTCGGTTGGTGGACGCAGTAAACCGCGGTTCGTTGAGCTTCCTACCGAAGATAATTACTACGTGACCGAATGGTGGAATAGTGCGGACGATCCGGCACTTTCGGTTGCTCGCTTGCGCATAGAGCCCGGTGTTACCACCCGTGCTTATCGGTTGCGCGGAGTCACGGAACGTTATCTCTTTCTCGCGGGGCACGGCCTGGTCGAAATTGACGGCCAGAATCGTGAGGTAGGCCCGGGAGACGGCGTATTGATCAAGGGGGGGTCGTGGCGCTGCATTACAAACATGGGAGAGCGCGATCTGGGCCTGCTTTCCATTTGCCGGCCCCGCTTCAAACGAATGGAGCATCAAGCTTAGAACCCATCTCAAGATACCCCGTAACCGCGTTGCCTCCCCGGCGCAGGGGCGCAACGCTAAGGGACGGAGCGGCCACGAGGTATCTTGAGATGGGTTCTAGTTTTTTGCTGTGGCGGACAGCGTGCTGCAAGTGATAATACGGCCGCCGCCAAGGCACACATCACCGGCATAGACGACGGCATACTGTCCGGGTGTGACGGCTCGCACCGCCTCAACGAAGCGCAGGCTCAAAGTTTCCCCGGCATTCTCCAGAGTGGCTGCGACCGGTTGTTGTCTGTAGCGGACCCGCACCTGGACGGTGGCCGGTACGGGAGGCGGTTCGCCTGCGATCCAGTGCACGCGATCGGCCTCCAGTGCGGTGGAGAGCAGGCGTGGATGATCCGCATCCTGCGCCACGATCAGCACCTTGCGTGCGAAATCCTTGTCCACCACGTACCAGGGTGCATTCTCGGCATTTTGACGGCCGCCAATACCCAGCCCACCACGTTGGCCCAGAGTATAAAAATGCAGCCCCGGATGCTCGCCTAGCGTTTCACCTGCGGTGTTTTCGATGGGACCGGGTTCGGCAGGCAGATACTCGGCCAGGAAGTCGCGGAACGGGCGTTCTCCGATAAAGCAGATGCCGGTGGAGTCCGCGCGATCAAAATTGGGTAGCCCGATCTTGCGCGCGATGGCCCGCACTTCCGGCTTGGAATATTCGCCCAGCGGGAAAAGGGTGCGTTCCAGAGCCGCATTGGATATGGCGTGCAGAAAGTAAGTCTGATCCTTGGCCGTGTCGTGGGCGGCAAGCAAGCCGGGTTTACCGGCAATGTCGCCGGTGCGGGCATAGTGGCCAGTGGCGATCGCATCCGCGCCCAGACGCCGGGCCCAGTCGAGGAAGATGCCGAACTTGATGTAGCGATTGCATAGCACGTCCGGGTTGGGTGTGCGCCCCGCGCGATATTCAGCCAGGAAGTCGTCGAATACCTGTTGGCGGTACTCGTGAGCGAAATTCACGCGATGCAGAGTAATGCCGAGATGATCGGCTACGGCGGCGGCGCTGGCTTCATCGTCCACACGCGTGCAGTAGGCGTCGTCGGCCTCCCAATTGGTCATGTGCAGGCCTTCCACCCGGTAGCCCGCTTCGAGCAGTCGCCAGGCGGCGACTGCGGAATCGACTCCACCCGAGAGGCCGACCATGACCAGGGGATTTTCGATCATGCGTCGATCAGTGTGCTGATGACATCCAGCGGATAGCGGATACCCATGCGGCACTCGTTGAAGGAGCGCAGTACGAGGGGGCTACGCAGCGGCAGCGATGGCTGCCGCAGCTCGTCGAGACTCAGCCACTCGGGGCCGATGATGCCTTCATCCAGCGAGGCATTGGGGTCGTGACCGGTGCAGCGTCCGATGATGTTGATGCGAAGAAACGTTTCACCGTCGTCCGGCTTGCGCCACAGGTATACGCCGCCCAGCGACTCGGCCACGAAGTTGTAACCGGTTTCTTCGTGGACTTCGCGGATGGTTGCTTCCACGGGCGATTCGCCGTCTTCGACGTGCCCGGCCGGGTTGTTGATACACTCATCGCCGTTGATGTATTCGCGCACGACAAGATAGCGGCCGTCACGTTCGACGACAGCGGCGACGGTCAGGTGCGGCATGAAGTTACGATCGTTCATGTCCGTCCTTAGACATCAAAGATGCAGGCGCCGGGCATCAGGCGTGGGTTCACTGCGTTTCCATAGTGGGTCGAAACGTCGCTGCAATTCGCGGGCGGACAACGGAGAATCGAGGATTAGCGTACCAGTAAACGATTCGATGTGTGGCTGGTGGAAGGCGCCACCCGTATCATTGAAGGCATAGACTTCGTCAGTTGGCTCGTCCTCGGTGCACAATTGGTGCAGGGCGCAGTAGCTGGGCAGTGCCGTCACCACGCGCAGTACGAAATGGCTTGACTGGACGGCGCTTCGCGCCTCCTGACAGAGCAGTCGAACGTTGCTGTGCGGGCTCGACAGGGCCACGTCTTTCAGGGCCGCAGCGAATTCGTTGCTATCGGTCAGTCGAGGGGCCAAATCGGGCGCGTACAGCGCGAAAGTGTGGTGTGCCGCACGAGCGAGGCGGAGCAGGGCGCCTGCCAGGCTGGCGTGACCGCTAAGCGATTCGGTGTTCAGGTCCTGCGTGTCGTAATCGAGGCGCATGCGCCGATGAACGATGCCGGCATCGAGAAACGTACCGCCTTCGGCGTGAAAACCGAAATGCTCATAGAAGCCGATGGCGCTCACCTGGGCATTCAATTCGCAGTGCGTGTCGCCGCGTGCCTTCGCGGCCTCCATTAGCTTGAGCAGCAGTTCCGCGCCCACGCCCGTGCCGCGCCAATCGGCGAGTACGGCCATGCGCCCGATGTGACCGTCAGGGGTAAGACGACCGGTGCCGATGGCTTCCTTGCCCGCAAATGCCAGCGCGTGAATACAGTGCTCGTCCAGCCCGTCCCATTCCATGTCGAGCGGTACTTTCTGTTCGTCCACAAAGACCTGCGTGCGCACCGCTCGCAAGGCTGCGGTGTCCTTTTCCCAGTCGGCAAGCCGTACACTGAATTGCTTCATGAATTGCTGGCAGGTCCGTAGCGCCGGGCGAGATTCGCGGCCAGACCCGTATAGGTAGCCGGCGTCAGGGCTTCGAGTTCCTTGCGGGCAGCAGCGGGTAGCGGCAGTTTGGCTACGATTTCGCGCCAAGTGTCCCGATTCAGCTCGCGCCCGCGGGTGGCGGCCTTGAGTGTTTCGTAGGGGGCTTCCACGCCGTAGCGGCGCATCAGGGTTTGTGCGGCCTCTCCCAGCACTTCCCAATGCGCGTCGAGATCGCTGGCCAGTCGTTCGCTTGCGACTTCGAGTTTGCCCAGTCCGCGTTCCACAGAAGCGTAAGCGACGAGGCTGTGGCCGAAGGCCGTGCCCAGGGCGCGTTGCGAGGTGGAATCGGTCAGGTCGCGCTGCATGCGCGAGACGGGCAGCTTGTCGGACAGATGGTGGGCGAGGGCATTGGCCAGGCCGAGGTTGCCTTCGGCGTTTTCGAAATCGATGGGGTTGACCTTGTGGGGCATAGTCGATGAGCCGATTTCACCTTCCACCAGGCGCTGTTTGAAGTAGCCCAGACTGACATAACTCCAGATGTCACGGCACAGGTCGACCAGCACGGTGTTGAAGGCGGCGAGGGCGTCGAGCAGTTCGGCCACGCCGTCGTGAGGCTCGATCTGGGTGGTCAGGGGCAGCCATTCGAGCCCCAGAGCCGTGACGACCTGCCGCGACAATGTCGGCCAGTCCACCCCCGGATAGGCACTGACGTGGGCGTTGTAATTGCCCGTGGCGCCGTTCAATTTAGCTGTGAGCGTCACGTTATAAAAGCGGTCACGCTGGCGTTCGAGTCGTGCGGCGAAGATAGCCAGTTCCTTGCCGAGAGTGGTCGGCGTGGCCGGCTGACCGTGGGTGCGCGCAAGCATCGGGGTCGCGACATGGTCGCGTGCCATCCCGGCCAGAGTGTCGATGATGCGCTGCATGGTCGGTGCGAAAACATCGTGGCGCGTTTGCTTCAGCAGCAGCGCCCAGGCGAGATTGTTGATGTCTTCCGAGGTGCACGCAAAATGAATGAATTCGCTACCCGCGGCCAATTCAGGCACGGCGGCGAATTGTTCCTTCAGATAGTATTCGACGGCTTTCACGTCGTGATTGGTGGTAGCTTCGATGGTCTTGACGTGATCGGCAGCCGCGGCATCGAAGTCGCGCTCGATGCGCTCCAGGGACGCCCTGGATTTTTCGCCGAGAGCCGGACATTCGCCGATTTCCGGTGCTTCGCTCAAGGCCCGGAACCAGGCCAGTTCTACACTCACCCGGGCCCGGATCAGTCCGTATTCGGAGAGCAGTTCGCGCAGCGGGGTGACGCGGCCGGCATAGCGGCCGTCGAGTGGCGAAAGGGCGAACAGCGCCTGGTTTACGTCGCTCATTGCGGATGCCGGCAGTAAAATAACTATTTTACAGGGCGATGGACTGAATGCGGAGCAAAAAAGACATATGAACGCGGAACAAACCACGCCTAAGTCAGGTTGGGTGGAGCGGCTGGAAGTGGAATTGCAGGCGTTCGGCGACGAGGTGTACGCGCCGGCCCTTGAATTCCTGCGCCGGGCTGGACGCTGGCCACCCGGTACGCCCGCTGCCGCAGCTGTTCTCGCGGCCATCGTCGAAGACGAGACGGGGCCGGCCCTGGTCCTCACGCGGCGCCGGGACGACCTGGTTCAGCATGCCGGCCAGGTGGCCCTGCCGGGCGGCGCCGTGGATGCCGCCGATCCCACGCCCCAGCAGGCCGCTTTGCGCGAGGCCGAAGAAGAGGTGGGCTTGCCGCGCGCTGGAGTCCGGGTGCTGGGATGTCTGCCGCGTTACCCGACCACCAGCGGCTATCTGGTAACGCCTGTCGTGGGCCATGTGGCGACCCGCGTAAACCTCGTTGCCTCGCCGGATGAGGTGGCCGACATATTCACGCTCCCGCTACCGGTGCTGGTCGATAGTGGCCGTTGGGAGCAGAAAACATTCGACTCCAATGGCGTTCACCTCCCTTACTGGGAACTGAACTGGGTCGGGCAGCGTGTCTGGGGTGCGACGGCCGGTATGCTGCAATTGCTGTTGCCCCCGCTACGCAGGGCGCTGGAGAATCGGGATGAGTAAAGAGGATCTGCAGGGACTGCGCCGGTTGCTGGCCGTGATGGAGCAACTGCGCGACCCGGAGGACGGTTGTCCGTGGGACCGAGAGCAGACGGCGCGGAGCATTGCGCCGTGGACGATCGAGGAGGCCTGCGAGGTGGCCGCTGCCGTCGAGGAGGGCGACGCGACGCATTGGCGCGAGGAACTCGGCGACCTGCTGTTCCACGTTGTATTCCACGCCCGGCTCGCCGAGGAGCAGGACGAATTCGACTTCGATGCGGTGGCCGGGGCAGCGGCCGCCAAGCTCGAGCAACGCCATCCGCACGTGTTCGCCGGCGCAGAAGTGCCGTCAATGAAGGAATTCAATCGCAGTTGGGAAGCTGCCAAAAGCGAAGACCGCGAGCACATTGACGACCACCTGCCGGCGCAACTTCCTGCCCTGATGCGGGCGTTGAAGCTGCAGAAAAGGGCCGCTTCCCTGGGCTTCGACTGGCCGGACAAGGAAGGGCCTCGCGGGAAGATACACGAGGAGTTGTCCGAGTTGGAGGCGTCGGATCCAGCGGATGCCGCAGCGTTGCGGGAAGAAGTGGGCGATCTGCTGTTTGCGGTCGTCAACCTGGCGCGACATTTGAACGTGGAGCCCGAGCAGGCGCTGCGCGAAGCCAACCGCAAGTTCACGCGCCGCTTCAACCACATCGAGTCCCGGCTCGCCGAACAGGGTGTGAAGCCCCGCGACACGAGTCTCGAACAACTGGATGCCTTGTGGGACGAAGCCAAGGCCCTGGAGCGGAGAGAGATTTCCGGTGGGGGAGACGATTCACACGCCGGACGCGGCTCGACCTAGGAGTCTCTCGGACTCCTGGCCCGCGTCCGGCGCGAAGGGATCGCTAGCAGGTTCTCAGAGTCCGATGGCCCGGCGAGCGGGGACGTAATTCAGGCCGAGCGCTTGGGCGACGGCTTTATAGGTCACGTCGCCGTGGTGCACGTTGAGGCCCTCGAGCAGGTGCGGGTTGTCGGCCAGGGCCTGCTTGTAGCCCTTGTCGGCCAGGGCGTGGACGAACGGCAGGGTGGCGTTGGTCAGCGCCAGGGTCGAGGTGCGGGCCACGGCGCCCGGCATGTTGGCCACGCAGTAATGCACCACGTCTTCCTCGATGTAGATGGGATCGCTGTGGGTGGTGGGGCGGCTGGTCTCGAAGCATCCGCCCTGGTCGATGGCGACATCGACAACGACCGCGCCGCGCCGCATCTTCTTGAGAAGTGCCCGGTTGACCAGCTTGGGCGCAGCGGCGCCGGGTACCAGTACGGCGCCGATCACCAGGTCGGCATCGACCACGCAGCTTTCCAGGCTGTCAGTGGTGGAGTAGAGCGTCTCCAGGCGGGGGCCATAGAGGTGGTCCAATTCGGCCAGGCGGTCGAGTGACTTGTCGAGCACGGTAACGCGCGCACCGGTTCCCATCGCCATGCGGGCAGCGTTGACGCCGACTACACCGCCGCCGATGATGACCACGCGTCCGGGGGCCACGCCCGGCACGCCGCCGAGCAGCACACCGCGTCCGCCCTGGGCACGTTCCAGACTGTGGGCACCAGCCTGGATCGACATGCGCCCGGCGACTTCGCTCATGGGCGCGAGCAAAGGCAGACGCCCGTGTTCGTCGGTTACGGTCTCGTAGGCGATAGCAATGGCGCCGGATTCACATAACAGACGAGTCTGTTCCGGATCGGGCGCCAGATGCAAGTAAGTGAAAAGCAACTGATCTTCGCGCAGGCGCTTGCATTCCTGCGGCTGCGGTTCCTTTACCTTGACGATCATGTCGGCTTTGGCAAATATCGTTTCGGCGTCGGGCGCGATGTCCGCACCGGCACTGCGGTAAGCGGCGTCGTCAAAGTCGATTCCGGCTCCGGCCTGGGTTTCGACCAGCACCTTGTGGCCGCTGTGTGTAAGTTCACGTACGCCAGCCGGGGTCAGCCCGACGCGGTATTCGTGAGTCTTGATTTCCTTCGGAACGCCGATGAGCATGATCCGTTACCCTCGTGATTAAAAAATCCGGCACCAAAAGCCGGAAAAACCAGAGAATTTTACCAGAATTTACGACCTGTCGGATATTCTGCGGGCTTCGACTGCAGGCAGTGGGAGCAATTTCGACAATGTTAGTATGCCCCCATGAAATCAGAGCATACGACACGTCATACCCGCCGCCGCAGTTCTAGAGCGCGTTTTTTGACTCTGGCCGTTCTGACTGCGGTCGTGATTTTCGTGATCGTCGAATTCGTTCCGATTCTGCTGCGTCAGCATTCGGCATCACAGCAGCGCGTGGCACCTGCCAGTGCGACGGCTGCAATGGCGGCTGCAAGTGATAGCCTCAAGGGCTTTGAAGTGGTCCTGTGGCGGCAAGGGTGTGCCGCCGGCTGTCCCGATTATGCCCTGCACTATGCTGGTGGAAAACTGCAATACACCGGCATTCGAAACGTGATCAAAAAAGGTAATCTGAGCGTAAATTTCGATACCTACCACCAACAGCAGTTGCTCAAGTTGGTCGAACAGGCCGCATTCTTCGGCCTGGGTGACGACTACACTCTGCAGAGCAAGGGATGCCATCCCAATCGGTCGAATGCAGCGATTTACGTTGTGGGAATCACATTGAATGGCGAGACCAAGAAAGTCAAAGTCAACGAGGGTTGCACGAATGTACCGTCACAGCTTAGTCAGTTGTCCCGGGGTATCGACAAGTTGACTCGTAGCGCACGATGGACGGGAGTTATCAAGGCTCCCGCAAATGCGACACAAACCGGCGGGCAGAAATAATACCGCCTATCGGGTGATCGGTTTCCCTGTTGTTCAGGCCGGGTTATCCGCCGGTTCTGGATTGACAAAAATGCGTCCATCTCGGATTTCCACCGCATAGGTGTCAATCGGCTCATAGGCGGGGGGGCAAAGTACGGCGCCGGTGCGGATATCGAAGCGGGCACTGTGACGCGGGCATTCTATTTCGCAACCTTCGATGGTGCCGCCGGTGAGTTCGCCACCGTCGTGAGTGCAGATGTCCTGGATGGCATACACGTTGCCGTCGCACTTGATGACTGCCACTTCATCGTCATCGATCCAGATCGTGCGGTACCCACCGGACTTGATTTCGTCCACACCACAGACTTCGATCCATTCACTCATTCATCTACTCCTTTTACTAACGAAGAGTGAGGGAGAAGCAGCGCATGCCCGGCCCTGCCGGGCAATCAAGCGCCGATCGTGCAGCATAGCAGCGCTCTTGCCATTGCACCTCACGTCTTGCGACTCGCTCTGCTAATACATTCCCGTCTGCAATCGCGCTTCATCCGTCATCCTGTCCGGCCCCCAGGGTGGATCGAATACCAGCTCAGCCCGCACTTCGCTGCAAGTCGGAATCAACTTGAGCTTGGTCTGTACATCGTCGAGCAGAATATCTCCCATGCCGCAGCCGGGTGCCGTCAGCGTCAGATCCACCGTCACTTCACGTTTCCCGTCTTCGCGCGTCTCGAATTCACACTTGTAGATCAACCCGAGGTCCACGATATTGATCGGGATTTCGGGATCAAAACAGGTTTTTAACTGATTCCAGGCGAGTTGCTCGAATTCCTCGTCGCTCGGATTCTCCGGCATGGGATCGCCCTGATCGATGTCGAGCCCCAATGCATCAGCATTGGCTGCGTCCACGCGCACCAGGTTGCCGCCGATGTGCACGGTGATGCTGCCGCCCATGGCCTGGGTGATCTGGACCTCGGTGCCTTCGGGGATGACGACCTCGGTTCCCATGGGAACGAGCACCCCGGGGCAATCGCGTTCGGCGGTGACGACCTGTCTGTCTCCCAGCATGGTGCCTACTCCGTGGTGACCGGCTTGTAATCGTCGCTCAGCGCCGACTGCACCGTGTGCCAGGCCAGCGTCGCGCATTTTACGCGCGAGGGATAGGCGCGCACGCCGGCCAGCGCCTCGAGTTTGCCCAGGTCGACTTCGCCTTCGGGTTGGGTGGTCCCGGTCAGCAGGGCATGCATATGCTTGAACAGGGTATCGACTTCGGCGACGGTTTTGCCCTTGAGCGCTTCGGTCATGAGGGAAGCGGAAGCCACGGAAATCGCGCAGCCGCTACCGTTAAATCTGACGTCGTCTATGCGATCACCATTGAGTGTGAGATACACACTCAGGCGGTCCCCGCACAGCGGGTTATAGCCATCGGCTTCCCGCCGCGGCGGCGGCAGTTCGCCGAAATTGCGTGGACTCTTGTTGTGGTCAATGATGATGTCCTGATACAGGGCAGCCAATTCGGTGTCGATCATCGGCGAAAAACCTCCCGGGCTTCGATCAGGGCGGTAACCAGTGTGTCGATATCCTCGGTGGTGTTGTACAAACCGAAGGATGCCCGTGCGGTTGCGGGCACACCGTAATGCTCCATGACAGGCATGGCGCAGTGGTGACCGGTGCGAATGGCGACTCCGGCATGGTCGAGCAGGGTGCCCAGATCGTGCGGATGGACGCCTTCGATCTCGAATGAGATGACGCCCACCCGCTGATCGGGCTCGCCGATCAGGCGCAGGCCGGGTACGTCATGCAGCCGCGTAAGCGCGTAGTCGAGCAGGGCGTCTTCGGATCTGGCGAGTGCCGGCATGCCCAGCGTGCCCAGATAGTCGATGGCGGCGGCGAGTCCGACCGCGCCGCCCACATTGGGCGTGCCGGCCTCGAAGCGATACGGTGGTTCTGCGTAGAGCGTCTTGTCGAAGCGTACGGCGCGGATCATGTCGCCGCCGCCTTGCCATGGCGGCATGTCAGCCGCGATTTCCTCGCGCATGTATAACGCGCCGATGCCCATGGGGGCATACATCTTGTGCCCGGAGAGGGC
Organism: Gammaproteobacteria bacterium; assembly: GCA_049581885.1. GTDB lineage: Bacteria > Pseudomonadota > Gammaproteobacteria > JAKDMP01 > JAKDMP01 > JBAUSV01. The sequence goes on along the minus strand of JBAUSV010000070.1, from coordinate 39,492 downwards.
GTAGAAGTCGCAGTCCAGATCGCGGACGTTGACAGGTAGATGCCCCACGGCCTGAGCGCCGTCAACCAGCACCCTGGCACCGGCCTGATGCGAACGGCGAATCATTTCTGCAACCGGGTTCACGGTGCCAAGTGCATTGGATACATGCGCAAAGGCTGCGAGGCGAGTACGCTCGCTCAAGCGCTCGGTGAAACTTTCCAGCGGAACGTTGCCGCGTTCGTCAATGGGCGCAACCACAATTCGAGCGCCGGTGCGTTCGGCCAGCAATTGCCAGGGCACGATGTTGGAATGATGCTCGAGCTCGGTGAGCAGAATCTCATCGCCCGCACTGACATGTGCCGAGCCCCACGCGGTGGCCACCAGGTTGATGGCTTCAGTGGTGCCGCGGGTAAACACGATTTCCTGCGCCGATCCCGCACCGATGAATTGCGCGGTGCGCGCGCGGGCCTGTTCGTACCGTTCGGTGGCGCGCTCGGACAGGGTATGCACGCCGCGGTGCACATTGGCATTGTCGTGGCGGTAATAGTCGGCTTCCGCGTCGATTACGGTGTTCGGTTTCTGCGTGGTGGCGGCATTGTCGAGATAGATCAACGGATGGCCGCGCACGCTCTGCGCCAAGGCTGGGAAATCCGCCCGCAAGCGTAGCGTGTCGATGGCTGTACTTGCCACTACGGTTTGGGTTGCAGTCATTCGCGGACCTCCTGCGGTGCCTGCATGGATCCTGCAAGCAAGCCCAGCAATTCGTGGCGCAGACGCTCGTCGTCCAAGCCGGCAAGAATGTGGGCAGCGAAGCCATAGGCGATCATGCGCCGGGCCGCATCAGCATCGAGTCCACGGCTTTGCAGATAAAAGAGTGCATCCGGATCGATGGCTCCAGTGGCCGCGCCATGATTGCAGATAACATCGTCGGCATAGATCTCGAGCTGCGGGCGGGTGTCGGCTTCGGCGCGCGGAGAAAGCAGCAGGTTGGCCGATTCCTGCCCGGAATCGGTTTTCTGGGCATCGGGACGAACCACCACTCGGCCGCTGTAGATGCTCCGGCTGCGTCCGTCGAGCACGCCGCGAAACGCTTGGCGGCTGCGCGTATGCAGCGCATCGTGAACCACGCGCACATCGACATCGGCATGCCGTTTCCCGTCGAGCAGGGCAAGCCCGGAGAGCACGGTTTCGGCATGGTCTTCGATCAAGTTGACTACGAACGCTTCACGCGAAAGTTTGGCGCCCAGATCGAGATTCAGGCAACGGTAACGGGCACCGGCGCCCGTGCGCACCGTAGTGTGGCCGAGCAGACGGGTAGCAGCGCCGGCCTCGTTGAGACGGATATGCAACAACTGCGCTCCGGGGGCCAGCGAAATTTCCGCCACGCGCGTGCTCAAGGTTTCCGCAGGGCCGCCGAGATGGCGCTCAATCAGCACCAGTTGACTGTTCCGGCCCAAACGAATGGCGAGCCGGGCATGGGTGGCGGCAGGGGTGTCGCGTTCGGCGCTGGCGTAGACCAGTTCCAGTGCCTCGGCGGGCGCTGCATTGTCGGGCAGATCGATCCATGCGCCGTGATCGAATAGCGTCGTATTGAGCGCCACTACGGGATCGTCCTGCGGGGCGAGTTGCCCCAGCAAGGTAGTCAGGGCAGGGGAAGGCGATACTGCGCAGTCCTGTAGGGAAACCAGCCGTTTGTCGCCGGGCTGTTCCGACAAATAGCCATCAACCCAGACGCTGCGTACGCCGAATTCGGCCGGCAGTTTGGGTAGAGAGTTTGGTTTTTCGGCACGCGGCCAGTCCTGTTTTTCCAGAACGGACAGATCGGTGTACTTGTACGACTCGTTACGCCGGGTGGGCCAGCCGTGCGACAGGAATCGCACGCGCGCCTCGCGCCGGATAGACGCAAAACCGTCTGCTACCGCTTCCGGTAGTGCGGATGCGAAAGCCGTCGATTCGTTCATGCCGTCTCCGCGCGCAGCCAGTCGTAACCACGCTCTTCGAGCGTTTTGGCAAGCGAGGCGTCTCCCGTCTTGACTATGCGCCCATTCATCAGCACGTGCACTACGTCTGGTTTGATGTAGTCGAGCAGGCGCTGATAATGCGTGACGAGTATGATCGAGCGCTGTGGGCTGCGCAGACTGTTCACTCCGTCGGAAACGACCTTCATGGCGTCGATGTCGAGACCGGAGTCGGTTTCATCGAGCAAGGCCAACTGCGGTTGAAACAGCAGCATCTGGAGAATTTCGTTGCGCTTTTTTTCACCGCCGGAAAACCCTTCGTTCACGCCGCGGTTGAGAAAGGTGTCGTCGAGGCCGAGCAGCTTGAGTTTCTCGCGCGCGAGCTTGAGAAACTCGTAGGCATCCAGTTCGGATTCGCCGCGAGTTTTGAGCAGGGCATTAAGTCCGGCCTTGAGCAGATAGACATTGTTGACACCGGGAATTTCGACCGGATACTGCAAGGCCAGAAACAGTCCGGCACGTGCCCGTTCCTCAATCTCCAGATCCAGCAGATTGATGCCATTGTAGGTGACTTTCCCCTCGGTAACGGTGTACCCGGGACGGCCCGCCAAAACGTGCGACAGGGTGGACTTTCCGGAGCCGTTGGGGCCCATGATGGCGTGTACTTCACCGCGTTTGATGTCGAGATCGATCCCGCGCAGGATGGGCGTGTCCTCAACGCCGGCATGCAGGTTTTTGATGCTGAGCAAAGTGTCCGTCATTATCCGATCGCTCCTTCCAGTGTGACCGAGAGCAGGCGACCTGCCTCGACCGCGAATTCCATGGGTAATTGCTGAAATACGGTTTTGCAGAAGCCGTTGACTACCAGGTTTACGGCGTCTTCCTCGCTCAATCCGCGGCTGCGCAGGTAGAACAGTTGATCCTCGCCGATGCGTGAAGTCGTCGCCTCGTGTTCCACACGCGCCGTGGGGTTCCTGGCTTCGATGTAGGGGAAGGTGTGTGCGCCGCAAGTGTTGCCCATTAGCAGCGAATCGCACTGCGTGTAGTTGTGCGCGTTCGCGGCGCTGCTGGCGATGTGTACCAGGCCCCGGTAGGCGTTCTGTCCGTGGCCGGCCGAAATGCCCTTGGAGATGATGGTGCTGTGCGTGTTCTTGCCGATGTGGGTCATCTTGGTGCCGGTATCGGCCTGCTGGTAGTTGTTGGCGACTGCCACGGAATAAAATTCGCCGACCGAATTGTCGCCGCGCAGAATGCAGCTCGGGTACTTCCAGGTGATGGCTGAACCGGTCTCGACCTGCGTCCAGGAAATGTGCGAGTTGCGTCCCCTGCAGTCGCCGCGCTTGGTCACAAAATTGTAGATGCCGCCGCGGCCTTCCTCATCGCCCGGGTACCAGTTCTGCACCGTGGCGTACTTGATTTGGGCATCGTCCAGCGCGACCAGTTCCACTACCGCCGCATGCAGTTGATTCTCGTCACGCATCGGTGCGGTGCAGCCTTCGAGGTAGCTCACATAGGCGCCTTCGTCGGCAATGATGAGCGTGCGCTCGAACTGGCCGGTGTTGGCGGCGTTGATGCGGAAATAGGTCGAAAGCTCCATCGGGCAGCGTACGCCCTTGGGGATGTAGACAAATGAGCCGTCGGTAAACACCGCCGAGTTCAGGCTGGCGTAGAAATTGTCGCCCTGCGGCACCACCGAGCCGAGATATTTTCGTACCAGATCGGGGTGTTCGCGGATGGCCTCGCTGATCGGGCAGAAAATCACGCCGGCTTCGGCCAGCTTCGCTTTGAAAGTGGTGGCTACCGACACGCTGTCGAACACCGCATCGACGGCTACTCCCGCCAGTGCTGCACGTTCATGCAGCGGGATGCCCAGCTTTTCGTAGGTTTCGAGCAGCTTCGGATCCACTTCGTCCAAGCTCTTCGGCGCCAGCTTGTCCTTGGCGCCGGGTGCGGAATAGTAGGAGATCGCCTGATAGTCGATCTTTGGGTAGTGCACATGCGCCCACGTCGGTTCCGGCTTGTCGCACCAGCGTCGATAGGCTTCGAGGCGCCACTCGCACATCCACTCCGGTTCGTCCTTGCGTTTGGATATCAGGCGGATGACATCTTCGTTCAGGCCCGGCGGAATGGTATCGGATTCGATATCAGTGTAGAAGCCGTGTAGATACCGCTGGTCGATGAAGTCGGAAACTTCGGGTTCACGCGTGGCCATGATGGTGCTCCATGCGGGCAGTGGATTTCGGAGCCGTGCGACGCATCGAGAGCTGCGGATCAATCGGGTCGCCGATCAGATCCACCAGCGTGATTTCAGCCAGAGCGCGTCCCACCGCAACCGACAGGTGCTGCCACTGCGAACTGAGCTGGCATGTCGTTTCGAGTTCACAAAGCCCGGGCGCCAGCGTGCATTCGGTCACAGCCAGCGGTCCTTCGATGGCCTCGATCACGTCCAAAGCACTGATTGCCGTCGGCGCACGGGCCAAACTATAGCCGCCATGCGATCCACGCCGCGAGACGACGAGCTTCTCGTGCGCCAGGGTTTTAAGCAGCTTGCTTACGGTTGGTGGGCTGATCCCGGTCCCGGCAGCGAGCTCCGCAGCCGTATGATTGGCCGTGGGTCTTTCGGCCATGGTGGCCAGCATCAGGGCGGCGTAATCCGCCAATTTGCTCATCCGCAGCATCGAAATGCCTCGCGTGACTCAATACAGGACTATTTTAGTCCTCTTAATGCCTTCAGACAAGACGGGTCTTGCGGCGACCATTGGCCATCCCGTGTAGGACAAAGTAGGAAAATGTCACAAAGGGGGGATAGCGAAAACGGTGATTATTGGATGATGTGCGCGGCCGAGGCAACGCTCCGCGGGGGACAAACGCCGGCCGCCAAAGCGGTGGGTGGAACACGCGAAAAACCCTCAATGATCTTCACGTTCACCAACCAGGGCAAGACCTGCTGGATGATCATTTGGGTATAATCCGAAATCAGGGTAATTGCATGAGTGAAGTGGCTGTAGGGTGAAGAAAAAACTGTCCCAAATCATCAACCTCAGCCGCCGCCGCGCTCTCGAGGGGCATCATGGATTCCCGCGACAGTTGGGCGAGATGGTTTTGCTGCGTTTGCTGCACGGCGTAGGGCCTCGCTATTACCACATGGCCGGGTTCTGGCGCCGCGAACTTTCCTGGAGTGACAAGTCAAGCCAACTCGGTGCTAGAGCATACCAGCGTCGCGTAGGGATGCTGAACCCGAGGGCGTACCGAAAGCTCTCGCAGAACAAGGTCGCCGAAAAGGCCATCCTGACATTGTTCGGCGTTCCAACTCCACGCTTTCTTGGTCGACTCCAAGCTCGTATAGGTTGCGATTCGGCTGGTCATCCATTACGCAATGCAGCCGATCTGGAAAGATTGGCAAGGGGGCTACAGGCGACGCGATTGGTTTTCAAGCCGCTGGAAGGCTGGGGTGGAAAAGGGATACACATCCCGGTGATAGAGTATGAAAAAACCATGACGTGCCGGGAGACCGACCAGACGGACACGGGTGAAGTGTCGGCTTATTGCGCAGACACGCTCCAACTTGATGACGGGGGAGACTGGATTGTCGAGGAGTACTTCAAGCAGCATTCCGCCTTGTCAGCGATCAATCCCGCGAGCGTCAACACGGTTCGAATCTGGGTCATCGATCGCGGCAAAGCGGGATATCAGGTGCTCACAGCCTATCTGCGCATCGGCCGAAGGAACATGTTGGTCGACAACGCATCAAGCGGTGGGATCGTGGCTCCCGTCGATTTAGCCACTGGACGGCTTCGAGCGGCCCAGGATGCATGCGCGGAACGCAACATCTACCACCTACACCCTGACCACGGTGCGCCGATCGAGGGCATCGAATTGCCATATTGGTCAGGCGTTCGGAAGCTGGCGGAGCATGCCTTGTCGGTCTTTCCAGAATTGAAATTCGCGGGCCTGGACGTGGCAATCGGACCGTCGGGTCCAGTGGTCGTGGAACTGAACGTGAGTCCGGATCACGACGGAGCTGCGTTCACCGACTTCCCAAGCAGGATTCTGCTGTAGTCGGATGAGATTCGCCGAAGCTCAAGCACCGGGTTCTCGGTCCGCACGTATCAACTGCATAGTATGCCGGTCGATAGGAAAAATTTCGCCTTGCGGCGGGAGTAGTGTAGAACAAACCCGGCGTTAGTTACTAGCGTTCGGGTTAGTAGGCTACGATCTGTATCCCGGCCTGAATCTGCCAGAAGCGTGGTGGAGCGCGACGCCATCTTCTTCAGAGATTTCTCGATGACGAACGCCTCGGTGTGCTGAGATTCGACGCGCAACCGAGTGGATTCGCCGACCTGCCCCGCCGCGTTTTCGGCTGCAGCGACAGCTGCTGGTACCGGCTCATGTAACAGCACGCGGATGCGCTCGAGCCCATTCGATCTGCTCTTTTCGCCCCCAGATCAGCATGTAAGTTCTGGGCAGGTATTTTCCCTCCTCATAAAGTTTCCGGCGCTTTTTCGACTTTGCGGTCGCATCAATGATGGCTTGCCCGCCGTCTTGGACGTGCCACAAGTGTGCGCCATTCGCGAGCGGTACCTTTCGCAGATATGCAAGCCACGGGCTGATCTGTTCGAGGACGGGATCGTAATACCAACTGAGGGAGAATACGCCGAGACATTGTGGGTGCAGCGAATACAGCTCGGTGCAACAGTGATAGAAGTCCTTCCTTCCCTCCTCGTTGAATGCCTCAAGATGGAAGGTATGTAGATGGCTCTGGAGGTAAGGTTTGAACCCTCCAAGTCGCATGATCAGGCCGATCTTGGGCAATGCCTTTCCCAGCCCTTCGCGAAGCACAGTCGATCGCGAAATACCGCATCTGGGGTCGACTACATGTGAACCAGCAACATACAGCCTCATTAGCGTGATCCCGAATTCCTTCTGAAAACGGTCATCACCGAGATCGAGCCAATCAGAGGTGACATCCGGGTCATGGGCGATGCGTTCCAATTGCTCGGCATGATACTGTGCACAAAGCGGTGGAAGCCGCTGGTATCGCCCGTTGTCAACCCAGATACTAATAGTCCGCCCCAGTGCTGCGCGCAGGAAGGCACGCACCGCCGGAGCGCCACAGGTGATCCCGATACGCTCGATCATGCCTTTTGCTGCGTCGTCGAAGTACTTGTAGTGATCAAGCGGCCCGACATCGGCCGCCGTACGGATGAATGCTTCCAGCGAAACATCCGGCGGAAGATTTGGCACCTTCTTGAGCGCGTGAGCGCAGTTCTCTTCCGCGTCTCGTGCAATCCTGCCCCAATCCAATGCCCGCAACTCGTCACCCTCGTAGGCTGTATGAACCACTTCGGACATCCCCCGGAACATATTGATCCAGACAGAACGCCTCGGCAAGCACGAACCGTCGCCGATTATACGTGATGTCCGCATCAGCCAGCCGGATGAATGGGTCGGGTAGCCCTCAAATTTGCACAGCACGACAAATCGAACCTCCTGCGGAATCCCGGAGACATGTGGGTGTGAGTCATGTGGCATGGGCAAGCTCACGTTGTGCATAAGTGGGTAATGATGATTAATTGATAGCTCAATCTTATATACTTGAGCATATGGACTCTCGGCCCCAAAATCATGCACAGTTCGCCAATTTCAAGGCGTTTTATCCCTTTTATCTGGGTGAGCACAGCCGCCGAATGACCCGTCGATTGCATGTGATCGGCATATTTTTCATCATCGGCTTGATTGTTGGGGCCATCGTGACCCATGTATGGTGGCTCCTGGCCCTGATTCCGGTTGCCGGTTACGGTTTTGCCTGGGCGGCGCATTTCTTTGTGGAGAAGAACCGTCCGGCAACCTTTACATACCCGTTCTACAGTTTCATGGGTGATTGGGTAATGTTTTTGCAGGCATTGAGCGGACGCATAACCTGGTGAGTGCCTTTCAGACCTGGCGCTGGCGCCACCGGGTGCGCCGCCTGGCCCTCGATACCTGCAATGATTTTGTACTGCCCGACGGCGTGGAGAGCTTTGTACACGTTGAGCATGTGTTGCTGCGTCCCGAGGGGTTTTATGTGCTTGATCTGCTGGAAGGGGCAGGGCGGCTGATTGCCGGAGAGCGTCTGCCGGAATGGTCGTTGATGGGTAAGCGCCGGCGGTTCACGTTTCCCAACCCCTTGCTGTTGTTGGAGCACAAGCTGACTGCTGTACGCCTGCTTGCCGGGCAAGTGCCGGTGCAGGGTTATGTGGTGCTGGCCGATGGCCTCATGGTGCCCCGGGCACAGCCCGAGCAGGTGGTCTCCTTTGGGGAGCTCGGGCAGCAGTTACCGTACCCATCCGGTCATGCCGCGGTAGCACCGGCTAGCGCCGAGGCATGGGCACGGATCAAAGCGGCGGCGAAAAAATAGGCAGCTTGAAGTACATCCTAGGCAGGAGTGAGCTTGCTCGCGATTAATCCGCAAGAATCGCGAGCAAGCTCACTTTTATGGAAATAATACGAATAGTTACCGGGCTACGTGGGCCATGATGACTTCGGCTACACAGGCGGTCAGGCGCTTGCCGGTCTCAATATGCAGGAACTCGTTGGGACCGTGTGCGTTGGCGTGGGGGCCAAGCAGGCCCGTCACCAGAAACTGTGCCTCGGGGAACTGTTCACCCAGCATACCCATAAAGGGAATACTGCCGCCGGTGCCCATGTAAAGAGCATTCTTTCCAAAGTGGTTTTGTGAGGCTTTTTGCATGGCATCAGCCAGCCAGTCGGCGACCGGTGGTGCATCCCAGCCCCCCATCGTCGACTCGGCTTCGAAACGCACATGGGCACCAGCCGGCGGATCGCTCTCGAGTATTCTCTTGACTTCGGTGGCGGCCGTCTTCGGATCGGCCGAAGGGGGCAGCCTAAGGGATAATTTGAAGGTACTGCGCGGACGCAGCACATTACCTGCTGACGATGGTGCCGGAAATCCGGCGGCGCCGGTCGCTTCCAGGCAGGCTCGCCAAGTGTTGTCGAGCAGTTGCTCGACCGGATCGGACTGGCTGGGATGGGCGCCTTCCACGAACGGGAAACGCTGCCATGCTTCTTCGCCGAGCGCTGTTGCGGCTTCGCGTGCCTGTTGTAGACGTGGCGCAGGAATCTCGACTTGCAGGGCGGATGTTTTGATAAAACCGTTTGAAGAATCCTCAATTCTATCAAGAAGATAGCGAATAATCCTAAAGCTGGATGGCACGACGCCGCCCGAGCCGCCCGAATGTACACCTTCGGTCAGAATATCGACCGAGAGCGTACCGACCAGGTTGCCTCGCAGTGAGGTGGTGCACCAAAACTGGTCGTAATTGCCACATTCGGCGTCGAGGCAGACCACCAGATCAGGCGTGCCGATCCGCTCCGCCAGCGCTTCGAAATGATGCGGCAGATCGAAGCTGCCGCTTTCCTCGCAGAGCTCGATGACGATGACGCAGCGTGCGTGCGGGATATTCTGTTCGCGGAGTGCGCGGATAGCCGTAAGCGAGCCAAATACGGCATAGCCGTCATCGGCGCCACCACGACCGTAGAGCTTGCCGTCCTGAATAACCGGCTCCCAAGGGGCCAGACCTTCGCGCCAGCCGTCGAATTCGGGCTGCTTGTCCAGATGCCCGTAGAGCAGGATACAGGGTTTGTCTGCGGCATTCTCGATGGTGCCTGGAATCTCTATGAACAGCAGTGGCGTGCGTCCGGGGAGGCGATGGATTTCGAGCTGCATGTCCGGCAGTGCGTTTTTTTTGCACCAGTTGGCAGCCAGCTGCACGGCCTTCTCGATATGGCCGTTGGCTTCCCAATCGGCATCGAAGTTCGGTGACTTGGCGGGAATACGGATGTAGTCCTGCAGGGCCGGAATAATCTGCTTGTCCCAGGTGTCTGAGCAGAATTGTTTTAGTGCGTCGGTATCCACAACGAATCCTTTGGGTGAACCAGGAAGCCTATGGGTAGTGTAACGCTACGGATAAAAAAAGACCCGCCGAAGCGGGTCCAGGATGTGTCCGTCACCATAGCGACGGGAAGGGTGATGTGTTCAATGGATGTTACGGCAGCTTGTGGGTACAAATTGATACATTTGCAAGCTGTCCACCTTGCATATCCATTCCACGCCGGTGCCCGTGGTAAGAGACGACAAGTACAGATTCTTGTTTTGCAGAGGTTTGACCACCCCTTGGGATTTGAAACGTACCGTTATCAGGTTGCTGTGGTTGACCTCGGTAACGGTGACTGATCTGACGTATTTGCCGTTGATTTGATTCGGCAGTGCCAGACCCGCAGTTCTGTTGTTGGCCGGCCAGGCGCCATTTTCCGTGTAGTAGGAGACGACGGCACTTCTGGCGGTGCTGGCCAATACCAAGGCTTCCGATCCCTGGGCCCGGGATGTGTAATTCAGATAGAACGGAAGCGCAATGGTCGCTAGGATGGCAATAATTGCCACCACGATCATTAGTTCGATCAGAGCGAATCCGTTTCTTTTGGTAACCATTTGACGCTCCATGCGCCTCGTGCGGGGTTTCCTGTTATAAACGCTGCAAGAAATGTGCCATAATATGGCCTTCAGCACAAATAAATATAAATAACTTTGTTAAACAATGTGTTAGAGAGTCTTTTTATGTTGAACGAATAATTGCCGATCAAGGCAAATACTCAACACAACACAATAACTGACATATTTGTCAGTTATTGTCAGTTTTGCGGAGATGATTGTCGCTGTACCAGAGGCAGAAAAACTCTGTGCCTATAAGCATATAGGTATGCGAACCGGCGAAATAATCTTCAAACATTGCCGAGTTTGACCAGTTGTCGTTGCATGACGAGACGCTGGATTTCATTGGTGCCCTCGTAGAGCTGCATCACCTTGGCATCGCGCATCAGTTTTTCGGTGGGGTATTCGCGGCTGTAGCCATAGCCGCCCAGAATCTGGGTTGCTTCCGTGGCCGCCCACATACCGGTGTCCGAACCGTAGGCTTTGGCGTAGGACGCCAGCAGGGTGTTGTTGAGACCATGGTCCTTGGCCCACGCCGCCTTGCGGGCGAGCAGGCGTGCAGCTTCTGTACGCATACCCATTTCGGAGATCTTGAAGCCGACGGCCTGGTGTTCGATGATGGCTTTGCCGAAGGACTGGCGTTCGGTCGCGTAGCTCAGCGATTCGTCCAGCGCGCGTTGGGAGAGCCCGGTCGCCATGGCGCCGACCATGGGACGGGAGCGGTCAAAGACGCGCATCGCGATCTTGAAGCCCTCGTTTTCCTTGCCGAGCCGCTGTGCGTCACCCAAGACGACATCTTCCAGGAACACTTCGCAGGCCGGGGAGGCTTTTTGCCCCATCTTGGCCAGCGGTTTGCCGACGGACAGCCCCTTGGTGTCGCGGTCCACCAGGAAGGCGGTGATGCCGTAGGTGCCCTTGTCCGGAGCGGTTTTGGCGAACACGACAAAGAATTGCGCCACGCTGGCGTTGCTGATCCAGATTTTCTGGCCGTTCAGAACCCATTCCTTTCCCTTGCGTTCGGCGCGGGTCTTGATGGCGCTCACGTCAGAACCGGCCGAGGGCTCGGTCAGGGCGTAGGCACCGAAGCTTTCAGAGAGCAGGCCGAAATACTTCTTGCGCTGTTCGTCGTTGGCGGCGACATTGATGGGGTCGGCGGCGAGGTTATTGAGCAGGATCGCGAGCGCAATGCCGGAGCAGCCCCAGCCGAGTTGTTCGGCGACCAGGATCAGATCGAGTACCGAGCCGCCGGTGCCGCCGAATTCTTCGGGCACACTCACGTTCATCAGGCCGAGTTCGCGCGCCTGGCCGACTATATCATCGGGAAATTCGGCCTTGGCGTCGAATTCTGTCGCGTGGGGGGAAATCACTTCCCGCGCGAACTTCTGGGCCAGCTCGCTGATCATGGCTTGTTCTTCGGTCAACGCGAAATCCACGTCGTTCTCCCCAAGTTACACAAGCGCGTAGTTTACCAACCCGGGGAAGAAAAACATTCTGCCATCACTCAGGTTCCAGGCGCACCGCGTTCCACGGGGCGCTGCGGGTCGCGAATCCACTCGCTCCAGGAGCCGGGATACAGCCGTGAGCCGCCAAACCCGGCATGCTCCATGGCCAGCACGTTATGACACGCGGTCACACCCGATCCGCAATAATGGATTACCACATGCGGGTCACGGGCCAGCGCGGAAAAGCGTGTCCGCAGTTGACCGGGGAGCAGAAATTTTCCCTCGACATTGAGATTTTCGCTGAAGGGACGGTTGCGAGCGCCGGGAATGTGACCGGCGACGGGGTCGATGGGTTCGTGCTCGCCCAGATAACGCATCCGGGTTCGGGCATCGACCAGACGCCCCGAATGCCGGTGCGAGACGATACGTGCCACTTCGTGTACATCCACCATTTTGACCAGAGATTCCCGGGGATTGAACAGCGCCGCCTCGGGAGTGGCAGCGTTGCCTCTTTTTAGCTTACCGCCGACTGACCGCCAGGCCTGAATGCCGCCATCGAGTAAAGCCACCGCATCATGTCCCAGCCAACGCGCCAACCACCACAAACGGGCTGCGAAGGCACCACCGGTGTCGTCATACACCACCATTTGTGTGTGCTCGCTCACGCCTTCCGCGCCCAACCATGCCGCAAGTTTTTCGGGCTGGGGCAAGGGATGACGACCTGTATATGGCCCCCGCGGTGCCGCGAGGACACGGTCGAGGTCGGCATGGCGGGCACCGGGAATATGACCATCACGGTATAGTTTTTTTCCTACCGAAGGATCATTGGCCGAGCAACGGCAGTCGAATACCCGCCAGCCGGGACGCCCGATGTGTTCTTTCAGATCGGCAGCAGAGATCAGGGTGGTGTAGGCCATGTATATTTCCATGCAGACAGCAGTCCTTATACTGTGGCTTTATTTGTCCGAGAGCAAATCATGGCCAACCTGAAAGGTAAAACACTGTTTATTACCGGTGCCAGCCGTGGAATTGGCGCGGCCATCGCGGAGCGTGCCGCGCGCGATGGCGCCAATATCGCGGTCGTTGCCAAAACCAGCCGGCCCAATCCCAAACTGCCGGGCACGATCCATACCACATCCCAGGCGGTGGAGAAAGCGGGTGGTCAGGCCTTGCCGCTTGCGGTCGATATCCGCGACGAGGACGCAGTGGCCAGAGCTGTAGCGCAAACTGCCGAGCACTTTGGCGGTATAGATATCCTGGTCAATAACGCGAGTGCCATCTGGCTCGCGGGGACCGCCGACACTCCCGCCAAGCGCCTCGATCTGATGTTCAACGTCAACATACGCGGCACTTTCATATGTTCGCAGGCTTGTCTACCGTGGCTCAAGCAGGCGGATAATCCGCACATTCTGAACATGTCGCCACCGCCGGACCTGAATCCTCGCTGGTTCCGCGACCACACGGCCTACACGATCAGCAAGTACGGGATGAGTCTGTGTGCATTGGGCATGGCGGCGGAATTCGCCGAGCAGGGCATTGCCGTCAATACGCTGTGGCCGCGCACCGTGATTGCGACTGCGGCGCTGGCGATGCTGGGCGGGGTGGTGCAACCGGAACAGTGCCGCAAGCCCGAGATCGTGGCGGACGCCGTTCACGCAATTCTTGTGCGTCCGAGCCGGGATTGCACGGGACACCATTTCATCGACGAAGAGGTGCTGGCCGAGACCGGGATTACCGATTTTTCCGGGTATGCAGTCAAGCCGGGGGCGTCTCTGGCGACTGACTTGTTTGTCAGCTGATCGCGATCCTTACTCCGACGGCTTGTCCGGCGATGGCGTGGTAGCGCGTGTACTGCCGGCACTCGTCTTTTTCGATGTTGACGTAGTACGCTTGGTTGTTTTTTTGGCAGTGCTTCGCTTGCGCGGGCTGGTCTTGCGCGCGGCCGGTTTTTTCTTTGCGGTATCCTCGGGTGTTTTTGTGAGCTCAGTGGCTGTGCTGCTGCCCGTGGACGGTGAGGCAAAGGGGAACGGACGGTGTTCCGAATTGTAGGTGAGAAAGTCGATGATAGCCGTGGCGTAGCGGCTCAGATCTTCGCCGCAATGACGCATATTGGAGGTGGTTTCTCCGTTGGCCAGGACACTGAGGAATTGGAACAGGGCGGTGAAGGCAATAAAGAAGCCGACACAACCGAGAATCGGCACCAGCAGGACCATGATTCCGAAGCGCCGCCACGCCGCACCGTTGAGGATATGGGTTGTCCAATCCGGTTCGCTCATCGCTTGATTCAACTCCGGGGCAGAGACATGAAGCTTAGCAGAGACTGTGGAGGAAAGGGCAAATAATGGAGTTCATCGACATTGGGGCAAATCTCACGCACGACAGTTTCGGCGCGGATCGCGAGGCGGTCATGGAGCGGGCCCGGGAAGCCGGCGTATCGCACATGATCGTGACCGGCGCTGATGTGGAACACAGCCGGGCAGCGATCGACCTGGCCGCGCAATGGCCCGACGTGCTGAGTGCCACCGTGGGAGTGCACCCGCACCAGGCAGCCGGTTTCGATGCCGGCGTCGAGGCTACGCTGGATGCCATGCTGTCCGAACCCGGCGTGGTGGCTGCGGGCGAGTGCGGACTCGATTACTTCCGCGACTTTTCTCCTCACGATGTGCAGCGCACGGCTTTCGAGGCGCAAATCCGGCTGGCGATTGCGCACGACCTGCCGCTCTTCCTGCACCAGCGCGATGCCCACGACGATTTCATCGCCATCCTCGACGAATTCGAGGGCCAGCTCCCGCCGACCGTGGTGCATTGCTTCACGGGCGAGGCGGGCGAGCTCGGGCATTACCTGGAGCGCGGCTTCCATATTGGCGTGACCGGATGGATCTGCGACGAGCGTCGGGGCAGACACCTGCTGGACGTGGTGCCGGACATACCGGCGGGCAAGCTGATGCTGGAAACCGACGCGCCGTACCTGCTGCCCCGCGACTTAAAGCCGCGTCCCCAAACGCGCCGCAATGAGCCGATGTGGTTGCCGCATATTGCACAGGTCGTGGCCAGCGCCCGGGGCGAGTCCGTTGCCTCTCTTGCCGAACATACATGCGCGGCGGCGCGTGCATTCTTCAGACTCGAATAGTTATAACATCGGCGAATAAACGAATATTTTCAGCACTGAGCCGGTGATGTCGGGTAGCGGAGAAACTTGACCGTGCAGGCGATACTGGGAATACTACGTTCACTTATTATCTAATCTCAATAAAAGGGAACCCTTGGTATGGTCAAGTTTGCAAGGTTGTTTGCAGGTGCTTCCGTTGCGTCTGCATGCGTGATACTGCTTTCCGCCTGCGGGGGTACCAGTTCATCAGGTTTGAATACGTCTCCGGCCGTGATTGCGGCCCATGCCGATATCCCTGCAACAGCCGATTCCGGTTCCACTTTTACCGCCACGGTATCGTTGACGTCCTCGACCCAGACTTCCGGATCACTCTCGGTCCAGGTTGTCGATGTCGGCACGGTGACGCCGCAGATTGAATGCGGCCAACCTCAGCAGGTTACGGTTGGTGGCGCTGCCGTCGATTTTTCATGCCGGGCGCCGCAGGCCAATCTGGGCAGCAGCAATACCCACGAGCTGCAGGTCGATGTGAAAAGCAAGCCGAACCTGGCTTCTCCCGTAGCAATCGATGTGCTCAACGGTGGTCTGGTCAGCGACAAGCTCACCAATGTCTCAGGAAGCGCCATCACCGTCGCGGCGCCCGGGCAAACAGTCAATGTGGCGTTTACCACGACCTCGACCCCGCCGGGTGTCGGCCAGTACACGGTCAGCGCGCCCAGCGGTTGGCAAATGACGAACGGCGGTGTCTGCCCGGTGCAGGGTGTCGATTGCACCGTCACGGCCACGGTACCCGCAAGTGCGCCGAATGGCTTGGTTGCCATACAGGTGGCGTCCGAGGAAGGCTCGTCGAGGCTCGAGAGCGACCGGTTATCGTTTTCGATCCAGTCCCAGCCTCCCACTGAAGACATGACTTTCCAGTACGCGCAGAATGTTTCGGACACCTTGTATGCGAACCTGCCTTCGCAATCGGTCACGTTTACCTACAAGCCGGAGTTCGTGTTCAAGAACACATCCCAGAGAACGCTCGATATCACCGCGGCTCCCATACTGGGGCTGAGCAGCCTGACTTATACCTGCAATACCGCTGCGCCTTCCGCCAGCCCGGCCTGTTCGCTCCCTGCCGGGAAAACCTACATTGTCGATGGCGAGCTGGCCAATACGTTCAACTCCCTGCCGACGAACCCGACTTCCATATCGATCAGCCTGAAAGGAAGCACCGCGACCTACGTGCAGCACGACATGACCGTCACCTTCGTCAAATACGTGGCCGGTCACGTGGCTGTGCGCGTCGTCAACAGCAACGGCGACAAGGTGCACGTTGCCGCGGCTTATCACCCTACGGGCGGGTTAACCATGGTCGACTTCGCCGCCACGAGCGGTGTGGGAACGCTTGCCTCGAGCCCGGGCGCGTCCTTCCAGAGCGACCAGCTCGAGCTGGACAAGGACGGCGGTGTGATCTACATGCCCTACGGTGCATCGGGAAACGTGTATTTCACCCGTGGGGGCAACGGTTTCAACAGCGAGGATGTTCCGTCGCCTACTGCGTCTCCGTTGCCCCCTGCATTCGTGGCGCTTGAAATGACTTACACGAAGTTGTTCGGGCAATCCTCGTCTTCCGCCTCTTGCCCCACCAGCGCCACCATTTGCGAATCACTGACGGCCGACCAAACCTATGTGAACTTCATATCGATGCTGGCCACGATCAACGCCATGGGTAACGCTGCGCCGCTTTCCCTGGATACGCAGGATGCGAGCTTCGGGGTGATTTCGAACAAGTCACAGGCCACGATATTCTCCGAAGTCGAGACCAATTTCGACAGCCAGGGTGCGCCCTGGAAGTACGATGCGACGAACGGCATGAAGAATTTCATTCAAAAGGACGCCGGCGACAATATCACGGAGATTCTGGCGCCGATCACGGCCGACGGGGTTGCGGCATTTGATCCGATACCAAGCGGCTATTACGATACGTATGTCAACGCATTATGGACTTATCTGGGGACCACGCCGATCTATGTCGATGCCAGCGGGGTATCGAATTCTCCCGGATGTGTACTGCAAGGACAAGTGGTTCCTTCAAGCAGCACCAGTCCCAATGCCGGCAAACTGGTGTTCAGCCAGTCGTCGGGAACCTGCGCGCCTGAAGCCGACAGCGTCCTGGGAACCATGAAGGGAAACGAATGCGGCTACAAGCCTGATGGTAGCGGCGGTTATGAGCACGATACCCTATTGTGTGCGGATACGCCTAATCTGGTGTTTGATACGTTTAACGACTGCGACTTTTTTCAAGCGGCGGGTTCCCTGGATTGCCATCCGTTGCCGGATCCGACCAGCAGCGACCCCACTACGCCGGTTGCAATCGACAGGGCGACCTTTTTCGAGAACGAGGGTTTGTGGGGGCCCAATGGCACTTACAGGGCCGTCGTGGGCAGGGCTATAGCATCGTACCAGGCCATCGGACTTTTGCCCCAGTGCGCCAACCCGACCCGGGTGATGACATCCGCCAATGCGGCTGCTGATGTCGTCAACGGCTTGGGGTTCACGAACCCGTCCTGTCTGTCGGGTGTGTCGACGCCCACCTATAACGTCTACGCGGGTGCTTTACTGCCTTATGTGAATGTGTACACGTACAGCTACGGCGATTTTTTGGGTCGGGATGGAACGGTGACTTACACGTATTCCGCCTTCCCGGTGTCCTTGGCGAATGATATTCCGCGTGCCCAGCCCGTGACGGTTACGTTGCACTAGCGCCATCGAGCGGCCCTGAGGACGGAGCCGGGTCATCCGGTTCCGTCCGATCAATCATCCCGGGCGGGAGGTTGCAGGACTTTTTCGAGTGCGCTTTGCGCGGCTTCCAGTGTATGACCGTCCTGGACCGCCACCATCACCGTATCGTCACCGGCCATGGTACCGGCGATTTCGCGTAACCTCATCTGGTCAATCATGGCCGCGAGCAATTGTGCCCTCGCCGGCAGGGTTTTCAGCACCAACAGGTTGGGCGGGGAAGGGCGCACGGCGCAGGGCGGGGCGCAGAAGGGATTGTCGGCGCCTACCACGTAACGCCCGCGCTGTTTGACGATATTCAGCCGACGCAGGTGCCGTGAGAGCGTTGGCTGGCTGATGCCGATACCCTGACGGCGCAGGCTTTGTAGCAGGTCGGTCTGATCGCTGATCTCATGCGTCTCAATCAGGCGTAGCAATACTTCGTCAACTTCCGGATCGGCCTGTCGCGGCGGAGTCATGCGCGATCAGCCGAGCGCCCGCTGGAGCCGCTCCACCGCGGTATCCAGCGTTGCCTGGTCACAGGCATAGGAAAAGCGCACAAAGCCATCGAGCCCAAAGGCCGAACCCGGCACCGCGGCCAGTCCCGGTCCGTCAAGCAGCCACTCGGCAAAGGTCACGTCGCCATCCAATCCTTGGGCAGCTATGGCTTCGCGGCAGTTCACGAAGGCGTAAAAGGCACCGTCTGGTAGTACGCAGTGCAGGCCCGGTACTCGGTTCAACCCGTCCACAAAGCGGTCCCGGCGGCTTTTGAAGGCCTCGCGCATGTCGCGGACGCAGCGCTGGTCACCGTTCAGCGCCGCCACAGCCGCTGCCTGCGAGACGGCAGCCGGATTCGAGGTGCTTTGCGACTGGAGCTTTTTCATTGCACCGATCAGCCATGCCGGTCCGGCGGCATAACCCAGGCGCCAGCCGGTCATCGCATACGCTTTGGATACCCCGTTGACGACGAGAGTGCGCTCGCGTAGCGCCGGGGCCACCATGACGATGTTGGCGAACGGTTTGCCGGGGTTGTAAATCAGGTGTTCGTAGATATCGTCTGTCGCCACCAGTACGTTTTCGTGCCGGACCAGCACCTCAGCCAGCGCG
The DNA here is from genome assembly GCA_049581885.1 of Gammaproteobacteria bacterium. Lineage (GTDB taxonomy): Bacteria > Pseudomonadota > Gammaproteobacteria > JAKDMP01 > JAKDMP01 > JBAUSV01. The sequence goes on along the minus strand of JBAUSV010000070.1, from coordinate 20,649 downwards.
ACGAGTTCGGCTTTCGAATACACCGCGCCCGAGGGATTGTTGGGGCTGTTGAGGATAAGCATCCGGGTTTTAGGCGTGATGGCTCGATCCAGCGCTTCCGGTGTCAATTTGAAACCCTGTTCAGCGGGGCAGGTCAGAATGACGGGCCTGGCTTCCGCGAGTTGTGCCTGTGCGGGGTAGGACACCCAGTACGGAGCAGGAATCAGCACTTCATCGCCGGGATTCAGAGCCGCCATGTTGGCGTTGAACAGTGCCTGCTTGGCACCGCAGGTAGCAATGATTTCCTTGCTCTCGTAGACGAGGCCGTTTTCGCGCTTAAACTTGGCTGCGATGGCCTGCTTCAGTTCAGCCGTGCCGTCGGCTGCGGTGTAGCGTGTTTCGCCGTGCTCCAGTGCTTCACATGCGGCATGGCGAATGAAGTCGGGGGTATTGAAGTCTGGCTCACCGGCCGAGAGGTTGAGCACATCGCGGCCGGCCGCGGCGAGTTCCTTGGCCTTGGCGCTGATTGCCAGCGTCGGCGATGCAGGGAGTTGTGCAATACGTTGGGAGGCTTTCCTCACGAAGGCACCTTTCTGGGAACGGGAAGGCGAGTTATTGTAACGAAACGCGCGGACGTTGCCCGGCTCCCGGCCTCTATAATAGTCCGACTATGACCGATTCCAACCCTACGCACCGGCCATTCCGCCTCCAGTCCGATTTCCAGCCTGCCGGCGACCAGCCCGAGGCCATCGCCGCCCTGACCCGCGGCTTGAAGGATGGGTTGGCGCGTCAGGTCCTGCTCGGCGTGACCGGCTCGGGCAAGACCTTCACCATCGCCAACGTCATTGCCGATCTGCAGCGCCCGGCCATGGTGCTGGCGCCCAACAAGACGCTGGCCGCGCAGCTTTACGGCGAATTGCGCGAATTCTTCCCCGACAGCGCGGTGGAGTATTTCGTCTCCTATTACGACTACTACCAGCCCGAGGCCTACGTGGCGGCGTCCGACACCTACATCGAGAAGGACGCCTCGATCAACGCCCACATCGAGCAGATGCGCCTGTCGGCCACCAAGGCGATCATCGAGCGCCGCGATGCGATTGTCGTTGCGACAGTGTCAGCCATTTACGGTCTCGGAGATCCGTCGCTTTATCTGCGCATGGTGCTGCACCTGGATCGTGGAGAACATATCGACCAGCGCGAAATTCTTCGCCGCCTGACCGAACTGCAGTACAAGCGTAACGAGGTCGATTTCCGGGCCGGCACCTACCGCGTGCGCGGCGAGGTCATCGACGTGTTTCCCGCAGAAAACGATCGCGAGGCCGTGCGCATCGAACTGTTCGACGACGAGATCGAGTCGCTGGGCTACTTCGACCCGCTGACGGGTGAGTTGCTGCGCCGCGTACCGCGCCTGACCGTCTACCCGCGTACGCATTACGTCACCCCGCGTGCGACGCTGATGGCGGCCGTGGACAAGATCCGCGACGAACTGGCTCAACGCCTGCCCGAACTGCGCGAAGCCGGCAAGCTGGTCGAGGCCCAGCGTCTGGAGCAACGCACTCGCTTTGATCTGGAAATGATCCTGGAACTCGGCTACTGCACGGGCATCGAAAACTATTCGCGCCACCTCTCGGGACGCAAGGCGGGCGAACCGCCACCGTGCCTGTTCGATTACCTGGCCGACGACGCACTGCTTTTCATCGATGAAAGCCACGTCAGCGTACCCCAGTTGAACGGCATGTATCGTGGCGACCGCTCGCGCAAGGAAACCCTCGTGCGTTACGGCTTCCGCCTGCCGTCGGCGCTCGACAACCGGCCGCTCAATTTCGACGAATTCGAGCACCTGTCGCCGCAGACGGTCTATATATCCGCCACGCCCGGACCCTACGAGCGTGAACACGCCGACCAGACGGTGGAACAGATCGTTCGCCCGACGGGGCTGGTCGACCCCGAAATAGAGGTGCGACCCGCCACGCACCAGGTCGAGGATCTGCTCTCTGAAGTGCACATCCGCGCCGAGCGCTCCGAGCGTGTGCTGATTACTACGCTCACCAAACGCATGGCCGAGGATCTCACCGAATACCTCAACGAACATGGCGCGCGGGCTCGCTACCTCCATTCGGACATTGACACCGTGGAGCGCTCGGAACTGATCCGCAACCTGCGCCTGGGCGAGTTCGACGCCCTCGTCGGGATCAACCTGCTGCGTGAAGGGCTGGATATTCCCGAAGTCTCGCTGGTCGCGATCCTCGATGCCGACAAGGAAGGTTTCCTGCGCTCCGAAGGCGCGTTGATTCAGACCATCGGCCGCGCGGCCCGCAATCTGAGCGGCCGGGCGATCCTGTATGCCGACCGCGTCACCGGTTCCATGCAGCGCGCCTTGGACGAGACCAACCGTCGCCGCATCAGGCAGCAGGCCTATAACGAGGAACACGGCATCACGCCGCAAGGCATCCGCAAGGCCGTGCGCAACGTGATGGAAGGCGCTTACGGCGAACGCGGCACCAAGGTGAGCGCCCTGTCCAAAGTGGCCGAGGAGCGTACGCTGTATCAAGGCATGTCCGGACGCGAACGGGAACGGAAGCTGGCCGCGCTGGAAAAACGGATGTATGAACATGCCCGCAATCTCGAATTCGAGCAAGCCGCGAAAATCCGCGACGAAATCGGGCACATCCGTGAACTGGCCTACGGCCCCGGGCTGGAATCCGTGGAGCAGGGACAACGAGAGGCTAAACTACCGCGACGCGCCCGTAGCTCAACCGGATAGAGCAGCGGCCTTCTAAGCCGCAGGTTGCAGGTTCGATTCCTGCCGGGCGCACCATTTCCAGGGGTGGGCTTCACTTCGTCGGGTGAAATCGGCTGTCGCCAGACAGGTGGAATTCGGTATACTATGCGGTCTCCGCGCCGCAAGGCGCGGGATGACGATGGTGGACGTAGCTCAGTAGGTAGAGCCCCGGGTTGTGGCCTCGGTGGTCGTGGGTTCGAATCCCATCGTCCACCCCACCATTTTCAGAGGTGGCGCTTCAGGTGCCGCTACAAAAATCGGCTGGGCCGTTAGCTCAATTGGCAGAGCAGGGGACTCTTAATCCCAAGGTTGAAGGTTCGATTCCTTCACGGCCCACCATATAAATCAACGACTTACATGAGGCACTCGCAAGGTGCTTTTTTGTGTGGGTGCTATGTAGGCGCGCCAATCCCCCCATTGTCAGCGGCGGTCAGAAGTAGGGTTTAGGCCGCCATGGCCAGCTTCTGCATCAGTGTCACGCCACAAAGGCTCATTTTAGGCCGCTCGTAGACATTGAACAGGCGCACGCTCTATGGCTTGCGGCTCTCACCATCGCAGCCTTGGTGGGAGCGGTCTAGTGGACACTAAGCAGCCTCACGCCGAAGCCCGCTCAAAAACCTTGGTGTTGCTTATTCCTTTGAATCTTCGGTATCCATTTTCTCCGACGGGTCCAGCAGGCCGTCAGGGACGCTCATTCCAATTTCCTCGATCGTTCTCAATGGACGGCAGTCCGCATCATCGAAGGCCTCAGGGCGTTCCTTGATGAGGCGTTCAAATTTGCTGGGTTCTTTTGGGTCTTCGGCCATTGCACACTCCAGAATCGGCTTGTTACTCAAAGAGTTTTTGACATAATCCTGCGGGCTATTGCAAGGGGGGCATGTGCAACGGCTAGAGGGGGTAGCATTACGTGTCTCAGCCAGCCCTGAGAGAGCGATTCGCTCACGGGGACTTAAGAAATGGAGTGTAAGCGCGGTGCCGCGATCTGTGAATCCATATTATTCCGGACAACCGAGCGATCATTTCGACGGTCTGCGCTTCTTCAATCCGGACCACCTCGCAACCGATCGAAGCTTTCGCGAGCTTCTGCGATGGAAGTTGAAGGGCAGGGCTGCCGCATGGCCGCGGTCGGTCCCGGTAGAGCCGGCCGTTCCGGATGCCGCCGTAGCCGGACTGCGGGCGACGGTCGTGGGCCATGCGAGCGTGCTGATCCAGTCAGGAGGGCTCAATGTCCTTACCGATCCCGTATGGTCAAAGAGGGCGAGCCCACTCCCTTTTGGCGGCCCCCGACGCGTGTGGGCCCCTGGAGTGGCCTTCGAGGACTTGCCGCCCATCGACGCCGTGCTGCTCAGCCATAATCATTACGACCATATGGACATGGCGACCCTGCGCCGCCTCCACGCCGAGCACCGCCCGCTCATTGTGACGCCGCTGGGTAACGACGCGATCCTGAAGCGGGCCATTCCTGACGTGCGGGTGGTGGCGGGCGATTGGTGGGAGCGTGTCGACATCGGCAAGGGGGGTGAGGTGACGATCGTCCCCGCCTATCACTGGTCGGCGCGTACGGGACGCGACCGGCGCATGGCGCTCTGGTCCGGCTTTATGCTGACCACGAGTGGAGGCAGCGCCCATTTCACAGGCGATACCGGCTACGGTGACGGGCGCATCTTTCGAGAAGTACGGCGACGGATCGGTCGCCCCGATCTGGCTCTGATCCCCATTGGTGCCTACGCACCGCGCTGGTTCATGAGCGCGCAACACACCGATCCCAACGAGGCCGTGCAGATCCTGGAGGATATCGAAGCCGCCCGCGCGATCGGAATTCACTGGGGCGTGTTCCAGCTCACCGACGAGCGTCGGGATGAGCCGCCCGAATTGCTACTTGAAGCCCTCGCGCGCCGAGGGATTGCCGAGAATTTATTCCCCGCCGGGCAGCCCGGACTGAGTTACGAACCCACTCGACATGCGGTGACGGTGAGGTAAATTTGCACTCGGTTCGAGGCGGTAACCTCCGGTGAGCAGGCGTATATTGATTTCAGACGTTTTCGTTCTACGGTTCCTGATCTCGTCAATAAAAAACAAGTGAGCCGGTTAGGCGTGACATCTATCCCCTCCCAGATTTATCTCTTGTAAGCAATGATAAGGGCTTTGAGGCATTCATGCGTGGTACGTGGGGTAGGGAAAACCACCCAGACGACGCCGTATGGCCAAGCCCAGGCGGTAAGGGGGAGTTGCTATTAAAAGGTCATGGTGATGTAGCGAACCTGAGCAACGGTGATATGGCGGACCTGGGCAGGGGAGCGGGAAGACTCCGCAGACAGCCAATAGGTGCGACCAAACGCCTGGACGCTGGTTTTCTCGACCGTCATGCCTTGTACCTGGGCGACGTCCATGCAGCCGTGGACTTGCACCTTGCCGAGCTTGCCATTTTGCGCGAACGAGACCTCGAGCGAGTCATTAACACTGCAGGGGCGAACGACCGTCACGGTCACGGTGAATTGACCGCGCACTTTTGACCCCGCGAGGGCGGGATGTGCCAAGGCAACGGCCGAGGCCAGAGCAAGCGTCGAAACAATAATACGCATTACGTCTTTCATATGGGCTTGCTCCTCCGATCCGGATAGAGGTCATGGAGATCTAGCCTGTAACATCAACATTCTCGCATCGGTTATAAGCAGCTGAACTGATACAGATCAAGACAGATCAAACTAGGGCAAAAATGAATGCATAGGCTGGGTTGGCCGGCCTTCATCCCGTTACTGATGGTGTTTTATTTGATGGTGGCCAGGCCGGTGTGGCAAATGCAGGAGACACAGGGTCGGCTGGAGTTGCTGTCCCTTCAATTTGACGCTATAAATTTATCTGGGAGCATATGGGGGTACCTAACCGGTACGCCCGGTCATGGTCCAGGCGGGGTAAGGGCGTCGGTCTGGGTCGCGTGAATAGCCATCCCGCGGGTGCTGCTTCTCCGCCTCAGGCCTACTCCGGACGTGCTTGCCTAGGCGAATTCCTCTATTGCACTGGCGCAGAACGCGTCCAGGCCACCGATCATGGGCTTTCTCCTCCAATCCGGATCGAGGTCAGCGTCGTGAATTCGATTTCATTTCCGATTGCTATTTTGAGCAGGTTGCGCTTCTGTAACCGCGCACACCCTGCATAACGTGCGGAAGAATCATTTCGCTAAAAGTGCTTCGTATCTGCGGGCACCGTCCAGAGTCCGGTTCGTTACCGGCGTGTTCAGGCCAGGTGCGACCGGAACCAGTCGGTGGCAAGCCAGGAGACTTCCTCGAGCTTGCCGGGTTCTTCGAACAGGTGGGTCGCCTCCGGGACGATGATGAGCTGGTATTCGCACCGGAGCTGGCGCGCCGCTGAGCGATTCAGCTCGATAACCTGGCTGTCGTTGCCTCCGACAATGAGCAAGGTGGGTGCGCACACGGTGGGAAGGGAATCGCCGGCCAGGTCGGGGCGGCCGCCGCGCGAAACCACTGCCTTCACCTGTTGCGGCCGGTGGGTGGCCGTGATTAATGCAGCGGCCGCCCCGTGCTGGCTCCGAACAGCCCGATTGGCAGGGCGAGGGTGCGTTGATCCTGCGAAATCCAGTCGACGGCATCATCCAGACGCCGTCCCAGAAGCTCGATATCGAACCGGAATTCGGCTGAGAGTTCGTCGCGCCTGCTTTCCTCGCTGCTGAGTAGATCGAACAGCAGCGTAGCGAGTCCTGCTGTGTTCAGCGCGCGGGCAACCTGCTGGTTGCGCCGGCTGAAACGGCTGCTGCCGCTGCCGTGGGCGAAGGCGACGATGCCGATAGCCGGCTCCAGCACCGCCAGCAGGCCTTCCAGTGCGGTACCCTGCGAGTCGATGACGATATTGGAGCTGAGACATCTGTCCATGACTGTATGACACGTCCCGGGGCTTAGGTGACCAGCTCGTGCGCTTCGGGACGGTGCCAGTGCAGAGGTGCATCCAGCGGTTCCAGGGCGGTCGTTTCGTCGAGATGGAAGACAGCATCGAACTGGTGGGCGATAGACGCATCGAAGTAGTGGCTGGCCCGCTCGGTCTGCGGCAGGTAAATGACGCCGATGGCGCGCTCAAGCAGTGCTTCGCGCAAGGGGGCCGCGGCCGCTTCGACCAGAGGCAGGAAGAAGCGGTCGAGGCCGGTAGTGTGGAACAGGTGCTCGTAACTGTCCGGGAGCGCTGGCCGGACCCACTTGTGCTCGACATCCGCATCCCATTGAGAGGCGGCGGAGACATGGCCGGTATAGGTGGTAAAGCCGACCAGCAGCGCCTCATCGCCGGCCTGCTCGCGCATGAGTTGGCCCAGGTTCCACTCACCCCGCAGCCGGGATTCGGTGGCGCGTGCATCGCCGAGATGCGAATTGTGCGCCCAGACCACCACTCGGCCGCCGCCGCCGCGCCGCTCCAGGTAGCGGGAGAGCGCCAGTAGCGTGTCGCACATGTGCGCATCGCGCAGGTTCCAGGTATTGATGCGGTGCCCGAACATGGCACGGTAGTAGGCTTCGGCATTGACCACGACCGCCGCGTTGCGCTCGGCGAAGAAATAGGTGTCCATCGATGCCAAACCGTTGTGCGCCACATAGTCCTCTGCATCGGCGCGCAACTGCAATAGTTGCCTGATCGCCGCTTCACGACCGGGCGGGCGCAGACCGAAAGCGGCCTCGTAGCCATAGGTCTGCGGTTCGCGCACGTGATCCAACACGGTGTAGTGGCGGCGAGCCTGTTCCGCCTTGTCTGGGTCCACGCCCTCCAGATAACGGATGACGGCATCAGCGGAACGATAGAGGCTGTAGAGATCGAGACCGTAGATGCCGACACGCTGATCGGCGGGCATGCCGGCGTTGTGCCCGTGCAGCCAGGTGATGAAATCCAGCACTTCCCGGTTGCGCCACATCCAGTTCGGGAAGCGCTCGAAGTCATCAAGCGCCGATTCGGCTTTATCGTCGCCTCCGCCCTGGACGAAGCGGTTGGCCCGCCAGGCGTCCGGCCAGTCGCCTTCGATCGCCACACCGTCAAACCCTTCCTCGACAATCAGGCGCCGGGTGATGGCGGCCCTCATGGCATAGAATTCGCGCGTGCCGTGAGTGGCTTCGCCGATCAGTACGAAACGGCGTCCCGATGCCATGTTCAGCACCGCATCGTAATCGCCGGCTTCCTCGCCCAGACGCATGGCAAGTTCGCGCACGGCAAGGAAGGGGGTTCTGGCGCTCATGACGACGACTCCCGTTGAAATTGCGACAGCAGATCACGGACTTCCTCGTCGCTTGTCTGATCGAACGCGTCGTAGAATTGTCCTACGGCTTGAAAATACGCGGGGCTGAACAGGCTGACGAATTCAACGGCATCGGCTTCGAATCGCTTCCCGGCATCATCCGGCGCGACCGGCACCGCGACGATGATCCGCGCCGGGTTGCCGGTGCGCAGCGCCATTACGGCCGAATGCATGGAGGCTCCGGTCGCCACGCCGTCGTCCACCAGGATGATGATGCGCCCTTCGATTTGCGACGGCGGCCTCTCGCCCCGGTAGAGGCGTTCGCGGCGTGTGAGTTCAGTGCGTTCGGCTGCCAGAACGGCTTCGATCTCGTGCCGGCTGATGCCGACCTGGTCGATCAGGGAACGGTTCAGGTACAGGGCACCGCCGGAGGCGACGGCGCCCATCGCGAGTTCCGGCTGGTAAGGAACGCCGAGCTTGCGCACGATCAGGATGTCGAAATCGACCTTCAGGGCCCGGGCCACTTCGTAACCCACGGGAACGCCGCCGCGGGGCAGGGCCAGGACCAGCACGTCCTCGCGTCCCGCGTAGCCATGTAGCGCGCCGGCCAGCTTGCGGCCCGCGTCGTGGCGATCTGCAAAGCGGATGGCCATGACGGCACCTCACCTGCTACAGGGCTATGCCTTCAGGATTATAGGCTGGCGCCCATCGGGCGTATTGACGTGGATCATGAAGTCGTCAGATGCCCGGGCGGGTCCCGGCGGTCAGTCGGGGATAAATGCGCTGGCGTGAAACTCGACCGCTTCCGTCACTTCGGGAATCCCCGGGGCCTGCGGCTCGCCCGGTTCGAAGCGCACGCCGAGCCCGTTGAGGATTTCCCGCACGCGGCGGTCGAGCCTTCCCGTCAGGAACGGATAATCCGCATCCGGACGGTGTGCCAGCATCCGTTCGCCGTAGAAGGTAATGACTTCCCGGCCACCGATCATAGGCTTCCTGCTCCAATCCGGATCGAGGTCATGGAGATCGAACCTGTAACTTCGTCATTGAAAAACACCGGTTGCTCCTCCTCTGTCTGCAGGCCGAGAGCGTACAGCAGGGGCAGGTAATGTTCCGGCGTGGGTATCGCCAGGGCGGCGCCGGGGCCGAGCCCGGCGTAGTCGATCAGGCCCCCGTGTTCGCCCGAGGCGATTCGTTGCCGAACCGTCGCGTCGAAGTCAATCGCCCAGTCCAGAGGTTCGGGGTCATGATATTCGAACAGGCGCAGGTTATGCACGATGTTGCCGCTTCCCAGAATGAGCACGCCTTCGTCGCGCAGTGGCGCCAGCGCCCGGGCAATGCGGTAGTGAAAGGCTCCGGGCCGGCCTGTATCCAGGCTTAGTTGCACGACGGGAACGTTCGCGTCCGGGTACATGGCGATCAGAACGCTCCAGGCGCCGTGATCGAGACCGCGTCCGGGGTCGAGACGCGCGCCATCGTCGACAAGCAGTTCGGCACACCGCTGCGCGAGGTCGGGATCGCCCGGAGCGGGATAGCGGACATCGAACAGGGCCTTGGGGAATCCGTAGAAATCGTGAATGGTGTCGGGGCGTTCGGCGGCCGTCAGGGACAGGCCCCGGGTTTCCCAGTGAGCGGATATGCACAGCACGGCCCGCGGTTGTGGCAATTCGCGCCCCAGCGCTTCCCAGCGGCGATGGAAACGGCTGGGCTCGATGGCGTTCATCGGATTGCCGTGCCCGACGAACAGGACAGGCATACGCCATGCGGCGCTGGTCATTGTCTAGTGCGGGTCGTGGGTGCCGACGTATCCGTTGCGAAGGCCATGCGCCCGATCTTACGGTGGTGATTGCAAATGAAGGCGAGGTGGAACACCCGGACCCGGAACGAATCCCAGTCGGGAAATGTCTTCGCGTGAATGACCAACCCTTTCAACCGTCTATTTCCTCTATCCAGGCGTTGACCACCTCCGCTGCGTGCTGGAAATCCTTTTCCGACAAGGATCCATCGGGTTCGGACAGGGCGGTTCCGTTCGCTTCATCCATTTTTACCCTCAGCATGCCGGTTTTCCCGGGTCAGTAACCCTTGTTGAACACGGTGCCGCTGCATTTGGAGCAAGGCGGAATATGCCCGGTTTTCTTCAAATGCATTTTTTGCCCGCAGGCGCGGCAGGTCAAGGTGCCGGCGGAGGTTAATTCGCCGGTTTTGTAGGTCAGAGTCTGCTTGGTTTTCTCGCCCAGCGAATGCAAGGCGTTGCCGGTAGATTCCAGCACGTCGGCGAGTGAAGCCAGCGCGCCGGCACCCAAGCGCGACGGATGGAATTGCTCACGGGCTTCCTTGCCCAGGTGCCGGGTATCGGCGATGAACTGGTCGAGGTCGCGGGCAAGGTATTTTTTCAATTCTTCCCCGTGTTCGGCGCTGAATTCCCCGAGTTCGGTCAACTGCTCGCGGGCCTTGTCCAGTGCCACGGACATCGATTTGCGTCCGTAGTCCCGCCCCTCGCGGTAAAGTTCATTAAACTTTTCGGCAAGCTTGTCGTATTGCTCTATCAGTCTGTGTCGGGTCTGGTCCTTGTTTTCCATGATGGCTCTCCGGTAAGAAAGGGATGGATTAGAAGGCTTGGAAATCAGGTCTGCATGGCAACTGTCTATGCCGCCTTCGACACCTTGGCATTCAGGTGTATTTCAGCGGACAGGGAGTTGGTGACCAGGCAGCCCGCCTCGGCCTTCTCGAGGAGGTGATGGGCACGTTCCTCGTCCGTGCCCGGCGGTACCGCGAGCGTCGCCTGCAGCGTGAATTCCGTAAACAGGGTTACGTGTTCCCTGCGATCGAGTGTCCCCTCGACCTCGCATTCCAGCGATGTCCATTCCAGTTTCGATGCGCGCGCGATAGCGCGGAAGGTGAGAATGAAGCAGTCGGCGACCGCTGCGGTCAACAGGGTTTCAGGTGACCACTTGTCCCCCGGGCCGTCAAATTCAACGGGTGCAACGGAGGCGATCGTCTCCAGGCCCTCGCATTTCAGGGAAACCTCTCCGTCCGGATCCGCTGCCGCCGCGACCTTGTAGTGGTGGGGGAAATTCTGCATCGAATGTGTCCTGTCTGTTTGATATTTAAGCTCTAGTGTACGCTTAAGCAATGTCCCATGACAGTGCGCTGCCCGGGGCTTGATGCGGGTCGTTCGACAGGCAGTACAAAAGGCCTGGACCATAATCGCCCGCGCTGTCCATCGGGACACTTTCGACCGGTTGGATCGGCATTCATCACGTCGCCGGCGACGCAGGAGATGATGGTCACGCTTGCCATGAGCTAGCTCCGGGGCAGGGTCCGGGTCATGTACACGCTGTAAGGGTCCTCGACATAGCCGTTGAACGGTCCGCACTCGTGGAAGCCGAAACGACCGTAAAGCTGTCGAGCCGGCTCAAAGGCTGCGTCGGACCCCGTCTCCAGGCTGAGTCGATGGTATGAGCGTCGCCGGGCCTCGGCGATGAGATGAGTCAGGAGCTGTGCCGCCACGCCCCGCCGTCTGTGCTTTTCGGCGGTGCGCATGGACTTGATTTCGCCATGCCGGTGGTCGAGTTCCTTGAGCACGCCGCAGCCCAGGAGCTCGCCTCCTTCCCATGCGCCCCACAGCGTGATCTCCGGCTTGAGCAGGCCTTTGGCATCCAGGGCATGAATGCTTTCCGGCGGCGAATAGAGCGCCATGTTCTCCAAGTGTTCCCGCAACAGTCGCTTTATCTCCGGCCGCGCGGGATCGTCGATACGAATGTCCATGCCCGGCGTTCCCTCAGTACATGGAATGCAGGCCGATGAGATTATCCTCGGTGTCGAAGGCCAGCGCGATGAAGCCATATTTAGCGATGGGGAATTTCTCCTTTTCGTAGAAGGCTCGCGTCCGCTCCATGTCCTGCACGTAAATCTCGAACCAGTCGATCATCCCTGTGTCCCGCGTCCGGTATGGGTTTATCCGACATCTCTGAGCCTGGCAGCGAGCCAGGGTGCCAGGGTCGTTACCGCGAGCACCAGAGGCCATATATTGCCGCCACGGAAAGTATAGGCCTCCAGTAATTCGGTCCACTTCTTGTGCTGAACCAGCCGGCCGAAGCCGAACTCGAAGGTGAGCGTCAGCGCGAGCCAGAAGAGTCCCGTGCACCAGTACCCGGACTCGGGCAACGGGCCGAGCCAGGGCAGCACAGCATAGGTCACGGACAGGATCAGCAGTGAAAGCAGGCCGCCGCTCAGAACCAGGCCGGCGGGAGAGCCAAGGCGAGGGATCAACACGCCTTCGCGGAAGGCGCCGTTGGTCATGGCCAGCATGAGTATCCCCAACCAGATTACGAATGCCTTGTAGAAAAGTACGAGCGACATCGATATAGCCTTGCCCGGGGCGGGTTCTCAGTCGTGGCCCTTCAGGGCGAACTCTACGGCCTTCTGCGCATGGAGAGCCGCGGTGTCAAACAGTCTCGCCGAGGTGTCATTCTGGCTGACCAGCAGGGCGATCTCGGTGCATCCGAGGATGACGGCTTCGGCGCCCTGTCGCACCAGGTCGTCGATGACCCTCAGGTATGCCTGTTTCGATGCCGCCTCGATTGTTCCGAGGCACAGCTCCTCGTAGATGATCCGGTGCACGATTCGACGATCCTCCGCATTCGGGGTGACCACCTCGAGCCCGTGCCTGTCGGCCAGGCGGCCGCGATAGAAATCCTGTTCCATGGTGAAGGCCGTGCCCAGCAATCCGGCCTTTCGGATTCCGGCGCGCACGAGCGCCTCGCCCGTGGCGTCGGCGATGTGCAGCAAGGGGATGCCGACGGCCCGTTCCACCTGCGGGGCGATCTTGTGCATCGTGTTGGCGCAGATCAGCAGGCAATCGGCACCCGCCGTTTGTACGCTTTTGCCTGCATCCGCCAGCAATTCAGCGGCGGAGTCCCAGTCTCCAGCCTGCTGCATTTTCTCTACGGGGTCGAAGTCCACGCTGTAGAGCACGATGCGCGCGGAATGCAGGCCGCCAAGCGCGCCCTTGATGCCCTCGTTGATAGCACGGTAGTAGCTTGCCGTGCTTTCCCAGCTCATCCCGCCCAGCAGGCCGATCGTCTTCATGCCCTCATGATAGCGGCAGGCCCCTAACGGGTGGAGGGCGGCCCGAGGGTGAAGACGAGTTGGTCCAGCGGCAGCGCGTTGGTCACTGCCGCGGGCGGGTCGACGGGCATTACGTCCAGCGGAGTGCCGTTGGCCTCGGCCTCGTCGAAGGCTTCCGTGCTCGGCGAAATGGCGGTGAGCTGATATGAATCAATCTCGTAGGGCAGGCCGTTGGAGGCCAGGGGCAGCGGACCGTTTGTCACATGGAAATGCAGGTGGGGCGCGATCGAGTTGCCCGAATTGCCGACCTTGCCGATGATCTCGCCACGCGTGACGGTGTCGCCGACATGTACCGTGACGCTGCCGGGCACCAAGTGCGCGTACAGTGCATAGCTGCCGTTGCCGAGGTCCTCGATTACGGCATTGCCGTCCGCGTTGTCCAGCGTGATGCCGGAGGGAGGCTGTCCCGGCACCTGGTCGGGCTGGTCGTTGATCGCCAGAACCACCTTGCCGTCGGCCACGGCATAGACGTTGTCACCGTAAATCGTGTAGCTGTGCACGTCGTCCCTGGGACCGGAATAGACACGGTTGTGGTCGTCGAGTTGTTCCCAGTCCACGGCATAGCGCTGCGCGAGCCAGACGCGGCCGTTGATCGGCAGTGCGGCACGCGTATGACGGATGGCGTCGCAGCAGGAATCGGCGCTGATCAGGTTGGCACCCATCAGCGGCGGGCCGATGATCAACGGCGGGCGGAAGTCCACCTTGATCGTGCCACCGTGTTCCATGAATTGCTGGTCACGACCAACGGCACTGAAGGCGATTTCCTGGCTCAGCTTTTGCGGAACGGCAGTCCCGTCCGGCAGTATCAAGTGCAGGAACAGCAGCGACACGGTGCCGGGTTGCATGATGGCACTTGTACTCCGATCCGCGTTTCCGACTGGTTGCAGGCGCTGGGCGATTTGCGAAGTGCCGAGGGTTTCCAGTGGCTGGCCGTCTCCGAATACCTCGGCCTGCGTGACGGTGATCTGTGCGCTGGAGAAGTTGGTCACCCAGAGTTCGTAGACCAGGTGGGTTTTGCCGTCCGACCCCTTGAAGGGCACCGGCGCATCATGCACGGACAGGATCAGCGGTGTCTGCACCTGGGTGGGCGATGCATTGGTGCTGCTTGCGCCGCATCCCACCAGGACGCCAATGAAAAGGAGCTTGCAGACGGTTGCCAGCCGGGAAGAAGTGCCCCGCCGTGCGGATTTTCGATCAATTCCCATTCCGAGGGTCCCTGTTATGCTTGGTGTCGGTACAAGTTTTACCCATCCGGTGGTGCCTGTCAACGAGAACTCCGGGCGTCAACGCGGATGCGGTTCGAACGGAGGCAAAGTCATGGAACTCATGGATCTGAACGACAGGGTCGCGGTCATCACCGGCGCCTCCAGTGGCATCGGCCACGCCGCAGCGCACCTGCTCGCAGCGGAGGGCGTGAACGTCGTGCTGGTGGCCCGCAGCGCTGACAAGCTGGAGGCGCTGGCCGCCGACATCGGTGAGCGGGCCGTGGTACAAGCTGCCGACGTGGGCGACCGGGCGGCGGTCGATCGGGTGTTCGACGCCGTGAAGTCCCGCTTCGGCGGCCTCGACCTGCTCTTCAACAACGCCGGCGTCGGCTACAACAATCCGTTCGAAACCAGCCCGCAGGAGGAATGGAAGGCGACCATCGACGCCAATCTCTACGGCGTCCTGCATTGCACCCAGCGCGCCATCCCGCTGCTGCGCGGACGCCCCGGTGCGATGATCAGCACCGTCTCCAGCGTCGGCGGCCGTTACGGTCTTGCCGGCTGGTCGGTGTACAACGCCACCAAGTTTGCCGTCGTCGGCTTCCACGATGCACTGCGCAAGGAACTGGGCCCGGAAGGCATCCGGGTGTCGCTGATCGAGCCCGGCGCGGTCTATACCCATTGGGGCTACAACGTGCCCGAGGACAAGATGAAGGAACGCCGCGACAGCCTCGAGGCACTGACCTCGGAGGACATCGCCCGCGCGCTGGTCTATGCCTTCGCGCAGCCGGCGAACATGAACGTGCAGGAAATGCTGCTGATGCCGACGCGCCAGACGACGCCTTAGCCGTTACCCAGTAGCAGCGTTAATCGGACATGCCGTCGAAAAAATCGACCAACCCGGTCTCCAGCGAATACTCGGCCCCGACTACGAGCAGGCCATCTTTCTTGATGAGTTCCTCGAGCACCTTGGAACCATGGCGCAAGTGATCGGCGGAGGCGCGGATATTCGCGCGGACCGCTTCCTGAATCAATGCCTCCCTCTGGTTGCGCAATTCGGTCTTCAGCAACCCTTCCACGGAGGGCCGGACACGGTCCACGATATCGCGCAGGTTCGGGGAGCGGCTATCGCTTGGCCGTTGCAGTTCGTCGACTGTAGCAGTCACCGCGCCGCAACTCGAATGGCCCAGCACCACGACCAGGCGGGTGCCGAATGCCTCGGCGGCGAATTCAACGCTGCCGATGTGCGAAGGGGCGACGATGTTGCCCGCAACGCGGATGACGAACAGATCGCCCAGGCCCTGGTCGAAGATGATCTCCACCGGAACGCGCGAATCCGAGCAGCCGAGGATGACCGCGAAAGGCTCCTGGCCGCCGACCAGTTCGCTACGCTGAGCCTGGCTCAAAAGAGTATCGATGCTGCGTACGCCCGAGGCAAAACGCCGGTTGCCTTCGCGCAGTCTCTCGAGTGCTGCCTGGGGTGAAATCAAGGACACGCTCCTTTTCGGGGTGGGCTTGTACAAACGCGATTGTAACGGGTCGGGCGCGCAGCGTCGCCGGATGCTGGCGGCTGGCGTGTGGGTTGCCAGGTTTGAGTACACTGGAGCCATGACACAGCCGCCACCGGAACGTGAGGTGAAATTCGCCGCCAAGGACGAAGGCCTGCGCGATGACGTCAACCTGCTCGGCCGGTTGGTCGGCGAGGTTCTGGTCGAGCAGGGCGGCAACGAATTGTTTGATCGGGTCGAAGCCGTGCGTGCGGCCGCCATAGGCCGGCGTGAACAGGGCGACGGTAGTGTTCTTCTGGAGCGCGAACTCGCCGGGCTGGCACCGGCGCAGGCCAGTGAACTGGTGCGGGCGTTTTCAGCCTACTTCCAGGTCGTGAATCTGGCCGAACGGGTGCACCGGATCCGCCGCCGCCGAGACTACGAACGGCACAGCGAAGAGCCCCAGCCCGGCGGTCTGGAATACAGCTTGCGAAAGATGCTGGAAGAGGGCTGCAGCGTTGGCCGGATACACGATCTGTTGGCAGGCTTGCGCATCGAGCCGGTCTTTACTGCGCACCCGACCGAATCGACGCGACGCACCCTGCTCGAGAAGCAGCAGCGTCTTGCCCGCGCGCTGGCCGAACGTTTGGATCCGGGTCTGACGCCACGCGAGAACCAGGCACGCGTGGAGCTTGTACGCAATGAGATCACCTCGGCCTGGCAGACCGAGGAATATCCGGAAGCACGGATGACGGTCGCCAACGAGCGCGAGCACGTGCTTTTCTACCTGACCGACGTCCTCTATCGCGTGTTGCCGGTGTTTTACGAACGTCTTGGCGAAGCGCTTGTTCGCATCGGCATGGGTGCGGAGAAGGAAACGTTGCCTACCGTGGTGCATTTCGGTTCCTGGGTGGGCGGGGACATGGACGGCAACCCCAACGTGACCGCCTCTACGCTCCGCGAAACCTTGAGGGATCACCGCCGCCGTGTTCTTGAGTTGTACCAGTACGATCTGGGCTTGCTGTACCGCCGTCTCAGTCAATCGCAAGGGCGCATCGGCTTCGATACGGCCGTGCTCGAACGAGTGGATCATTACGCAAGAAAGTTTCCCGGCACCGAGAAAAGCATTCCCGAGCGCCATGCCGGGATGCCGTACCGACGGTTGCTGGCACACGTACGTACGCGCTTGTCGGCACTGGAAGCCGGGGAAGACGGCACCTATGGTGCTCCCGAAGCTCTGCTCGAAGATTTGCGCCTGATCCAGTCCAGCCTGCGTCACCACAAAGGTGGGCACGCAGGCCTGTTTGCACTGAACCGATTCGTCCGCAAGGCTGAAACTTTCGGGTTTCATCTGGCGACGCTCGATATCCGTCAGGGTGCCGAGGTCCATCGCCGTGCCATAGGCCAACTGCTTGGGGATACCACGTGGGAGACCCGGCCGGCGGCCGAGCGTGCCGAGATCTTGCGTAAAAACCCGAAAGCAAAGGCCTCTCCGGACGAGTTGTCGGTTCCTGTTCTAGACGTGTTCCAGGCCATTCGAGAAGGGCGCGAGCATTACGGGTCGCGGGCGATCGGCCCCTACATCATCAGCATGGCTCGCGGCGCCGACGACGTGTTGGGCCTGTTGTGGCTGGCCCGGCAGGCGGGGCTGGTCGAGGACGGGCGGGTTCCGCTGGATGTGGCGCCGTTGTTCGAGACCGTGGAGGATTTGCGCAACGCCGCCGCCGTCATGCAGGAATTGTTCGATGATCCGGCCTATCGCGTCCATCTGGCTGCGCGCGGCGATTGCCAGATCATCATGGTGGGCTACTCGGACAGCAACAAGGATGGCGGACTTGCGGCCGCCCGCTGGGCGTTGTACCAGGCCCAATCGCGCCTGGCGGAAACCTGCTGGCGCGCCGGGGTCGGGCTCACGATTTTCCACGGCCGGGGCGGCTCGGTCAGCCGCGGCGGTGGCAAGATGCATCGCGCCGTGCTGGCATCGCCTGCGGGCACCGTGCAGGATCGCTTACGGGTCACCGAGCAGGGCGAGATGATCAATGCCAAGTACGGACTGCGCGGCATCGCTCTGCGCACCCTGGAGCAGACCGCAGGCGCGGTCTTGCGCGCCACCGCCAACGAGCGTGCGGGAGCGGGGCGACCGGAGGGCGCGGACGCGGTGATGGAGGTGCTCGCCACGGCGAGCCGCAAGGCGTTCCGTGGCCTTGTCTATGACAGCCCCGATTTCATCGACTACTTCCGCGGCGCCACGCCCATCGACGTGATCGAGCGCATGAAAATCGGTTCGCGTCCGGCGGCGCGGCGCGGCAAGGCCGGCATCGAGGACTTGCGTGCCATTCCCTGGGTCTTCTCGTGGACGCAATCACGGCAGATCATATCCGGCTGGTATGGACTCGGCACGGGGCTGGAGGCCGCCGCCGAGGTGCACGGGGACGCCTTGCTGAGCCGCCTTGCCCGCGAGTGGCGGTTTTTCGATACCTTGCTCGACGATGCGGAAATGGTGCTGGCGAAAACGGACATGCCTATCGCGGCCCGTTACGCGTCGCTCGCCGGGCCCGGCTTGGCTCACCACTTTCGGGCTATCCGCGAGGAATACGAACGGACGGTCGAGTGGATCCTGCGCCTGCGCGGGCACCACCAATTGCTGGACGGCGATCCGACGCTGCAGCGCTCGATCCGCCTGCGCAATCCCTACGTCGATCCCATGAGCCTGATCCAGGTGGAGCTGCTCAAGCACTGGCGCGAACAGGATCGCCCCCAGGGCGAATTGCTGGATGCGCTGTTCGCCACCGTAAACGGCATCGCCCAGGGACTCCAGAACACCGGCTGACAGCCAGGGTAATTCTGTGGCGGCTATTAATTGCTTTTGTGGGGTTTGATTTCTTGAAGGTATCGAGCCGAATTCAATACCAATGCATGGACGATGGCGTAATTCCAGATCGCCGTCGATTCCCGCGAACCGTCGAAAAGTCGCCAGTGCGGGTTGGGACTCGTCTCTCTGCCATTCATTGTCGCGGCGGCGAATCCGGTGCTTGAGGCAGGCTGTTTGTCCGGCAGTGAAAGGCCGTGCGGCAACCTCTCGCGCTGTGTTCGCGCCACCATCATATTCTGCCTCTAAGCCCCCATCCGTTTTTGCCAGGCGAGATAGAGCAGCGGAATCACGAACAGGGTGAGTACGGTCGAGACGAGCGTGCCGAAGATCAGCGAGATCGCGAGGCCACCGAACACCGGGTCGCTCACCATCACGAACGAGGCCGACATAATCGCCAGCGCCGTGAGCAGGATGGGCCGGGCACGCACGGCGCCAGCCTCGACCACCGCGTCGCGCAGCGGATGACCCTGGCGGCGGTAGTCGAGGATGAAATCGATCAGCAGAAGCGAGTTGCGCACCACGATGCCCGCGAGCGCGATCACGCCGATCATCGACGTCGCGGTGAAGGGCTGACCCAGCAGCCAGTGCCCAGGGAACACGCCGATCAGCGTGAGAGGA
This sequence comes from Gammaproteobacteria bacterium, assembly GCA_049581885.1. Classification (GTDB taxonomy): domain Bacteria; phylum Pseudomonadota; class Gammaproteobacteria; order JAKDMP01; family JAKDMP01; genus JBAUSV01. The sequence goes on along the minus strand of JBAUSV010000070.1, from coordinate 1,355 downwards.
ATGCCACCCATGACGATGAGCGGCATCATGAAGGACTGGTAATAGGCCGCCAGCAATAAATAGATCAGCATCAGCGCGACAATGAAGGCTGAGCCGAGATCGCGGAACACGTCCAGCGTCAGGCGCATTTCTCCGCCCCAGAAGAGTTGGTAGTGACTCACATCGTCCGGGCGTTTGTCGATGAAGCCAAGGTTGCCCGCGGTCAAGTGTTCACCGCCCGCAAGCTTCATGCCGTTCAATTCCTTCTGCAGGGTCACGACGCCGCTGACCGGGCTGCCATGCAGCATGTCTCCAGACACATAGACGACCGGGTGTTGATCCTTGGTGTAGATCGGCTTGGCGGTGAGGCCGTGCTTGATCGTCACGACATTGCCGAGCGGGACGCTTGCCCCGCTCGCCGACTGCACGCGCAAGGCGAGTAGCTGGTTCATGGTCGCGCGCTGGGCTTCCGGCAGGCGCACGCGGATGTCGATAGGCGCGCGTGCGGTGGGATCATGGAGGATGCCAATGGTGAATCCGGCCATGTAGTTGTGCACCGTTCGCGCGACATGGTTCGGGTCTAGCCCGAACATGGCCGCTTTCTGCTTGTCGACCACGATGCGGTATTCGGGGGCGTTGGCGGTGACGCTTGTGTCCTGGTTGATCAGGCCCCAGACGTGGTCGAAGCGCTGCTCCACCTCGCTGGCGAGTTTACGCAGCGTGCCGTAGTCGGGGCCGTACAGTTGCGCGAGCACTTGGGAGCGCACCGGTGGACCGGGCGGTGTTTCGAATATCTTGATGCGCGTGGCCGGCGATTCATTGCGCACACCGGCAAGCGCGGCATAGAGCTTTTGCGCAATGGCGTGCGAGCCGATCGGGCGATCGCCCTTGGGCACGAGGTTGACGCGGATCTGGGCATAGGCCGCACCGCCGTTCATGGCGTCGCCACGCACCAGCGCCGCGAAGTCAGGAGGCGCCGACTGGCCGAGGTAGGCCTCGAAGTTGGTGACGTAGCGGGTCTTCGCCAGCACATTGGTGATGTCGCGCACTACCGCGTTGGTGCCGGAGGGCGGGGTACCGGCCGGCGCCTTCACCTCGAGCAGCAAGGTATTGGTATTGTCGTCAGGGAGCATCTGCAAGCCCACGCCCATGACGCTCAGTGGCCCATTGGGGCCGCTGGGGCGCAAGTATTGCCACAGCGGCTGGGTCATCGCCGCGAGCAGCAGCACGACGATGGTACCGATAAAGACATAGCGCATTCTGCGCGAGGCGATGAGCGGGCGCATCAGTTTGAGATACAGTCGGCGGAGCCAGTCGCCGGCCACGGCGCCGCGCTCTTCCAGCGCCGGTTCGCGCGTTGCCGCCATGACGTGGGC
>JBAUSV010000069.1:0-3069 GCA_049581885.1 Gammaproteobacteria bacterium | reverse complement strand
TCTATACCTCCGGCACCACCGGAGTCCCGAAGGGGGTCCTTTTGACCCATGGAATGCTCACCTGGAACGCCATGAATACCCAGTTGGGCTGGAGCCTTTCCCCCGCGGATAAGACCATCCTCCACGCGGCCATGTTCTATACGGCTGGTTGGAACGTGTTCACCCTGCCCATCTTTCAAAGCAGGGGGGTCAACATCCTGATCCGGAGCTTTGACGCGGACCTGATTCTGGATCTGATCCAGAAGGAAGGGGTAACCGTCTTTTTCGGGGTCCCCACCATGTTTCAAATGCTCATGGACTCCCCCAAATTCGCCTCCACCGACTTTTCCAGCGTCCGGTTCATGGTTTCCGGAGGCGCTCCTTTGGGACACACCCTGTTTGAAGCCTTTCAAAAGGAAAAATCGGTTCACATCTGGGAAGGTTACGGCCTTACCGAAGTGGGCCCCAACTGCTTCATGGCCAACGGAAAGCTGGGCACCATCGGACACCCCATGCCCCATGTGGATGTCAAGCTTATGGGAGCAGACGGTTTGGAGGTTCCCACGGGAGAGGAAGGAGAGATCCTCTTGAGAGGCCCCAATGTGTGCGCGGGCTATCTCAACAAGCCGGAGACCACGGGCAAGGCCATCGTGGACGGATGGTTCCACACGGGAGACCTGGGAAAGCTGGACGCGGATGGACATATGTCCATCGTGGGCCGCCTGAAGGATATGATTATCTCGGGGGGCGCCAATATATACCCCGCGGAGGTGGAACGGGCCATCGAAACCCATCCCGACGTACAGGGCTCCGCCGTCATCGGGGTCTCCGATCCCAAGTGGGGAGAGGTGGGAAAGGCAATCGTGGAACTGAAACCCGGCGCCTCCATGACCATGGAACAGCTATTGACCCACCTTGGGGAACGTCTGGGAAAATTCAAACGCCCCAAATATCTGAAGGTGGTGGACGTCCTACCGAGAACTCCGGCTTCGGGCAAGGTCCAGAAATTCATTCTGAAGGAACAACACGGCACCCCGGATAATGGATAATAAACAAGGAAGAACCAGATGGATATAGGAATTGTAAGTTACGGTCTTTACACCCCCGAGACCTTTGAAACAGCGGAGGGGCTCTCCGCGAAGAGCGGACTTTCTCCGGAGGAAGTGAAGGAGCTGGGGATTAAACGAAAATGTCTCCCATCCGGTGAAGATCAACCGGTAACCATGGCCGTGAAGGCGGCGAACCAGGCCCTTGAAAGAGCCGGGGATGTGGCGCCCGAGGATGTGGATCTGGTCATCTGGACCGGAGAGGAGTATAAGGACTACATCGCCCAGACCGCCTCAATCCGCCTGCAGGAAGAGACCGGTTGCAAGAATGCCTGGGCCTTTGATCTGGTGGGTCAGAATGTTACCTCCATACAAGGATTGCGTGTGGCCCGGGATTTTATTTTAGGCGATGAGACCATCCACACCATCCTATTGGCCGGGGGAACGCGGAACATAGACCTGGTGGATCCCGAAAATCCCGACACCCGTTTTCTCCTGGCCTCCTCCGCCTCTGGCGGCGCCATGATCCTCAGGCGCAATCACGGGGCAAATCGTCTTATCCAAACGGCATTTACCATAGATCACGAGATGGCCGACGAGGTATATGTACCAGGCGGCGGCACGGAAATCCCCTTTGCCCCCGATAATCTGGATTCCAAGATCATGTTCTATCAGACGCCACGGCCCCGGGTGGTGAAAGACTACCTGGCCGAACGCTGGGTCCCGGCCCTGGCCGAAACGGCTCAAAAGGTCCTCAAAGGCCTTTCCCCCGATTATGTGGCCCTTCGTCATCTCGGGTCCGGGGAACGAATGGAAGTGCTGAATGCCTTGAAAATCAAACCGGAAAGGTCCGCCGCCCTGGACAACTGGGGATGCCATGGGACCAACGATGTCCTGCTCTCCCTGGATCTGGGACTGAAAAGCGGCGCGGTTACCGAGAAATCCCTGGTGGTTTTCCTCTCAGGGGGAATCGGTTTCACCTATGCGGCGGCGCTGATCCAGTGGGGGGAGTGCTAATGTTTTTAAAAGATCCCGGGCTGTACTACGAAATCCACGGAGACGGAAAACCCCTGGTGCTCCTTAACGGCATCATGATGAACACGATGAGTTGGGCGGAGCACATCCCCGACTTGAAAGACCATTACCAGGTCATCACCTATGATATGCGGGATCAGGGGCAATCCAGCAGGCTGGAAGAGGGGTACCGAATCGACGTCCACGCCGAAGATCTCAAGCAGTTGCTGGATCATCTCGGCATAGGAGGTGCCAATATCCTGGGCGTCTCCTACGGGGGCCAGGTGGCCCTGATTTTTTCCCTGAAATTTCCGGAAATGGTGGAAAAACTGATCCTCTCAAATACCGCGGCACACGTGGATCAATACCTCTTGTCCATGGGGCAGATGTGGAAGCGGGCCGCACGGCTGTACGATGGGGAGGCCTTTTTTGATCTCGCCCTGATCCCCATCTATTCCAGGGGGTTTTACAACCATCATTACGACTGGCTCGCCAACCGGAAAGGGCTTTTCCGGGATTTTCTCACCAAGGAATGGTTTGACGGATTTATCCGGCTGGCATCCTCCAACGAGGACTACGACCTCAGGGAAAAGATCTCCGCCATAGACAGGGAAACGCTTCTCATAGCAGCCGATGAAGATATCATCACATCCCCAGGGCAGATGCTCCAGATGCACCGGGCGATGAAGAATTCCCAGTTTGTCTCCATCCCGGATACGGGTCACGCGGCCTTCCTGGAAAAACGGGAGACTTTCTGTACACTCATTAAAGGCTTCCTGTAAAGAGGAGTTCGCATTTCCCTGTAGGTGCGGGTTTAGCCGCACGCGGGTTGGACTTTGCGGGTGAACCAGCACCTACATCAAGAGAATGAAAGATACCGAAAAAACACATAAGGAGAAAGAATCATGCTTGAAATTAAAGATGCCGTTGCCGTAATCACCGGAGGCAGCGGCGGTATAGGAATGGCCCTGGCCAAATACTGGCTGTCTCAGGGTGGAAAGGCCGTTTTGGCCGATGTAGCCGAGGAGGC
>JBAUSV010000068.1:0-2656 GCA_049581885.1 Gammaproteobacteria bacterium | reverse complement strand
GAAGGCCGAGGTCGGCGTGCAGGTGGTCCAGCGCTGGATCCTGGCACGGCTGCGCAACCGCCGCTTCTTCTCGCTGGCTGAATTGAACCGGGCGATCCATGAATTGGTCGATCAGGTGAACGATCGACCGATGCGCGGCTGGGGCACCAGCCGGCGGGTGCTCTATGAGCAGCTTGACCGTCCGGCCCTGAAACCACTGCCGCCCACGCCTTACGAATACGCGGACTGGAAGCGCTGCCGCGTGAACCTCGATTACCATGTCGAGATCGACAAGCACTTTTATCAGGCATGATGGGGATGATGTCACCGTTCTGCGCAGGGCCACACCCTGCGATATGATGCGCTCATCCAGGACAGGGGCATCGGGAGCACGGAGGTGGGTAGGCCGCAACTGAGTCTGAGCTGAGAGCTCGTTCTTTTATCTGGCCGCCCCTGCGACTGACCTGGATGCGCTGCGAGCGCGAATCCGTAATTGTCGTGTTGCCCACCGTCGTGCGCGAAGGAGAAGGAGGTAAACGGTGCCGCGTGTTATTGGACTGGATATCCATCGTGACTTCGCGCAAGCGGTAGCACTCGATGGTGGAAATTACACCCAGATGGGGCGCGTTCAACTCGACCGCGACAGCCTGACTGCCTTTGGGCGGCGACTTCTGCCAAGCGACGAGATCGTTCTTGAGGCGACGGCAAACACCTTTGCCGTCGTTCGTGTCCTGCGTCCGATGGTCGGCAAGATCGTGGTGGCGAACCCGCTGCAGGTGAGGCTTATCGCGGATGCGAAAATCAAGACCGACAAGATCGATGCAGGTGTGCTTGCCCAGTTGCAGGCAACAGGCTTTCTGCCGCAAGTCTGGATCCCCGATCAGGAAACCGAGATCCTGCGACGGAAGTTCTCCCGTCGGTCGCAGCTGGTACGTCATCGCACTCGTTTGAAGAACGAGGTGCACGCGATCCTCCATTCCAACCTGATCGTGCAATGCCCCGTCTCGGATCTGTTTACTGCTACCGGCAAGAAGTGGCTCGGGACGCAAAATCTGCCTGAGGGCGACCGGGAGGCCGTGGAACGTGGTTTTCGAGAGTTGGATCGACTGGCCGCCGATCTGACTGCCTTGGATCGCGATCTGGCGACCCAGGCAGTCAACGACGTCAGATTGCAACGGATGATAACGATCACCGGCATCGACATGGTCTCGGGACTCGGGCTCCTGGCGGTTATCGGGGACCACAAGCGCTTTGAGTCGTCTGAGAAGCTGGTGAGCTACTTCGGGCTCAACCCCAGCGTTCGGCAATCGGGCAACGGCCCCGCGCGGCATGGTCGCATCACCAAACGAGGCGCTAATCTGGCCCGGTCGCTGCTCGTGGAGGCCGCGTGGGCAGCATCCCGAGCCCCAGGGCCATTGAGGTCGTTTTTCATGAGGGTGATGGCGCGGCGGGGGAGCCAGATTGCGGCTGTCGCAACCGCCAGAAAGCTCGCGGTCATCATTTGGCATGTTCTTCATCGCGAGGAGGAATATGTTTTTGCTCGCCCAAGCCTGGTAGGGCGCAAACGCAGAGCCGTCGAACTCCGCGCCGGCCGGCCGCAGCAGCGCGGGCGCCGTGGGATCGCCGGACGGTATCACAACCCGATCACGAGAGCCGAAGAGCGGGCAAGGCTTGAGCAATCCGAACGCGCTTATGAACGCGTGGTAAGTGGTTGGCAACCAACTGGGCCACGAAAGCCTGGCCGGAGCCCCAGACAGGGAGACGACCCAAAATAGCTGTCAGCCGGCCTCGGATTTTGATGGTCAACATCATCCGTATTCCGTGCCGTATCGCCTGCTGCGCCAGGAGGTCGAAGTGCGGATCACCGCCAGGACGGTGGAGGTGTTCCATCGCGGCAAACTGGTCGCCGCCCATCAACGCAGCAACCGCCCACATCGGCCAACGACGCTGGCCGAGCACATGCCGAGTTCGCATCGGCGCTACCGCGATTGGACCCATGAACGCATCCAGCGCGAAGCCGCGGCGATCGGCGATGATACCGCCGCCCTGGTCGATTTGATCCTGCGCTCGCGCCCGCATCCCGAACAAGGCTTCCGCTCCTGCATCGGTATCCTTCGGCTTGCCAGGCAATACGATGCCGAACGCCTCGATGCCGCCTGCGCGCGGGCGCTGGGCCTCGGCACGCGCTCCTACAGCTCGGTGGCGGCGATTCTGAAGAATGCTCGGGATAGGAAGGGCACGAGCCGGTCTCAACCCGAACAACCCAGCCTGTTCCACGAGAATATTCGTGGTCCCGGCTATTATCATTGAAAGGAACCAACACGATGCTGATCCATCCCATGGTGGAACGCCTGCGCGGCCTGGGCTTGGCCGCGATGGCCGATGCCTTCACCGAGATGCAGAACCAGTCGGCGGCCGACGACCTGCCGCGCGAGGATTGGCTCGGCCTGATGATCGACCGCGAGGTCACCGCGCGCGATAACGCCCGCGCCGTCCGCCGGCTGCGCATCGCAAAGCTGCGCCAGACTGCCGCGGTCGAGGATGTCGACCTGCGCACACCGCGTGGTCTCGACCGCGGCCTGTTCCAGTCGCTGACCACCTGCCGCTGGATCCGCGAGGGCCAGCACGTGCTGATCAGCGGCCCAACCGGTGTGGGCAAGTCGTGGATTTCTTGTGC
>JBAUSV010000067.1:0-1934 GCA_049581885.1 Gammaproteobacteria bacterium | reverse complement strand
AAACCCATCGATCGGGTTTAATAAAAAACCCCCAAAACCCAGGTCCGTGTCGGATTGAAAAACCCCGATCAGATAAGGAAAGATCAGCAGGATAATCCAAAGAACTAAGATAATAGATTTCCAGTTTTTCATTTACTTTGGAGTATACATGATCATATAAAAAATCTCAATTTCATTGAAGAGAGTGTTGAAAAACAACTCATTAATTGACCAAACGGCACAAATGTGATTCAATTAAGCATACATGACAGCCGGGAGGAAATCAGGAATGGAAAAAGCGCGCTTCGTAAAAACAGGTAAAGATTCGTTTTTTGGAGAATATTTATACGAAAAAACCGTCCCTGAGGGTCATTTTTTACGGAAACTAAAGCAAGAAATTGACTGGGATCGGTTTACCCACAAACTGATCAAGCTCTACAAAGGCGAAGGGTTGGTCGGTCGGCCGCCATTTGATCCAGCCATGCTGCTAAAAATAGAACTGGTTGCCTATTTATATAATTTATCAGAGCGCCAGGTGGAAGTATACATAAATGAAAACTTACCCGCAAAATATTTTGTAGGACTGGCTGTCGATGAAAGCGCACCCGATCATTCTACCCTGACTGTTTTTCGTGATCGCTTATTGAAAAGGGGTAAGTTGAAGATCTTCAAGGAAATGCTGGAAGAAATAGTTCGGATTGCCTTGGAAAAAGGAATACAGTTTGGCTCAATTCAGTTGATCGATAGTGTGCATAGTGTCGCGAATGTAAACACGGCCAAAGATCGTCAGAGGGATAAAAATGATAAAGGTCCACACGACCCGGATGCACAATGGGGCGCCAAACATAAGCAAACAATCAAGAAAGCAGATGGTAGTGAAGAGACACGTACGCAATATTTCTACGGATATAAAACTCATACCAGCATGAATGCTGAAACTGGCATAATTACCAGTGTAGAGGTCACCTCAGGCGAGGCATTTGACGGGCATCATTTTTGCTCTCTGGTTGATCATGATATCGAACAAGACATCCAGGTAGAAACCTACGCAGCTGACAAAGCGTATGACGATACTGAAAATCATTTCTATCTACAGGAGAATAACCTTCATTCTGCTATTCGGTTAAAGAACAGTCGTACAAACAAGAAAGACCCAAATAAACAACCCTGGCAAGAATTGAAGAAAACCGCTCAATATCAATTAGGTTCAAAGGAACGCTATAAAATAGAGCGTAAATTCGGAGAAGCGAAGCAAATGCATGGATTTGGTAAATGTCGGTATATAGGAAAACCGAAATACCTATTCCAAGCTACTTTTGTAGCTATGGTGCTAAATCTAAAAAGAATAATCAAAATGACCGCAGGAGTAGGTTTCAAAACGCAAGCCTTTGCGGATTAAAATGTTAAATAGCAGGTAAAAAGGATAAATGGAGGACCAAATTATTAGGATATAGACCATTATTTCAATAATAAATGATTAATCTCTACCCATATAAATTACATTTTTTGTGAGTCTAGCAATTCTATTTAATTTTTATTATTTTTCGACACCCTCGAGAAGGCGGCACACGCAAGTACATTGCCTTTCAGGGTATTGTTTACGATGTGAGTGACTGTCCCCATTGGCGCAATGATTTGCACGAACAGATGCATTTCCCCGGCCTGGATTTGAGCACCGAAATGGACGAAGCCCCGCATAATCAAGCGGTATTTAAGCGGCCCTGTGTTGTGGTGATCGGCCGGTTACAGTTCTTGCCGGATTAACAGACAAACAAACCTGGCGGCTGCTTTGCCCCTTAACCCTGCTTAATCCTTTTTCCTTTTTTTACGAAAGAGCGAAGAAACCATGAATACCACGCTGGCGGCGATGCCGGCCACGATTCCAAAAAGAACCGATTCCTTTGGTCCGAAAACCGTATTAATTTCGCCATCCACTTTTGCGGAAAATAAAAATA
>JBAUSV010000066.1:0-5896 GCA_049581885.1 Gammaproteobacteria bacterium | reverse complement strand
TTGCCTGCGCGCTCCGTGCCGTGACCAGTACGGACGGCATGACCGCCGACGTCTATCCGTTCGATATGGCGTTCCTCACCCGGGTCGCGGGGCGGATCGTCAACGAGGTGCGCGGCATCAACCGCGTCACTTACGACATTACCAGCAAGCCACCCGGCACGATCGAATGGGAATGATTTTTGCCCATCCGGGCGTATCCAAAAATACGCCATGATGAGTAACCGGGGCAAAACCCCGGGCAAGTTATGGAAAGTCAGCCCGTATTCCGATAGGCGCCACCATAACAGCGGCGGATTTCCGCCATTCCGTCGCCTGACCCTCGGTCATGCTGCACCTGCGTGCCCGGGGTTTTGCCCCGGTTACCATGATGAGTAACCGGGGCAAAAGTCCGGGCGGGGAATGATTTTTTGCTTGCGCGGTCACGGTTGGGACTGATTCAAGCTTGGTGTGAGCGAGCCGTCCGACTTTGATGATCTGCCTGCGAGTGAGCTGAAGCGGCTTGTGCTTCAGCTACTGGCGGAGAACGGGGAACAGAAGCGTCAGATTGCGGCGTTGCGTGAGGAGGTGGCGCGTCTGAAGGGACTGAAGGGCCCTCCCGACATCAAGCCGCCGAGCCGGCCGAGCGGGATGGAGCGCGGGACCTCGCTGCAAGGGCGACGGAACAAGGGGCGCGGCAAATTTGTGCCCCGGCTCGGGATCGAGGAGCGGACCATCGCAGCGGATGCACCGGCGGGCTCGCGGTTCAAGGGGTATGAGAGTTTTCTGGTTCAGGATCTGGTTCTGCGGGCGCGGGCGATCCGCTACCGGCGGGAACGGTGGGTGACACCGGAGGGACGAACGATCGTTGCGCCGCTGCCGGCGGGGGTGGTGGGGCATTTTGGCGCGGAGCTGCGACGCTTCGCGCTGATGCTGCATCACCAGGGCCAGGTGACGGTGGAGCGGCTGACGGCGCAGTTGCGGGGCTTCGGGGTGGCGATTTCGAAGCGGCAGGTGATGCGGCTGCTGATCGAGGGACAGGACGGTTTCCTTGCGGAGAACCGCGACGTCCTGCGGGCGGGCCTGGAGACGGCGGCCTGGGTGACGGTGGACGACACCGGCGCGCGGCATGCCGGGCGGAACGGGTTCTGCACCCATGTCGGCAATGACGATTTCGCCTGGTTCGGCACGAGGGAGAGCAAGAGCCGGCTGAACTTCCTCGACCTGCTGCGCGCCGGGCACACCGACTATGTCGTCAACGACGCGGCGCTCGCCTACATGCGCGGGCGCGCGCTCGCCGGCCCGGTGATCCGCACCCTCGCCGACGCCACGGCGAAAGAGTTCGCCGATCATGCGGCCTGGCAGGTGCATCTGGAGCGGCTTGGCATCAGCGCGCTCAAGGTCCATCCCGACCCGGTCCGGATCGCCACCGAAGGTGCGCTCTGGGGTGCCGTCCGGGCCCATGGGTTCCTCAACGACACCGTCATCGTCAGCGACGATGCCGGCCAGTTCGTGGTCGGCAGACACGCGTTGTGCTGGGTCCACGCCGAACGATTGGTGCACAGGCTGGAGACCTTCACAGAGCGGCATCGGGCCGCGCAGGCGCATGTCCGCAATCTGATCTGGTGGTTTTACGCCGATCTCAAGGCCTACCGTGCCGATCCCAGTCCGCGGCGACGAAGCGAGCTGCGCGTCCGCTTCGATCGCATCTTCCGAAGACGCACCGGTTTTGCCACCCTCGACCGCCTGCTTGCACGCCTGCACGCCAACAAGGCGGAACTGCTGACCGTGCTCGACCGCCCGGAGATCCCGCTCCACACCAATGGCTCCGAGCGCGACATCCGCCTGCACGTCACCAGGCGAAAGATCAGCGGCGGCACCCAGGTGACGCTCGGCCGCGACTGCCGCGACGCTTTCCTCGGCCTCATGCGCACCGCCACCAGGCTCGGCTTCTCGTTCTGGGACTACCTCGGCGATCGCCTCCACGTCCCCGACCAGGCCGCCGTTCCCTACCTGCCGGATCTGCTCAGAGCTCGCGCCCACCAGGCTTGAACAAAATCGCCCGGGATTCTGCCCCGGTTACTATTTTTTGTAAGAGGGGCAAAAATGTGGGTAACCGCTCATTTTTTTCTTGCTCCGATTCGGCGCGATGGATTCTTTGCGTCATGTGTCTCCGTCCGCCAACCTTTCCGCGCTGAACCGTGCAGAGCTTGAAGCTCTGCTGGCCGAACTGTTTGGTGAGATGGCCAGCCTGAAGCTGACCGTTGCCGAATTGCGCGAAGAGAATGCGCGGCTGAAGGGCCTGAAGGGCCGCCCGCATATCAAACCGAGTGGCATGGAAAAAGGAACCGCGCCGCTGACGCCCCAGAAGCAGGAGAAGCGTCCCGGCCGGGGCAAGGTCACACCCCGTGTCAAAGTCGAAGAAAAGGTGATCCGGATTGAGGTCCCGCCAGGAGCGGTTTTCAAAGGCCATGAAGCTTTTTTGGTCCAGGATCTTGTGATTTCGGCGACTGCGACCTGTTACCTTCGAGAACGCTGGATAACGCCGGATGGCCAGACGATCCTTGCGCCATTACCTCAAGGAATCGAAGGTCATTTCGGTCCGGAACTACGCCGCTTCGTGCTGGTGCAATATCACCAGGGTCAATCGACGATGCCGCGGCTGCTCGCCTTATTGCGATCGGTGGGGGTTTCGATCTCGAAGCGGCAGTTGGTTCGCCTGTTGAACGAGAACCACGATGCGTTCATCGCCGAAGCCCATGATGTTCTGCGCGCGGGACTGGAAACATCGTCCTGGGTCAGCGTGGACGACACCGGTGCGCGGCATGCCGGGAAGAACGGGTTTTGCACGCAGATCGGCAATGAGTGGTTCACTTGGTTCCGCACGCGGTCCTCGAAGAGCCGGCTGAACTTCCTCGATCTACTCCGCGCCGGGCATACCGATTACGTGCTCAATGACGCGGCCTATGCCTACATGCGTGACCATGGTCTTCCGGCCGCCTCGATCGCCCTTCTGGCGGCGTGCCCACAGACGCGGTTCGCTGATCAGGCGACGTGGATGGCACTTCTCGACCGGCTCGGCTTCACCGCATTGGCGGTTACGCCGGACCCCGTGCGGGTTGCCACTGAAGCTGCGCTGTGGGGCAGCGTGCAGGCGCATGAATTTCTGTGCGACGCCGTGATTCTGAGCGACGACGCCGGGCAGTTCAATATCGGCCGGCACGCGTTGTGCTGGGTCCACGCGGAACGGCTGGTGCATAAACTGGACACGTTCAACGACCAGCATCGCGCCGCTCAGACGCGGGTTCGTGGCCTGATCTGGGACTTTTACGCGGACCTCAAAGCGTACCAGCTGAAGCCGGGCAAGCGGCGGGCTCGGGCGTTACGGACCCGCTTCGACAGTATTTTCCTCGGCCGCACCGGCTTCGTGACGCTGGACCGCCTGCTGGCGCGGCTGCACGCCAACAAGGCCGAACTACTGATGGTGCTGGAACGGCCGGAAATCCCGCTCCACACCAATGGTTCGGAAAACGACATCCGCTGTCACGTCACACGGCGGAAGATCAGCGCCGGTACCCGGAGTGAGATCGGCCGGGATTGCCGCGACGCGTTCCTGAGCCTCGCCAAGACCTGTGACAAACTTGGCATTGCCATCTGGGATTATCTGGGCAGCAGGTTCAAGGTGGTGGGGGCCGCGATCATTCAACCGCTCGACCTTTACGTCAGAGCCCGCCTCCGCCCCGCCTGAACACCTTCCGCTCCAATATTTTCGTTCCCGAAACCTGCTTGATCGTTGGCCCGCTGAGCTGATCGCACCCCGATTACCCGCCCTTTTGCCCCTCTTACCGAACTGAATCACAACCTACTGAAATCGTTCAACTATCTTTTGCGGTCAGGCTCTCAGGGAAAACCTGCGCTTCCCTGGTTGGTTCTTGGCGAAAATCAACAGCCAGAGTTTACGTGGCGTTAGTCCTCTCGCGGTAATGTCGTATGGCGGTGGTCTGGGACATTACGTACGACAGCTTGGAATGTGGATCTGCCTTGGGGGATTTGCCAGAGGCATGTTGTGTGGTCCTGGCCTGCGCATTGACTTCTGACGACGAATGAACGGGCATGGAGGAAGATTTGACGATAGACGCTTCGGCGATGGCGGCGTGGACGAAGCGGGTGGAAGCGGCGACGCGGACACTGCTTCCCAAAGGAGGCGATCTGACATGGCTTCTGCGCCAGAGTATGCATACGCACATGCAGCGCCTCGCGGTTTTGCCGGTCTTTGGCCTGACGTCGGGGCATGTCCGTGTGCTGGATGTGGGGGCTGGTACCGGCGCCATGTGTCTGGACATGGCTTGGGCGTGCGGTCCGCAGGCACAAATCATGGCGGTCGACAGTGACGGGCATAGCGTCGCCTTGCTGCAGGAAATGGCTTCGATGCTGGGTTGCGGTGTGGAAAGCCGCCTCGGTGAAGCCTATTGCCTGCCAGTTGAATCCTCCAGCCAGGATCTGACGGTCAGCCGGTTTCTGTTTCAGCATCTGGACAGGCCCGCCTTGGCTCTCGACGAAATGGTAAGGGTGACGGCGCCGGGAGGTAGAGTTGCGGTCATGGAAGTCGATGATGGCGCGTGGCTGTCCCATCCCGCTGAAGCATCGCCACTGGAACGGCTGAATGACGCGGTTCGCCGGTTGCAGGCGTCGACCGCCGCGGGGCGGCATGTGGGACGGCAACTTTACCAGATGTTCCGCTCCTCCGGCTTGATCGAACTCCAGATCCTGGCCGTGCCGCGCGTGAGATTGGGAACCTATTACGGGCGTAACGCGGAACTCGAAATGCATCAAAAAGAATATTACCTGAACTATCGCGAGCCTTTGATAGCTGCCGGGCTGATAACGGTACGAGAGTTCGATGATGCCATGCTGGCCTTGGAGCAGAGTTTCTCCAACGACGATTTTGGCTTCGCCTGCGAATTCCTGGCGATGGGACGGGTGCCACCGTCCGCCGCGAATTGATCGGTAGCGGGTGGGCTTGATGCGTTTGCTCCTCATGGCCCAGTGAAGTCGTAATCGTTCCGACAAACCGGCGGTTCGGCCATCGGAAGTGGGGGCGAGTTCGTACACCTGTCCAGTTGATCCATGTCGAGAGTCACATGCATCCGGTTCGGTGCGATGTAGCGCCGAATCCGGTGCTGTGCCGTTTCGGTTATCGCTTCAGGCGGAGCGTCCAGTCGCGCAGCGCAGCAATGGCGTTGGCGACGAATTTCCGCGTTGCTTCGTCGGTCAGACGGCCCTCCGCGTCGAACCGCGTGTGCGCGGCGCTGATCATGACCTCAGGCTGGGTGAGCACGTACGCATTCAGGAAGACGAAGGTTTTGCGTAGGTCGTATTGCGCCCGCGCGGTGCCGATGCCGCCCATGCTCGCGCCGATGATGCCGACCGGCTTTTCGTTGAAGGGCTGCGGCTTGAGGCGGGATAGCCAGTCGATCGCGTTCTTGAGTACGCCGGGAATTGAGTAATTGTATTCCGGGGTTGCAATCAGTACCGCGTCGGCGGCCAGGATCTGTTCCTGGAGTGCCGTGACCGAAGCGGGAATTCCGGCTGCGCGAATGTCATCGTCATAGAGTGGGATATCGCGGATCGAGCCAATTTCCAGTGTTGTGTCCTCTGGCGCAAGCTCCGTAGCGGCCCGCAATGCAGCCGAATTGAACGAGCCGGCACGTAGGCTGCCTGACAGGCCAAGAATACGAACAGTCATCGGTCACTTTCCTTTTCGGTTCTCATCGGTTCCATGCCGGCGTCGGTCAATCGCCGGCCGCCGTATTCCGGGCGCATAGACAAGCGACAAACCAAGCCTCGCGCAAGGGCAACTCGTTGTCTGGGGGATTGTAGGTATATCTTGACTTTAGATATATCGTGATCTATATCGAAA
>JBAUSV010000065.1:0-2315 GCA_049581885.1 Gammaproteobacteria bacterium | reverse complement strand
CGCCGAGCGCAGTGTGCGCGCCGCGCTCACGTTGGCCGGCGCGCGCATGCGCGCCCGTCACGGCGAGCTTGGACACGAGCTGCTTGCCATCGGCTATGGCAAGCTCGGCAGCCGCGAGCTGGGTTTTGCCTCGGATCTCGACCTGGTCTTTGTTTACGCGGCGGCAGCCCCGGCATCTGCCGACGGCATGGCCGCCGAGACCTATCTCGCGCGTCTCGCCCAGCGCAGCATTTCGCTGCTCGGTCAGCCCACATTGCTGGGGCCGCTCTATGCGGTGGACACGCGTCTGCGGCCCGAGGGGGCCGCTGGCTTGCTGCTTTCGCGCTTCGATGCATGGCAGCGCTACCAGCACGAGCAGGCCTGGTTATGGGAGCGACAGGCGTTGTTACGGGCGCGCCCGGTGGCGGGGAGCCCAAGTCTTGCGCGCCAATTCCACGCCGAGCGTTTGCGCTTGCTGACGCGGCCCGTAGAGCGTGAAACGCTGGTCCGTGAACTGGGCGCCATGCGCGTGCGGGTGGCGGAAGCGGGGCCGCCGCGCAGCGCCAGCGGAGCGGCCCTGATTGATGGCGAATTCCTCGCTGCCCTGTGGTTGTTGGAGGCCGCACCACAGGATCACTCGGTAATCCGGGCAAGTGGGCTCGATGCGCAAATGACGGCGCTGGCGCGTGTCGGGCACGTGCCCGATGCCCCTCGGCTGGCACAGGCCGTAGCATGCCTGCGCGAAGCTGCCAACCGGCGTGTTCTCGGTTTGCCGCCCGATGGGGAAGCCGAAATCCGGGCGCACACTTTCATTGCCGAGCGCTGGTCCGAAACCTTTGCGCCGGAGCACGTTCCGGTGCCGCCGTCCGGGCATTGAGAGTGCCGCTGCAGGCGCGGCGCCGACCGGGCCTGCAGTGCAATCGTGTGGGTTGCACCAGGAGATGGCCGCAGTGTCGTTATAATTTGCGTCATTGAATCAAGGATTTCGTCATGTATCAGGGCCCCGACCCCAAGCGCCGCCATGAACCGAATGACACCCGCCGGATCCGGGTGCACGGCGCCGACCTGCCGGTGCATTGCCCGACGCCGGAAATGAGCCTGTGGAATTCTCACCCGCAGGTCTATATTCCGCTCGAGAAGCCGGGCGACCACGAGATTTGCCCGTATTGCGGCACGCGCTTTGAACTCGAAGCCGACGAGGCGGAGGCGCGGCCCGCGTGATTATCGTCACGGGCGGCGCGGGGTTTATCGGCTCCAACCTCGTCCACGCGCTCAACGCGCGCGGCGCGAACGATATCCTCGTGGTGGACGATCTCACCGACGGCACCAAGTTTGTCAATATCGCCTCGGCGCGGATCGCCGACTACGAACACTACGAGCGCTTTCTGGAGCGGATAGAAAACGACCAGCTGAACGGGCGCATCGAGGCCATCTTCCATCAGGGGGCCTGTTCGGATACCACCGAATGGAACGGGCGCTACATGATGGACGTGAATTACCGCTATTCCCGAGTGCTGTTCGAGTATGCGGCGGCGCGCGGCATCCCCTTCATTTATGCCTCGTCGGCCTCGGTATACGGCGCGGGCGAGCGCTTCGTCGAGGATTCCGCCAACGAAGCGCCGATCAACCTCTACGGCTATTCCAAGACGTTGTTCGATCGCTACGTGCGTCGCCGCCTGTCCGCGATCCGCTCGCCGGTCGCCGGCTTCC
Organism: Gammaproteobacteria bacterium; assembly: GCA_049581885.1. Taxonomy (GTDB): domain Bacteria; phylum Pseudomonadota; class Gammaproteobacteria; order JAKDMP01; family JAKDMP01; genus JBAUSV01. Next base: position 626 of record JBAUSV010000065.1, on the reverse strand, counting down.
GCTATTTCAATGTGTACGGCCCGCGCGAGCAGCACAAGGGCCGCATGGCGAGCGTGGCATGGCATTTCAATAACCAGATTGCCGAGGCCGGCCTCTGTCGTCTGTTTGCCGGCTGTGACGGCTACGGCGACGGCGAGCAGCGGCGCGATTTCGTGTATGTCGACGACGTGGTCGCCGTCAATCTCTGGTTCCTGGATCATCCCGGCCATAACGGCGTGTACAACTGCGGCACCGGGCGCAGCCAGAGTTTCAAAGACGTCGCCAACGCGGTGATCGCGCACAATGGACGCGGCACTATCGAATACATTCCCTTCCCCGACGATCTGCGGGGACGCTACCAGAGCTTTACCCAGGCCGACCTCGCGCGCCTGCGTGCCACCGGCTGCGACGTCGAATTCCGCACCGTCGAGGCAGGCGTCGCTGATTACCTCAACTGGCTGCAGCAATAACCATGCGCAACGGCCGGGTGCTGGTGGCCGCACCCAGTTGGGTGGGCGACCTGGTGATGGCCGATACCCTGTTCAAGCTGCTCAAGTCGCAAGCGCCCGAGGCGACGATCGATGTGCTGGCCCCGGCCTGGGCGCTGCCGCTTGCCGCACGCATGGCGGAGGTCGACACACCCATCG
>JBAUSV010000064.1:0-1849 GCA_049581885.1 Gammaproteobacteria bacterium | reverse complement strand
AGCGGTTCTTCGATCAGGGTGATATTCCTGAGTCCGGCCATGGTGGCGGCCTTGACCGTCAGATCCCGGGCCACTTCGTCAAAAGACGCCGGTACGGTGATGATGACCGTCTGGTTTTCGAGAAGATCTTCCTCGATACGCTCCACATGGTGGTTCCACGCCTCCCGGATATGACGAAGGTAGGTGGATATGGCCGCGATGGGGGAGACCCTGTTTACGGTTTCGTCGGAACCCCAAGGGAGAATGGGGGCCTCGCGGTCCACCCTCCCGTGGCAGAGCCAACTCTTGGCCGAAGCCACCATCCTCTTGGGGACCTTGGCGCCCTGTTCCCTGGCAAATGTTCCGGCCACATTGACCATCTTGGTGTCCCAGGGCAGGTTCATGGAATCCTTCGGGAGTTCATGTTCTCCGGGGAGATAGAGAAAGGAAGGGAAAATTTCCAGGTTGGAAATCTCGCCAGGCGCGGTCACCTGGGGGATCTTAAAGATCCTGATATTGGACCGCGGTTGGGCTTCCTCCTTGATGCTTTCAAGATCCACATAGGTGACGGCGGAATTGGTCGTTCCCAGGTCTATGCCGACGATATAGCGGCCCATTATTCTTCCGCCCTTTCCCGGACATTGAATTCCAGCCGGTATTTGTGGTCGGTTTCCGTGGATACGCACCACAGCTCAAGCGTTCCCACCTCCGTGACCCGGATATCCATGGTAACGGGAAGCACGGTCCCCGCCACTCCTTCCAGCACCGTTTCCACGGTGGTGATCTTTTCGATGTCCCCCTCCCAGTCTTCCACCACCGTTCCAATCCGGTCGTTCTGCCTGGAGGTGCTGCCCAAAAAATCAAATCGGACCGGCTCGCCCACAACCAGACCGAATTCCCTCTCCGCAAGAGAAGCGTCCGTTCCTTCCTCCATGCCGAAGGGGGCTACGCAGAGGGCCTTGACAGGCGTAGGCATGCCGGGCACGGCCGGAAAAGACGCCTCCATGCCGATATAGTAAGACCGGGAAAGGCCGCCTCTTATGCGAATTCCCCTGCCGCGCCTTGCAAGACCGTAGCAGGCGGCGCCCCTTGCCACGGCAAGATCGAAGTCGTCGATTCCGATCTCCCTTGGCGGTTTTCGGCCGGCTTCTTCGGCCCACGATCCCAACACGTTCAGGACTCTTCTTCGAAGGCCTTTTGCCTTCATCACCCCACCGTTGAACAAAACAGCGGTGGGACAGGCAGGCCCCGCGTCCGACCCCTGCCTCCCGAGGAAATGGGCCAGATGATGGGTGATGGCGGGGTCCGAGGCATAGGAGAGCCCCAACTCCCTTACACCGGTTCGAACCTGCTCTTTTGGCTGCACGGCGCTGTCGCACGGGGGAAAAAATCCTTTTGTAAGAACGTCCTCCATCTCATTGCGCACAAGCTCGGTCTTGATGGAACCGCCGATCAGGCGGCTTCCCCTGCTCAAGATAGTGATGGGAAAGCTCTCGGGGCCTTCCTTTTCAAAAAGATGCTCTTTTGCCGTTCTGCAGCCATGGCACAGGCCCCGCATCTGGTGCGCGTCCAGCTTCTGACCGCTTGATGCCATGCGGTTTGCGATAAAGTAGGCCAATGTGAGATCCATATTGTCGCCGCCCACAAGAAGGTGTTTTCCCACGGCGACCCGTTCGAGGGCCAACTCCCCTTCTTCTTCCGACACTTGAATCAGACTCAGGTCCGTTGTCCCCCCTCCCACGTCCGTAACCAGGATGAGGTCTCCCATCTTTACCTGATCACGCCATTTTCCTCCGGCGCCATGAATCCAGGCATAGAATGCCGCCTGGGGTTCCTCCAGGAGTGTGCTGCCCGAAAGTCCGGCCATGGC
>JBAUSV010000063.1:0-3317 GCA_049581885.1 Gammaproteobacteria bacterium | reverse complement strand
GGTGTCGGCGCCGCCGCCGCCAGTCAGGCTGTCGTTGCCCCCGCCACCGTTGATGGTGTCGTTGCCGCCCTGCCCAGCGATGCCGTTGGCGCCGGCGTCGCCAATCAGCGTGTCGTCGAATCCGCTGCCGCGCAGGTTCTCGATCGAGACATAGCTGTCGCCCGCCGCGTTGCCGGTATTGGTGCCCGGATTGCTGAGGTCGGCCCGAACCGCGGGGCCGTTGTTGTAGTCGGCGGTATCGGTGCCGGCGCCGCCGTCGAGGGCATCGGCACCGCCCCGGCCCCGCAGGTAGTTGTCGCCCGCGTCACCGGTCAGGGTATCGTCGTAGTTCGAACCGAGCAGGCTATTGATGCCGCTATAGGTGTCGCCAGCGGCATCCCCGGTATTGCCGCTCGGATCAGCGAGATTGGCGATCACGGCCGCACTGGCGTGCTGGTAAGAGGCAAAGTCGAGCGGCCCGCCACCACCGGTCAGCGAGTCGGCACCCTGGCCGCCCTCCAGCGCATTGGCGTTGGCATCGCCGATCAGCACGTCATCGTAATTAGTCCCGATGACGCCGGTAATATTGACATAGCTATCACCCGCCGCGTTGCCGGTATTCTGGCTGGGAACGGCCAGGTCGACGGTGATGCCCGAACCGTAATGGAGATAATCGACGGTGTTGAGGCCGGCACCGCCGTCGAAGGTGTCGGCGTTGGCGAAGCTCGGCATGATGTCGTTGCCGGCACTGCCGTGCGCATCATAGGCGTACTGGTTGAAGAGGCTGCTGAACGGAACCGGATTGCTGCTGCCACTGAGAGCCGCGGCAGCGCTGATGTAGGACGCGGCATCGATCGCGAACCCGGTCATGGTGACGTAAGTGGGACTGTTCGCGGCCCCCTGGATTTCGATGCCGTTGATGGTGCCGCCGGTCAGACTGTCGCTGCCGTCATAGGTCAAGCCGCTGCCGGTCAGGTGGATGGTGTGGCCGGTGCCGGCATTGATCATGTCGTAATAGGTGGTGTCGTGGGTCGCGCCCGTGGCATGACCATCGGCATAGCCCAGGTCACCATAGAGCCCGTGCATGTCGTAGCCGTTGCCGGCGGCGACCGTCAGCGTCACCGTGGGCGGCCCCGCCTGGAACACGAAGTCGTTGGCGGTCAGGTTAGCCAAAGTGACGCCGGTGAGCGTCAGGGTATCGCCGCCGCCGAAGTCGATGACGGTATCGGCGCCGCTCTGGCTGGCGAGCGCCAGCACGCCGGCGAAATCGGTCACCCCATTCACCCCACTGAGGTCGATCTGGTCGCTTTCACCCTGGTTGAAGTCGGTGATGGTGTCGGCGCCGCCGCCGGTGGCGTAGACGAAAGTGTCGGCATTGCCGCCGCCGGTCAGCGTGTCGTTGCCGCCGCGGCCGTCGAGAACGTCGTTGCCGTTGCGGCCCTCGAGCACGTTGTTGTTGCCGTCACCGGAAATCGTGTCATCGAAATTGGAGCCGCGCGCGCGCGACACATCGATGAAGGTGTCATGCCCGACCGAGGCATCGCCATCCGCGGTGCCGGCGGCCAGATCGACGGTGACGCCCGAGCTGGCATTCAGGTAGGAGATGCGGGTGTTGCCGTTGCCGGTGATGACGTCGTCGCCACCCATGCCCTCGAATTCGCTGAAGTCAGCGCCCAACGGCAGGTCGGCCGAGGCCCCGGTATAGCCGGTCGCATCATAGGTGTCGGCAAAATTGGTGCCGCGCACCGATTCAATCGAAATCAGGGTATCGGTGCCGATCGAGGCATCGCCGGTGACCGTGCCGGTTGCCATGTCCACGACAATGCCGGAGTGGGTAGCGCCATCATTGTTATAGACGGCCTGATCGTAGCCGTCCCGGCCGTCGAAGGTGTCGTTGCCGGCGCGGCCGTCGAATACGTTCGCCACGCCAAACGGGTTGGCGAAGCCTTCCAAGGTGTCGTCGAACTGCGAGCCGGTGACCGTATTGACACCGCCGGTGATGGTGTCGGAGCCGACCGAGGCGTCGCCCGTCACCGTGCCCGCCGCCAAGTCCACCGTCACCCCGCCGGTGGCGTTGTAGAACACCAGATTGGTGTTGCCGTTGCCGGTGATGGTGTCGTTGCCGCCCATCCCCTCGAACTCGTTGTAGGTCCCGGCGCTGCCGGCGTTGGTGCTCGAGGGGCCGAAGCCGGTAGCGTCGAAGGTGTCGTCGAAATTGGTGCCGCGCACCAGCTCGATCGAGCGCAAGGTATCCTGGCCGCCGCCGGCATCGCCGCCGGTGACGACACCGGACGCCAGATCGACCTGGATGGCGGCGGACTCGAATTCGTAGCGCACCCGGTCCAGGCCGCCGCGGCCGTCGATTAGGTCGCTGCCTCCGCGGCCTTCGAACTGCTCGAAGCCGTTGTTGCTGCCCTCGATGGTGTCGTCATACATCGAGCCGCGCACCGCACTGACACCGGTGAAGCTGTCGGTGCCGACCGAGGCATCACCCGTCCCGGTGCCGGCCGCGACGTCGACGGTGACCGCGGCCCCGGCGTGCAGGTAGGAGACCCGCGTGTTGCCGTTGCCAGTGATGGTGTCGTCGCCGGCCATGCCTTCGAACTCATTGAACGAGCCGTTGGAGCCGGAATTGAAGCTGGTAGCGACATAATTGTCGGCGAAATCGCCGCCCTGCACCGACTCGATCGACACCAAAGTGTCATTGCCGACCCCGGACCCGGTGACGGTGCCCGCCGCCATGTCCACGCTGATCGAGCCGGTGGCATCGGTGTAGACCGCACGGTCGAAGCCAGCGCCGCCATCCAGCGTGTCGTCGCCGGCCAGGCCTTGAAGCACATCGTTGCCGCCGAGGGCCTGAATGGTGTCGTTCTCGGGCGAGCCGGTGAGCACGTTATTGCCGGCATCGCCGACGACGGTGAGGCCCGCCACATCGGTGACGTCGATGGTCAGGACCTTGTCGACGGTCAGGCCGCCGGAGTCGGTCGCCCGCACCGTGATCTGGTGCGAGGTCGCGGTCTCGTAGTCGAGGGGACCGGCGACGACCACGTCGCTGCCGTTGAGCGCGAACAGGCCGCCGGCGTCGTTGAGAAGCGTGAAGGACGCAGTGTCGCCCGCATCCGCGTCGACAGCCGACAGCGCCCCGACCACCACACCGTTGGCGCTGTTCTCGGCCACCGAGCCGTTCGACAGCGCAATGTCGGTCGGCGCCTCGTTGACGTCGGTAACGTCGATGGTGAAGGTCTTGTCGAAGGTGTTGTTGGCGGAGTCCGTCGCCCGCACGATGACCTGATGCAACGCCGCGGCTTCGAAATCGAGCGCGCCGGCCACCACCAGAT
>JBAUSV010000062.1:0-6701 GCA_049581885.1 Gammaproteobacteria bacterium | reverse complement strand
CCCATGGCCGGGCGTCCAAGCCGCTGCGCGCAGGCCAGGAGCTGGCGATCGAGGGTGGCGGTCGGCTGGCGGTGATTGATCGGCAGGACGCCCTGGTGCGGGTGGAAGCGTTCGACGAGACGATGATGGCTCTGTTGCAGCGGGCGGGACATATGCCGTTGCCCCCCTATATAGAGCGCGAGGACGAGGCCGGCGACCGTGAGCGCTACCAGAGTGTGTTTGCCCGCGTGCCCGGCGCCATTGCCGCGCCCACTGCGAGCCTGCATTTCGATGATGCGGTGCTCGCCGGGCTGGAAAAGCGTGGCGTGCAGAGCGTGCGCCTGACGCTGCACGTCGGAGCCGGCACCTTCCAGCCGGTGCGTGGCGAGGATCTGTCAGCGCACCGCATGCACCAGGAGTGGTGCGAAGTCGGGCCGGAGGTGGTGGCCGCGGTCGAGGCGGCGCGCAAGCGCGGCGGACGCGTGGTGGCGGTCGGCACCACGGTGGTGCGGGCGTTGGAGAGCGCGGGCGCCGACGGCACGCTGAAGCCGTATTCGGGTGAAACCGAGCTGTTCATCACTCCGGGCTACACGTTTCGCACGGTGGACGCCCTGGTCACCAATTTTCACCTGCCGCGCTCGACACTGCTCATGCTGGTGAGCGCCGCCGCCGGGCGCGAGGCCGTGCTCGCGGCCTATCGCCATGCGGTGAAAGCGGGTTATCGTTTCTTCAGCTATGGAGACGCCATGTTGATCGACGTGAACCCGACGGTAGCGGGCGAATGAAGTTCGAGTTGATGAAAACCGACAACGCGGCCCGGCGCGGGCGGCTCACGTTCGAGCGCGGCACGGTGCAGACGCCGGCCTTCATGCCGGTGGGCACGCTGGGCACCGTCAAGGGCATGACGCCCGAGGAGGTGCGCGCGACCGGTGCCGAGATTTTGCTTGGCAACACCTTCCATTTGATGCTGCGCCCGGGGGTGGAGATCATCCGTGCCCACGGCGATCTGCACGACTTCATGAACTGGCAGGGACCGATCCTCACCGATTCCGGCGGCTTCCAGGTGTGGAGCCTCGCGGCATTGCGCAAGTTGACCGAGGAGGGCGTGAAGTTCCGCTCGCCGGTGGACGGCAGCCCGGTGTTTCTGGGCCCGGAGGAGTCCATCGCCGTGCAGCGGGCGCTGGGTTCGGACGTGGTGATGGTGTTCGACGAGTGCACGCCATACCCTGCGACCGAAAAGGAGGCGGCCGATTCGATGCGCCTGTCGCTACGCTGGGCGGCGCGGGCCCGCAAGGCGCATGGCGACAGTCCGGCGGCGCTGTTCGGCATCGTCCAGGGCGGGATGCACCCCGAACTGCGCCTGGAAAGCCTGACGGGCCTCAAGGCGATCGGCTTTGATGGTTACGCGATCGGGGGCCTCTCGGTGGGAGAACCGGCGGAGGAGCGGGAGCGCATACTGGACGTGCTACAGCCCGCGATGCCGGCCGATCGCCCGCGCTACCTGATGGGTGTGGGGCGGCCGGAGGATCTCGTAGAGGCCGTCGCCCGCGGCATCGACATGTTCGACTGCGTTCTGCCGACCCGCAACGGGCGCAACGGCCAGCTCTTCACCCGGTACGGCACGATCAAACTCAAGAATTCGCGCTATCGCGAGGATCTGGCGCCGCCGGACCCGGAGTGCGGCTGCTATACGTGCCGGAACTACAGTCTGGCGTACCTGCGCCATCTCAAGGACTGCAACGAGATCCTGGGCGCGCGCCTGGCCACCGGCCACAACCTGTATTATTACCAGGAGCTGATGGCGGGGCTGCGTGCGGCCATCGCCGAGGGGCGATTTACCGAGTTCCGGCGCGATTTCTACGCCATACGCAAAGGATTGGAATCCGCCGAGACTATGCCATAATGTGCCGCTAACATTTCGATGTACTGATTTCGAGGTACCTGATGCACTTTCTGATTTCCGATGCTTGGGCGGCGGGTGGCGGCGGTACGCCGGCAGCGGGAGGCTCCTCCCTGACCTTTATCCTGTTGATGGCGGTTCTTTTCGTGGGCTTTTATTTTCTGTTGATCCGGCCCCAGCAAAAGCGCCAGAAGCAGCATCGGCAGATGGTCGAGCAGATCGGCGCGGGCGACGAAGTTGTGACCACCGGCGGCATGCTGGGCAGGGTAACCGAGTTGGGCGAGCAGTTCATCGGCATCGAAATTGCCAAGGGTGTAGAGATCCGGGTACAGAAAAACGCCATCGGAACCGTACTCCCCAAGGGCACCATCAAACACGGATAAAAGGGACTGTATTCCTATGATGCGCTTACCGCTCAGGGATGAACGGCAGGAGGCGGCTAACTTATGAACCGCTATCCGCTGTGGAAAAATTTGCTGGTTATCGCCATTGTGCTGCTGGGCCTGATTTTTGCCATGCCCAGCATTTTTGGCGATGCACCGGCCGTTCAGATTGCACCGATCAATTCCGCCACATTTAATAAGGGGGTATTGAACAAGGCGACGAGTGCGCTGGAGCAGGCGAAGATTCCCTACCTGAGTACGCGCAACGAATCCGGCAAGGGCGTGATCGTTTTCAAGGATACCGACGAACAGCTCCGGGCCAGTTCGGTCATTCGCGGCAGTTTGAATACGGATGATTACTCGGTAGCGCAGAATCTGGTGCCGCAGACACCGCACTGGATGCAAACGTTGGGCCTGAAGCCGCTGGCGAAGGGGCTCGATCTGGTAGGCGGCATTTATTTTCGCCTGAATGTGGATATCAAGGCAGCGATCAACCAGACGCTCGAAAACGATCTGCGCAGTATTCAAACCGACTTGCGGCAGGCGCAGGTGCGCTACAAGGGCTCCTCGTATCAGAACGAGGCACTGCAATTCGTGTTTTCGTCCCCGGCTCAGCGTGACCGGGCCAAGGACACGATCCGCAAGAATTACCCGCAGGTGACTTTTGTCGACTACAGCGTCAAGGGCGATTCCATGCTGCGTGTGACGCCGTCGCCGGCGCGTTTGCAGCAGATTCGTACCCTGGCGGTGGAACAGAACGTTGCGGCTTTGCGCCGACGTGTGAACGAGTTGGGTGTCGCCGAGCCATTGGTTCAGCGTCAAGGCCAGAATTCGATTATTGTCGAATTGCCGGGCATGCAGAATGTGGCCCGCGCCAAGCAGCAATTGGGCGATACCGCTACCGTACAGTTCCGGCTCGATTACCAGGGCACCGTTGATCCGGCTGAGGTGGCACGCACCGGACAGGTGCCGATCGATGCGCAACTTTTCAAGGACCAGAATGGCAACCCGGTGCTGCTGCAGCGAGCAATCATTGCCAACGGCCCGGAGATCACTGACGCTACATCAGGATTCGATCAGCAAAGCGGCACGCCCGATGTCAATGTGTCCCTCAATTCCGCTGCGGCTGCGCGTATGGGTGATGTCACCCGACACAACCTGAACAAGCTGATGGCGGTGCTTTATATCCAGTACCTCACCGAAACGCATAAGGTGAACGGAAAGACGATCACGACCCACAAGAAAGTGGAACGGGTGATCAATAACTCGCACATTGCGGGGGTCTTCTCCAACCGATTCCAGATTACGGGGCTGGGGCAGGATGAAGCCAAGAACCTTGCCTTGACGTTGCGCACGCCGCTGGCCGCGCCGATGAATATCGTCGAGGAGCGCACGATCGGACCCAGCCTCGGCAAGCAGAACATCCATCTGGGTTTTCTGGCCGTGACGCTCGGCTTTATCCTGGTGGTGGTCGGAATGGCGCTCTATTACAAGGCGTTCGGACTCATTGCCGATGCTGCCCTGATCATGAACCTGGTTTTGATCGTGGCATTGCTGTCGCTGCTGCAAGCCACGCTGACTTTGCCGGGCATTGCAGGTATCGTGCTGACGGTCGGTATGGCGGTTGATGCGAACGTGCTGATTTATGAACGTATTCGCGAGGAACTGCGCGTCGGTTCGTCGCCGCAGGCCGCGATTCAGGCCGGCTACGAACACGCCATGGCGACCATTGTCGATGCCAATCTGACCACGCTGATTGCGGGGCTGGTGCTGTTCGCAATCGGAACCGGACCCATCAAGGGCTTTGCGATTACGCTGTCGCTCGGTATCGTGACCTCCATGTTCACGGCGATCATGGGAACCCGTGCCATAGTCAATGCGGTCTTCGGTGGCCGTCGACTCAAGTCGCTGCCGGTTTGAGGAGGGCGTAATGGAACTGTTTAAACGCCAGACACACATTAACTTCATGCGTACGCGCAAGCTGGCGCTGACGATGTCTATCCTCGTTCTTTTGGCGGCACTGGTTTCCTTGTTCGGGCGTGGGATGAATCTGGGTATCGATTTCACCGGCGGTGTGGCTGTCGAGGTCACTTATCCCCAGGCGGCCTCCATACAGACGGTGCGCACTACGCTGCAGCAGGCCGGATTCAAGGAATTTACGGCCCAGCATTTCGGTGCGCCGCAGGATGTGATGATCCGCCTTCAGCCACACAAGGATCAGGTCGCCAAGACCGTGGGTGAACAGGTCGTGAGTGCACTCCAGGCCCAAAATCCGAAAGTCATGGAAAAGCAGGTTAACGTGGTTGGTCCGCAGGTCGGGAGCGAGCTTCGGACCCAGGGTTTCCTGGCACTGATCGTCACCCTGATCATGATCTTCATCTACCTGCTGGTGCGCTTCGAGTGGCGCCTGGCGCTGGGCGCGGTCGCCGCGACCCTGCATGATTTGGTGTTCGTGGTCGGCATCTTCTCGCTGTTTCGCCTCCAGTTCAACCTGGACGTTTTGGCGGCGGTGCTGGCCGTGCTGGGTTATTCGGTTAACGATACCGTGGTGGTGTTCGACCGGATCCGCGAGAATTTCAAGCGCATGCGTCGTGGCGAACCAATCGAAATCATCAATTCGGCTATCAATCAGACGCTGTCGCGTACCATCATGACCTCGGGCATGACCCTGCTCGTAGTGATAGCGTTGCTGGTAGTCGGCGGTCCCTCCTTGCGCGGTTTTTCGCTGGCCTTGTTGATCGGTATTGCCGTCGGCACCTACTCGTCGATCTATATCGCCAGTGCGACTGCCTACATGCTGGGCGTTAGCCGATTGAATTTTGCCGCCAAGAAGAAAACCCCGGCCGAAGATCAACCCTAGATATTTTCCCTGCGCAACGGAACGTGATGCGTAGTGCGTGCGTGATACGCCTCGAGCGTGTTCTCGAGCAGCATGGCGACCGTCATGGGGCCGACGCCGCCCGGAACCGGTGTGATCCACGCGGCGCGTTCGCTCGCCGTTGAAACGTCCACGTCGCCTGCGAGTTTGCCGTCTTCGAGCCGGTTCATGCCGACATCGATCACAGTGGCGCCGGGCTTGATCCAGCGGCCATCGACTACGCCGCGCTTGCCCACGGCCACCACCAGCACATCGGCACGTTCCACATGCGCGCGCAGATCTTCAGTGAACTTGTGGCAGATCGTCACCGTGGCACCGGCGAGCAGGAGTTCGAGCGCTATCGGGCGGCCCACGATGTTGGAGGCGCCGACGATAACGTGGTGACGGCCCTTGAATGGCTCGTCGATGCTTTCCAGCAGGTGCATGATGCCCTTGGGCGTACAGGAGCGTAGCTTTGGAATGCGCTGAACCAGGCGGCCGACGTTGTAGGGGTGAAAACCGTCCACATCCTTGGCGGGATCGATTTTCTCCAGCAGGTCGGCGGCATCCAGGTGGTCGGGAAGTGGAAGCTGGACCAGAATACCGTCGATGCTGTCTTGCGCATTCAGGCGCTCAATCAGGTAGTCGAGTTCTGCGGGATGGGTATCTGCGGGCAGCTCGTAGGCCGTGGTTTCGATGCCGACTTCGCGGCAGGCGTCGCGCTTGTGGCGAACGTAGATCTCGGAGGCTGGGTCTTCGCCCACCAATACCACGGCGAGACCGGGGCGGCGCTGTCCGGCGCTTGTCAACGCGTCCACTTCGGTACGCAGGCGGCGGCGAATCTGTAGGGCGACGGCCTTACCGTCCAGAAGGCGAGCGCTCATGGTAATTTCGCGGCGAATGGGAGCTTATTGTACCGGCCCTGCCGCCGTGAGCGTTGACCACGGCCCGGGGGGCGGCTAACATGCGCACAGACGGGGTGTGGCGCAGCCTGGTAGCGCGCCTGCTTTGGGAGCAGGAAGTCGGAGGTTCGAATCCTCTCACCCCGACCAGTTCAGGCGCAAGCAGGCCTGCATTCGACTTAATTACGCTGTTCGGGCTTGACACCCACGGCGACGCCTCTAAAATATGCGGCAAGAAAGCGGGAATAGCTCAGTTGGTAGAGCACAACCTTGCCAAGGTTGGGGTCGCGAGTTCGAATCTCGTTTCCCGCTCCAGTTTTAAAGACCCCCGGCCAGCCGGGGTTTTTTTTGTGGAAAGCGCATTAAGCGCACACCGAGTTACTCGCCAATATGATGGTGCAAGCTGTTATATTGCGCAAACGCCGAAGGCCAGATGGCAGAGTGGTCATGCAGCGGCCTGCAAAGCCGTGTACGCCGGTTCGATTCCGACTCTGGCCTCCATTTGCGAATGTATGGGCTAAGCCCGGGTGGCGAAATCGGTAGACGCAAGGGACTTAAAATCCCTCGGCCGCAAGGCCATGCCGGTTCGAGTCCGGCCCCGGGCACCATTAACGCTTCCAAGCGCTTCCACGCAAACAGCTAAAAGTCTGAAAGGGTTCTACCGTTTTGACGGACGGTTT
>JBAUSV010000061.1:0-5569 GCA_049581885.1 Gammaproteobacteria bacterium | reverse complement strand
GCGCACCACCGTGCCGGACCGTTCGGCACCGTGCCCGCGGGACCGGGTGAACCGGCAATTCACGGCCGCGCGGCCGAACCAGCTGTGGGTGTCGGATTTCACCTACGTGTCGACCTGGCAGGGGTGGCTGTACGTGGCCTTCGTCATCGACGTCTTTGCCCGGCGCATCGTGGGCTGGCAGGTCAGCCGCACCATGGCCACGGACTTCGTGCTCGACGCCCTGGAACAGGCCCTGTACGCCCGCCAGCCCGAGCGTGACGAGGCCCTGATCCATCACTCCGACCGCGGGTCGCAATACGTCAGCATTCGCTACACCGAGCGCTTGGCCGAGGCCGGCATCGAACCCTCGGTCGGTAGCCGGGGCGACAGCTACGACAACGCCCTGGCCGAGACCATCAACGGGCTGTACAAAGCGGAGGTCATCCATCGGCGCGGCCCCTGGAAATCCCGCGAATCCGTCGAACTGGCCACCCTGGAATGGGTGGCCTGGTACAACCACCAGCGCCTGATGCGGCCGCTGGGGTATATCCCGCCGGTAGAAGCTGAGGCAAACTACTACCGGCAACTCAACTGTCAGGCCGCCGCGGCAGCCTGACTTAAACCAACCAGCCTCCGCGATTCCCGGGGCGGTTCATGGATGCCACCTGCGCAGGCGCGACGGGCTGGGAGAACGGCATGATAGCGCTCGGCTTCGTGATTCTGTTCCTAGCGTTCCTCTTTTCCATGCTGGGACTCGGCGGGTCGATGCTCTACATTCCCGTCTTTACCTGGTTCGGGTTCGGGATGAAGGACGTCGCCATCCCCACCGGGCTGCTCCTTAACGGGGTCACTGCGCTCTCGGCGGCCATTTACTATCTGCGTGCCAAGATGGTGGACGTGCGAGGCGGGATCCCAATGGTCGTGACCTCCCTCATTGCGGCCCCCGCGGGTGCTGTGATGACCCGCTTCGTGCCGACAGACATACTCAAGCTTTTGTTCTCCATCGGGATGCTCGTTGCCGGCACAAAAATGCTACTGAGTTCGTCGAAGCGCGAGCCGACTGAGTTACTCGCGTTCGGTAAACGGGCGGTTCTTACAGGATCCGCTGGGTTAGTCATTGGATTTATCGCCGGCCTGCTGGGCATCGGCGGGGGTTTCCTGTTCGTCCCCATGTTGATGGCCATGGGCTACCCGACCAAGCAAGCGGCGGCGACCTCGTCCTTCGTGGTCGTGTTCTCGTCGTTCTCCGGATTTGCCGGACACGTTGCTGAAGGCCACTATGATTGGAGGATCATGGTCATGGGCCTGATTGCCGTCATTGTCGGATCGCAGATCGGTGCCAGGGTCATGAAGGAGCAGATGAAGGCCCGATGGATCAAAGAAATCTTTGGCGTGCTGTTGCTTGGTGTGGCCGTCAAATTCTCCTGGCCGATTGTCTCTCCCTTACTCAGTCCTTGATGCAGGAGGCGTCATCATGCAAAAGGAGCACATCGAAGCCGTACGGAAACTCAGCGCCAAAGGGCAGGCCTTCGGACCGCTGTGGGATACCCTACTGGAGTCGGCCTTCTTTATTCATGGCCATGTATGCGGAGGGATGCCCCTCGGGTTCCGCGCCGGATTGGTTGCGTTGAACGCGCTAGGCGCAGAACGCGAACTGAACATGGCGAAGCTGGTCGTGGTGGAGACCGGCAGCGGTCACGCGGCAGGTTGCTTTGCCGACGGGGTGCAAATGAGCACTGGTTGCACATTCGGAAAGGGCCTTATACGGCGAGCCGAATACGGGAAATGGGCGCTGAACCTGATTGACAAAGCAAGCCACAAGGCCGTTCGCGTATCGGTCCGCCCGGAGGTGATGGATGCATCCTTTAAGTCCCCGTTCGTCAAAATGCGCCATGAAGGCGCCCCCCCCACACAGATACCTTTGGATATCAGTGAAGGTCTCGTAAACGGTCTGCTGTCAAAATCGGACGACGAGTTGTTCCTGGTCTCTGACCCATTTGACTACCCGCTGCCAGAGAGTCCGGCGCCGAGTTTCAATCTGATTTTCTGTCAAAAGTGTCGGGAGGCGGTGGCCGAGAACAAGGCGCGCCTGATAGACGGTCAGTCGGTTTGCCTGCCTTGTGCCGGTTACAGTGCATAGCCTATCTGGTGAAGACGCGGGGTCGGTCCTGATCCACTCGGCGGCAAGCTTGTGGGATGCGTAGTTCTCAAGGCAACGCGGGTACAGGCGTGTCGGGGCAGGTGAGCGGCACGCCTTTGCGTGCAGGGCGTGCGCTCATGTTCAGTTTGTTCGCCTGTTCCGGGGTGAGCCATAAGTGGCCAGCAGCGGCACACCCCTCTCCATAAGCAAAAAGCTTGCGCATGTACTTCGAATTGAAGTCGAGGGAATGGCGGAAGGGGAAACTTGCGGGAATTGAGGTCACGCGTAACTGCATGCCTAGCCGGCGGCTGAGGTTGATCGTATTGATGATCGCTCTGCGCGTATTGTATGTCTCAGCGGCGAGAGAACTCCGCGTCAGTATGCTCAGTGTATTGACCGGTGTCGTTTTGGGCAAGTGGGCCAATTGACCGTTGACGATTATGTAGAGCCTTCCACCGTGTAGGGGTGGCAGGTGTGGAAGCAAGCTCGCCACCAGGGGAAACGCAAACACGGTTGTCGTGACGCCGCCGTCGACGTGCAACTCGTCATAGGCGTGGGTACCCTCGTGCACCGGGATCAGTACGGGCGGGAAGAAGCCCGGTACGCTTGCCGAGGCAACCAGCACGTCGCGGAACAAGACCCGGGCGGACTTTCCGCCGTGCTCTGCGATCGCGCTCATGTTCCATAGTACGGTCTCCTCCGAATCCAGATCGGTCGTCGCCACGATTAACCGCCGGCCCGATTTGCTCTCACGTGCGACGGCAGCAATCAGCTCTGGCGTAACGTAATGGTCGACCAAGCGAAACAAGGGGTCGTTCGATTTGCGTCCCAACGGCAACAACAGCCGGCTGACGAACCGCCACGAGGAAGACCGACCGAAGAGCCCACGGTAGTCCGTCGTGAACGCCGCCTTGAGCTGAGGATCCCAAGAGGGGCCCAGAAACGCGAAAGGCGCGATCAATGCGCCCGCGCTGACGCCCGTAACAAGATCGAACCGCGGCCTCTCATGCGCCTTGGCCAGGCCGACAAGGGCGCCGGCTCCGAATGCGCCTGCCGAACCGCCGCCGGACAACTCCAGGACACTGACGGGGCCGTTGCCCGCAGACCGGCGGATACTGGAGAAAAGGCTCGATGCGCGGCGGGAAAAGCCAGCGAGATCCGTCGTGACAAGGCGTATAGCGGGCGAAAAGCCGGCGGGCGCTGCGTTGGAAAGTACCGTTGGCGGCGCGGGGCGTCGCGGAGCCGTCGCGCAACCGACGAGCGCGAACATGCAGGCCAGTACCAAGACTTCGTTCCGCATCGGCCTTTCCTTCGGGCATGCGCGTCGAGATCGCAGGGCCGACGCGACTGTAGATAGGGTACCGCCTTTTTGGTTCCAGCGCATACCGGCTGAGAAGATAGGGGCCGAGTATTGTCCGCCAATGTCACGTCGCGCCAATAACGCCTAGTGCGGCTTGAAATCGGCCCAAGTCGGTGCCGTGAGCTAAAATCCTGGGACAGTGACCTTGCCCAGGTTTCGGAGCATGTTTCAGATACTGGACGACCGTCGAACAGGCTATAAGAAGACCCCACAATCCCCTGACTTCTCGGTCCGGGCATTGTGGTAGGAGGAGCGATGGCAACGTCTTTACACGTGCTCGATTAACAGCAATTCCGTTAGCGCCGGAGCTTCGCACGATCGACGCCGAAAACAACGCGTGGACGCACAGTCCGTATCTCGGACGACTATTCGTGGGTATGGGCCGCTTACCGAGAGGAGAAAAAGCTCATGAATTCACAGGCCGTTGGTCCTCGGTATTCAGGTACAGCCAAATTCCTGCATTGGCTGATCGTGGGATTGCTTATCGCCCAGTATGTCTTCGGTTGGACGATGCCTCATATTGGCCGCACCGTCCCTGTTAGCACACTCATCGATCTGCATGTCTCAGTCGGTATCCTAATCATGTTCGTGGCCGTCGTACGGCTGGCCGTGAGAACCACTCACGGGGAGCCGCTACCTGAAGACGGTCTCCCGCCGTGGCAAATGCAATGGGCTCGGGTGAATCACTGGTTGCTGTACGTGTTTCTGTTCATCGTACCGGTGCTGGGCTGGATGAACGCGTCCTGGCGTAACATGCAGGTCTCATTTTTCGGGTTATTTGAATTGCCAAAGTTGCTCGCAACGCGGGCCTCCGGATGGGGTTGGACAGGCGACGTACACGCATTGTTAGCCAACTATGTGCTGCTGGGACTCGTAGGCCTGCATGTAGTCGCCGCCCTCTACCACTATTTCATCCGTGGTGACCGAGTGCTCCAGCGTATGCTGCCAGGTACGAGGTAGGACGCCTTCTACCCGACACGGCCATGACCGAGTTGGGCGTGGGCTCTTAGAGTGGCATGCGGCGTCACTCCCTCGCCTCGTGTCGGTTCAGGCGCGGTCGCTTGCCGACGTGATGGATCACGGTTGTGTGTCACCGGTTCCAACGCGGTCAGTCCTATGATGCTTGGGGTTCTCCACCGTCGAGGTGGTTCCTGTCTGCCCCCACCCCACAGCGCATCAGACGCGAGCGGACGCCCAAATCATCCCGCGCAAGGAAAGAAGGCCCCGGCGAGGGGCGCCAGGGAGTCAGAGGGAATTGACAACTGCCTATGAGACCAGACATTTGTACTCGCAAGGCCATAGACCTTGCTGCAACGGGGTACCTGTCGCGCCTGAGTACAGTAACACCGTAACAACAGAGCGCGGTCCGCGCCTTGAAATATGTCAAATCTTCTTCAGTGGGGAGTGGAAACGCGAAGCAACCCAGGCAACCGAAAGGAGCAACAAAAACGGCGATTGCGGCAATGCGAGGCGGTCTGGCGAAGACACTGCTTCAGCTTCACCGGGTGGACGGGTCGGACGGTGCCGCGCAGACATCAGAGGGGCGGCCCGGTGCTCTTCTAGCTCGCCAACTTCGCGCCCGGGCCGATCAGCATGGAGGCATCTTGTGGCGCCCGTTCCCGAGCCAAACTGGACCGCCAGGAGAACTGTACAGCCAGGTTCGTCTTAGGCAGACCGCGATGTCGACTTGACTACCTAGTTTCCAGCAGCAGTGTGCGCCGTCCGCTCTCTGGCCAACTCCGGCCGGCTGTTTTGCGTCGCACAAAGTCCGGTATTGGCCGTACCTGGACTCAGGCCACTGCGGAAATCGGTTATCCAAACGCAACCGGCGGCGGTCGGCTCCCGTGGTATCAAAATTTCTGAGACGTTTTCCGTTTGCTGGCTTTCGCTGCCGATAGCTCGCCGGAGATGGCGTTGAATACGCGCTTGTCGATGTGGATGATCTGGCAGGCCGTGACCTGGTGGTCGGGGGCCGCCTGGTAGACCTCCTTGGCCAGCAGGATCTTGCCGTCCGCGTCGTGCCACATGATGAAGTAGGCCGACTGGTATTCGTCGGGCATGTAATCGACCTTTTTGTCGATGACGCCGTA
>JBAUSV010000060.1:0-3386 GCA_049581885.1 Gammaproteobacteria bacterium | reverse complement strand
CGTTGTTCAGGGTGAGCGTCTGCTCCGCCGCGGTATCGAGCGTGCCATCACCGTTGCCGGGAATCACGAATACGCCGCTATCGGTCCCGAGCACCACATCGGCCTTGCCGTTGCCGGTCGCATCGCCCACCGTGATGCTGTCCGCAGTTGCATTGCTGCTGACCGTGTAATTCACGGCGGGCTGGAAGGTGCCGTCGCCGTTGCCGATGAGCACGCTCACCTGGTCGGCCGAAGTTAAATTACTATTACTATTACCGGTAACGATATCCGGATGCCCGTCGCCGTTCAGGTCGCCCACCGCGATCGTGTACGGATAGGAGGCCGTGGGGTAGAACACCGGTGCCGCGTAGCCCCCGCCCGCCTGGGCCAGAAACACCCAGATACCCCCGGCGCTGGTGTAGGATTGGGAATCGTCAGTCACCGCCAGATCCATCAGGCCGTCGCCGTTGAAGTCCGCACTCACCATCTGCGAGCCGCCGGGCAAGACGCTACTGCCCGGAAGCAGTATGCCGGGATAAAGTGGTGGCGTCGCCTGTGCCGGACCGGCGAACACCATGCCCGCTATCGCAGCGAACGCCGCCATTGCGAGAGTCTTAAAGTTGGGTTGCATGAAGAACCGCCTCTCTATGCTGTAAAAAATAAGAATGCCCCAGCAGCGCTTTCGCGTCGCGAGCTTCATGCCTCCATAACGTATCTAGAACAACGATAAGATTCTTGTTTTTATTTTTCATGCGAAGGCGTCAGTGTTTTTCTCACTTCTGACTATTGAATAATAGCATAGCGCATTTTCAGCGCCGTTTCCAAACCGTTTAAGCTCCGGTTCACGGTGGCGTGAGAGTGGGCGCGTGGCCAAATGCGCGCCGGTCAGCCTGCCGGTGGAGCGCATTTCTTCCAGACGGCTGATCGTGCGCTTGAATTCGTGGCGAAAGCGCATGCCCGTGTAGAGGTTTTCCGGTTCCGTGGCGGCGGTTGTGATCAGCGGCGTATGGCGTTCGTAGAGCACGTCGACGAGGGCGATGAATGCAGGGCTTCGTGGAACCCGAGATCGTCCCGCTGTTCGTCTCGTGCGCCTACGGGACTACCGGTCGCGCCCGTCAAGGTGGGTCTCAACTTTATCCCATGAGCAAACTCGGAACGTTGAGCGCTGTTTTTCCAAAAAGTCAGCCCCGCCGGAGCGGGGCTGACAGAGGCTGCGAGCGATAGGGGCTTAGCCGAGGCGCCGCCGGAGTGCGGGCACCATGAGCAGACCGAGGCCGAGCAGACTCAGCAGGCCCAGGGCGCCGCCGCCACCGCCGCCCGACGGGGGAGGTGGAGTCACAGCCTTCACCGTGATGCTCACCGTGGCCGGGGCCGAGGTTTCGAGCCCATTGGTGGCGGTGACCGTGAAGCTGTCGCTGCCGCTGTAGTTGCTCGATGGCGTGTAGGTGAAGCCGCCGGTCGAGGCATCGAGGCTTACCGTGCCGTGACCGGGCTGGGTGGCCACCGCGAAGGTGAGCGGATCCTGCTCGGCATCGGTGGCAGTGACCGTGCCGGTGCCGCTCGCGTTCTCGTTCACCGTGAGGCTGGTGCCGGTGACTACGGGGGCATGATTGTGCAGGTACACGCTGATCGTGCTTTTGCCCAGGCTGCCGTCGCCATAATTGGCCGCCACGATATCGGGCAGGCCGTCGCCGTCGACATCGAGCGCGAGTAAGGAATAGGCATAAACGCCGCTCGCGTAATTGACCGCCGCATTGAAGGTGCCGTCGCCCTTGTTGGTCAATAGGCTGAGGGTTCCATCGTTGTCATTGACCGCCACGATATCGGGATGGCCGTCGCCGTTCACATCGGCGAGCGCCACGAAATAGGGCTCACTGCGCGAGGAGATGCCGCTCGCATAGGTCGCCGCGGCACCGAAGGTGCCATCGCCGTTACCGGTGAACACGCTTACGCTGTTGCCCGACGAACCGAATACCAGATCGGGTTTGCCATCGCCGTTTAGGTCGCCCACCGCGATCCCCCAGCCGTCACCTGCTACCGGCAGGGTCGCGCTCGGACTCGCACCGAACCCGCCCGTGCCGTCGCCGAGATAGACGTAGGCATCGCTGGCATTGGAGTTCGAGGGGTCGGTCGTGGCGGTGGTCACGACGAGGTCCAGCTTGCCGTCGCCGTTCAGATCCGCAAGCTTTACCCGCTCGGGGGTCGATACCGACACCGGGGTCCCGGCACTGCAGTTGAAGGCCCCGGTGCCGTCGCCCGGACAGATCTGGACCTGGTTGGCCCCGCCTTCCGCGACCGCCACATCGAGTTTGCCGTCGCCATTCACATCGCCGAGTGCCAGGCCATCCACCGCGGAGGAGGCAAGGGTGCTCGTCACCGGGGCCTGGAAGGTGCCGTCGCCGTTACCGAGGAAGGTATAGAGGTGTCCACTGGTATCGGCGGTGACGATATCCGCCTTGCCGTCGCCGTTCACATCTCCCGTCGCCACGGCATTGATATTGCCCGCGCCGCTCGGCAGCGTGAGCACCGTCGGTGCACCGAAGCCGCCCTTGCCGTTGTCGAGCATCACGCTCAGAGTGTTGTCTCCTGAATTCACGGTCACCACATCGGGCAAGCCGTCGCCGTTGAAGTCCGCGCTCGCCATGTCGTAGGCGTATTGGCCTTGTCCGCTCGCGTTCTGGTAGGTATAGTCCGCGTAGGTGTAGAAGCTGCGGTTGCCGAGGTTGCGGGCGGTGGTGAGGAAGGCATTATTGGGCCAGTCGAGCGCGACCAGGTTCAGTGCATTTCCGCTGGCTGCAGGCACCGCGGCCACATCATTGACATTGTTACCCATCGGCACCTCGACCGGCGCTGCGAAGCTGCCGTTGCCCTGGCCGTAGAGGATGCTTACCGTGTCACTGCTGTAGTTGGGGGTGAGGATGTCGAGGTGTCCGTCGCCGTCCACATCGGCCAGTCGCGCCCACTCGGGTTCGGAACCGGCGGGCAGGGTGTAGGTGGTGCCGGAGTCGGCGAGCACGCCGGCACTGTTCAAGAGGACCTGCACGGTGGAATCGTTATAGTTCGCGACCGCCACATCGGGCGCCCCGTCGCCGTTGAGATCACCGACCGCAAGTTCCGGACACGCGCCCACCGCCACCGTCTGGCTGGGGGCGGCGAGAAAGGTCCCACCGCTCTGGCCCGTGAACACGTCCACCGTGTCGGCGGTGCCGGCGCTACTGCAGCCATCGGCCGCCACGATGTCGGGGTGGCCGTCGGCGTTCAGATCGGTCACCGCCACGCTGTAGCTGGCCCCGTTGTTCAGGGTGAGCGTCTGCTCCGCCGCGGTATCGAGCGTGCCATCACCGTTGCCGGGAATCACGAATACGCCGCTATCGGTCCCGAGCACCACATCGGCCTTGCCGTTGCC
This sequence comes from Gammaproteobacteria bacterium, assembly GCA_049581885.1. Classification (GTDB taxonomy): domain Bacteria; phylum Pseudomonadota; class Gammaproteobacteria; order JAKDMP01; family JAKDMP01; genus JBAUSV01. The sequence continues at coordinate 1 of JBAUSV010000060.1, read as the reverse complement.
G
>JBAUSV010000059.1:0-1697 GCA_049581885.1 Gammaproteobacteria bacterium | reverse complement strand
GTTCATGGCACCATCTTCCAAAAATGCGTTCATTGTCATCCTCCGACTTGTAAATTGTGGTTTCAATCCAACCATTGCCTAAAAAAAGACCTTCTTCCATTCCGGTCTTCGAGACATCCGGCAACTCCACGTCTTGAGGGGGAAAGCCTTACATCTCCAAACCGCTACAGAGGGACATTCCCGTGCCTTCTTTGCGGGATACTGTCTTTTTTGTTCTTGAGCATCATCAGCGCCTTGATCAATCTCGGTCTTGTATTTTCCGGAAAAATGATATGATCGATATAGCCCAATTCCGCGGCCTTGAAAGGGCTTGCAAAATTATGCCGGTATTCGTCTATGAGCCTGGTTCTGGTCGCCTCCGGATCATCCGCCTTTTCTATTTCTTTCTTGAAGATGATGTTGACGGCCCCCTCGGGACCCATGACCGCGATCTCGGCGGTCGGATAGGCATAATTGATATCGCCTCCGTGATGTTTGCTGCTCATGACATCGTAGGCCCCGCCGTAGGCCTTCCGTGTCACCACGCTTATCTTGGGAACCGTGGCCTCACAGTAGGCATAGATGATTTTTGCCCCGTGTTTGATGATTCCTCCAAACTCCTGGTGGACACCCGGGAGGAAACCGGGAACATCCACAAAGGTAATGAGCGGAATGTTGAAGCTGTCGCAGGTCCTGACGAATCTGGCGCACTTCATGGAGGCATTGATGTCGAGACAGCCGGCAAGGAACTTGGGCTGATTGGCGACAATCCCCACCGCCATGCCGTTTAAACGCCCGAAACCCACCACCATGTTCTTGGCAAAACGTTTCTGAACCTCCAGGAATTCATGATGATCCAGCACCGTTTCGATAATGTCTTTCATGTCGTAGGGGACCCTTGGATTGGCGGGAACGATCTTGTTCAACGACTCGTCCGTTCTGTTGGGATCATCCGTACATTCGATAACCGGCGGGGATTCACGAAAGTTCTGGGGGAGATACTGAAGGAGTTCCTTCACCCGGTCAAGGGCCGCCTGATCGGAATCCGCCGCGAAATGGGCCACGCCGCTCTTGGTGTTGTGGGTGATGGCGCCCCCCAGATCCTCGGCGCTCACCTCCTCCGCGGTCACCGTCTTGATCACCTGGGGACCCGTAATAAACATGTTGCTGGTCTTCTTGACCATGATAATGAAATCGGTAAGCGCCGGGGAATAGACCGCTCCACCGGCACAAGGTCCCATGATAACCGATATTTGTGGTACCACCCCGGAAGACAGGACGTTGCGCCTGAAGATTTCTCCGTAACTGCCAAGGCTTACGACCCCTTCCTGGATCCTGGCCCCTCCCGAGTCATTCAAACCGATGACAGGAGCCCCGTTCTTCAGGGCCAGGTCCATGATCTTGCACACCTTCTCGCCGAACGGGCCGCTCAAGGACCCGCCGAATACCGTGAAATCCTGGGCAAACAGAAAAACCGGCCTCCCGTTGATCGTTCCATAGCCGGTCACAACGCCGTCACCGGGGATCTTTTGTTTTTCCATCCCGAAATCATTGCATCGGTGCAGTACAAATCGATCCACTTCTTCAAAGCTGTTTTTATCCAACAGGTAGTCGATCCGCTCCCTGGCGGTCATCTTTCCCTTGGCATGCTGTTGGTCTATCCGCTTTTGTCCCCCGCCCAACGCCGCTTCCTTATTCCTGCGTTTCAACTCCTGGAT
>JBAUSV010000058.1:0-1585 GCA_049581885.1 Gammaproteobacteria bacterium | reverse complement strand
CTTCGATAATACGCTCCACGGAGTACTCGATATAGAGGTTACCGCTTGTAAAAACGATCTGTTCTTTTTTGTATTCAAGCAGATCGAACTTCGCTCTGTTCACCGATGCTGCATACGCTTTTGGCGTCGTAAACACGCCCGTTTCATAGTGTTGTGCCACCCAGGCGATAAAGCATGCTGCCAAGGTCGGGAATACCTCATCAAGCCGTACTTGCAATGCCGCTTCGAGTGCCGCTTTACGCTCTTTTGTATAGGCGGACCAGCGTTTTTTCACCTCGTTGGAAATGGCCCTTTCTCCCCGCCTCTCCCTATCAGAGAGCACCTGATTCCATTCAGCACGTGACTGCTGCAGCCAACGCTGTATCTCTCGCTGCGCGTCTTTCTCTTTTTGATGCGCATAGGCAGACGCGTCGTCTTCTGATCTTTTTACTGTCGCTGCGATACGTTTTTTGCTCTTTAGCGCAAAACGTTCAAAGTCGGATACCGAGGATACGGGCAAGGTACTCCTTTAGATTTGCTTCATGATGCGTTTTGTCCATGGACGGAATAAAGACAACGGCCGGAACAGCCCTCTTTTTGATCACCGTGCTGAAACGCTCGGAAAAAACAGAAAAATAGCGGTCCACGACTGCGATCACGCCGATTTCATCACTTTCAAGCAGCCGCTGCATCTGTTCGATGAACATCACCTCGTCATCGACAACGACCCCCTCTATGCCTGCAAGCGAAAAGCCCAGGGACTCCTCCTCATTGCCGACAACGACCAGCTTCATCCCACGTTACCCAGGATCATGATAGCAATGATAAGACCGTAGATGGCTATACCTTCGGCCAGACCGAGAAAGATCAGGGCTTTACCCGATATCTCGGGCTTCTCTCCGATGGCTCCCATTGCGGCAGCGCCGACCAGACCGACAGCGATACCCCCTGCGATCGTCGAGAGCCCTACCGCGATCGCCGCGGCGATGTAGGCAGCCCCTTCGTCCGAAATCGTCGTCTCTGATGCCGACAGCGCAAGCGGCAACAGCAGCAGAAACAGCATATTCAATCTCTTAATTCGCATTTTTTTCTCCTAAGGTATAAGGTCGGTACGGAAGGCCCCCGCCTTTAAAGAAGCGTTTGAAAAACTCGTAATACTCCAGACGCAGTGTCTGGATCGTCACAACGACACCTTCAAGAACAATGATAACACTATTTCCGACGATTATCGACAGCCAGTAGAAAAAAGACTCCCCCTGGCTTTCGCTGATGATCCTCGCAATGCTGAAAACCGCCATAAAGAGGGCACCGTGAGCCAGCGCAAAGGCGCCCACACGCAGAAAAGAGATCGTATTGGTGACCGTATCCATCAATTCCCGGATCAGATCGATCACGGCTTGCGTCTTTTCCTGCGTTTTTCGTATCATCAGAATAAAAATGGCCAGCAAGAGCAGTGAGAGGGTAATCACTTCATAGGTGATATCCATCTTCTGAACAAGCGATTTTACAGCGATGCCGATGATGAACCAGTAGACAAGAAGCCAGAGAATACTCCCCTCGCTGACAAACAGCAGACTCAGCTCCCTGCGTTTGATCGCGGTCATCA
>JBAUSV010000057.1:0-7130 GCA_049581885.1 Gammaproteobacteria bacterium | reverse complement strand
CCATGTCTGGTCCTACGACTTCGTCGAGAGCCGGACCCATGAAGGCCGAAAGTTCCGCATGCTCAACGTCATCGACGAGTTCAGCCGGGAATGCCTGTCGATCCGCATTGCCCGCAGGCTCAACTCGACCGACGTCATCGACGTCCTGTCGGACCTGTTCATCCTGCGCGGAATCCCCGGTCACATTCGTTCGGACAACGGCCCCGAATTCATTGCCAAGGCGGTGCGTGAGTGGATCGTGGCGGTCGGGGCCAAGACCGCCTTCATCGAGCCGGGCAGCCCTTGGGAGAACGGCTATTGCGAGAGCTTCAATTCCAAGCTGCGCGACGAACTCCTCAACGGCGAAATCTTCTACGGCCTGGCCGAGGCAAGGATCGTCATTGAATCCCGGCGTCGCCATTACAATACCGAACGCCCACACTCATCGTTGGGCTACAGACCACCAGCACCAGAGGCCGTGCAATGGCCGGCTCCGCTCCGCGGACCAGCTTCGCCGGCCGCACCAGCCATGGTGCCAAAACCCGTCATGCACTAAGAATCACCCCGGACCACCCGATGGGGGCAGGCCACTACCATGGTGCGCGGGCGAACATCCCACCAAGACGGAACCGCAAGGACGCACTCTGCTTCAGTCCATATCTGTACCGCGCGCGCAATCTGATCGAGCGGTTCTGCAACAAGATCAAACAGTGCCGGCGCGTGGCGACGCGCTACGACAAGCTTGCGGCCAACTACCTCGCGTTCGTCCAGCTTGCTTCGATACGCCTATGGCTGCGGGCTAATGAGTCCACGCCCTAGGCAGAAACCCGTCCAGTCGAGCCAAGAACATTCCAATCATATAGCGCTGCGGACGGACGCACTTTCCTGCGGCTCTGACGACTTCCAGGTCATCAGTTGAAACTCATGATGGCATGCATCACAGACAAAAATGCGAATTTCCACATCATCGCAATCGAACGGCCGGATCTTGGACAAATGCATTTCGGCGCCGCATCGGCAATCTGGTGCTTCAGTCGATCCCGCAATCAAAAGATCTTCTGTTTGCATGCCTCCGCTCCCAAACCAGATATTCTTAGGCAATTAAGAGCGAAATGAACCATAGAATGGCGGTCGCGACCATGAAGACCGTCGCGATGCCGACGTATATCAACATATCGCATGCCACCGCTTTGAGATAGCTGACACTGCGATGCGGACGCGACACCGTAGGGCGAGCCGTTTCCATGTAAACACTCCATCCTCGTGAAGACGGACGCGATAGATCGGTCGTACCTGTCAGGTCTTGCCTTTGGTGTTGCAACACGAACCCGACCCAACGAACCCGACCCAGAAGGTGTATCCAAATGATGCCGCGACTCTAAAGAACGGATCGCGGCGGAGCTGATGTCCCGCAATCAGCCGGCATGCCACACCAGGTCCGGCTCGTTGCGGTGCGAACCAGAACGCATGACAAAGACTATTGGAAATTCAAGATAATGGTACGATTGAAGCAAATTAAGCTAAATGCGCGACCGCCGAACCTGACTGGTTAACGACTGAGCTGCCGGTAATACTCTTGCTCGCAGCCAGCAAAGCCGACGACAGTCGATTTGTAAGCCTTTCTTAGCGCGCCTGAAAGTCGGGGCAGCGTTGAGGAAATTGGTGGTTCCCGGAGCTTGTTGAACAAGGTGACTTCGAAGCCGCATCCTCCAAAGGCAACGGTGCCCAGTTCGGCAATCCCGACTTCCCTGCAGGCACCGCAATGCTCTTGCCTTATTCCTGCATCACCTCGACCTGCCACGGCTTCGTGACGATTTGTTCCGCCGCCAACCATTTTCTCGGCACCATCCTTTTCTTTCAGGTGATGCGCTCTCATTCCGCCTGGCTCAGAAAGGGCCGCTGAGATAAGCCCGTCAGGACTTCTTGGGTGCGAATTCCGCACTCGGCATTTGAGAGAGATCGCCTTGACCTATCACGCAGTTCCGACCTCTCCTCTTGGCGGCATACAGACAGGCGTCAGCGGCTTCGACGAGCGTTTGAAGATTTTCGCCGACGCAAAAGCTACCGACCCCGATTGAGACCGTCACCCGGCCGAGATCCACTCCATCTCCCCGGGTGACGATGTTGTTTGCCGCAACCACACGCCGGATGTTCTCCGCCACGATTTTCGCTTCCGCGGCAGCCAAATTCGGAAGAACGATCGCAAATTCCTCTCCGCCATAGCGGGCGACTAAATCCTGCCCCTTCACGGATTGTTTGAATGCGCTGGCGATCAGGCGCAGCACTTGGTCCCCGATCGGATGTCCATGTTTGTCGTTGAAATCCTTGAAATGGTCGATATCCGCGAGCAGCAAAGAAAGCGGGGCGTTCGCTTTTTCCGCCGCCGACAAGGCATCAGAAAGGAACTGATCGAAGTATCGGCGGTTGGCGATTCCGGTGAGCGGATCGGTCAGGCTTTCGAGCCGTACAGAGTCAAGATTTTCCTGGAGCTGTGCGATGTTCTGGCGCGTCTCCTGCAGGCGGGCGCCTAGCTTGCCGTTTTCGGCCTGCGCCTCCTTGGCGGCCAAAATGATCGTTTCGACGATCATCCGCAGCGACTGCCGGTCAATCGTGGGCGTGATGCTCTCTCTCGCGACTGTCAAGTTGGCGTCGACCGCCGCGTTCATCCCGGCCGCCTCTTCAACCATCGCCAGCACCTGCTCTACCTCGTCGTTGAAGCCCTTGCTGATCACATGGAGCCGTTCGGGTATGCTATAGGGCTGCAGATGACGCCGACGGACTTCGTGAAGGTCGGTGTCGGTGACCCACCCGTTTTCCGCGATGAGCGCGTCCAGCGTCCTGTTTAATGCGGGCACGTCTCCTGCGACATAGCGATACCAAACCTCGTAGCTGTGCGGTTCGCCCGATTGCTCCAATTCTACGATGCGGCGAATCGTTTCTTTAGCAATTTCGAGGGAACGGGACCGAGACGTATTTTTAGACATGATGCGAGTCGCCCCATTTCAACTTATCAACTCTTGAACATGCCGAATGAGCCGCGGCCGAGCCGCGCATTCGTATTCATAGTGGAGGTGTCCAGCCGGCGCGCTGTGACTGCGTCAATAGCCGTCGCAAAAGGCTTATTCGGGGGTATCCGAGGGCAGTCAGCGCTTGCCCGCTTCGCTTGCCCATCTCGCCAGCCAGACGAATCGCAGCAATGATGTGAAATCTTCAGCATTGCAATCTTAGAATCGCGCGCGCGGCGGCGCAAGCGCACCCGCGCGATCGCATTTGAAGAGACCGAAGAGGTCGTCGCAGGACGACGGGAAAGGCGGGACGAATGATCCGCTGAGCAGCCGATTCGCCCTCGGCTTCGATGACCGGTTCCCGAGAATTGAAACAGGCCACCGGAACACACTCGCGGCGATCCCCCTTTCCTCTCCTTCCTGGTGCCGCTTTGCCGCCGCGTCAGGCAGCGGCCTCCTCGCGCGTGCGGCGCCAAGCCACGAAGGTCAAGCGGCCGAGGCTCGATACGAGCATTGGCAGAGCCGTGGCAAAAACGTGGGTTGGGACGCCACGCCCACCGAACCGATTCCGCCGCCCTCACCTTGCACCAAGCTACTTGGTTCAGCTCCGTTTTCCCGGCATCGGCAACCCATCAAAGGTTAATAGACCCTTTGTGTCAATAAGTATCTAATAGTACGCGGTGGCTTTTCGGACATCGTTTAACCTTAAGCTTTTGTTTTACTGGATATCATTGTAACCCCCTATTCCACCCGGTCCGCGCTTGAGGTATTTGGTCCACAAACGATCCTCGCGAGGCAGGCTCATTTTTGTGACCCGGGAGACAAGATATGCCAACGGCTTGGCGACAGGGCCACGCGAGACCCGGCGCCGTTTCGAGCGAAAGCGTTGTCATGCGTGACAGGCCAGCGCCTCCAGCGGGCCTTGCGTCCGACAGAGTTATCGCACTGTGCCCGGAATGCGGTGACCGCATGCGGTTAAGTACGCCCGCACCGAAACATGGCACGGTCGGCAACACCATTCATTTCGATTGCGCCTGCGGCTACTCTCTGCAGCAGCCGGTTGTGCCGTTGTAGCAGCGCCAGACAGCCCGCTCGCGTAACGCGCATGGGAGGCAAGACGCGTTCCCGACTATCAAGGCGAGCGAAAAGAAGGCTGTTTATTCACATGAGCGCCGCGCATGCGCTCCCGGTCTGTGGGGCATGGGGCCGCCAGGAAGCGGATGTTGCTATGAGATCGGAGCCGCAGGCCTTCCAGCGCAACGCATCCGAAGGAGGATAAGTGACCGAGCGTGTCGTGTTGAGTGTTGCCCGCGTACTGGCTTGGCTTGGCGCGACCGCAATTGTCATCTTATCCGTGGTTCCGGCAGCCGACCGTCCCGTCACAGGGGCCGGGCACGCGCCGGAACACTTCGCAGCGTTCGCGCTGGTCGCGGCGACGTTCGCCGTCGGCTACCGATTTTCACTCGCCAAGAGCCTGGTTGTCTCGCTCGCGTTCTGCGCCGGCATTGAACTCCTGCAAACGCCATTGCCGACACGTCATGCGCGATTGAGCGACTTCATCGTCGATCTCGCCACCGCATGGCTGGTCATCGCCGCGATTCGCATATGGTTCTCGTTGTTTCCTGCCGCACCCTCCAACGACGGCAAGAACGAATATCAGTGAGCGGCCCGCGCACATCTGCAAGTGCCGTATCAGGTGTTGAGTTTCAACAAGCTCTTTTCGGCCGCGCGGCTGATTGGGGTTAATTTCGCCGACTCAGGCGTGGGACCTGTTCGCCGTATCGGTGCAGCCATGGGGCCAACGCGGCCTTGCGGCCGTGGGAGTTGCGGCAAACCTGCGCATAGGCCCGTTCCCACATCCCGTCCGAACGAAGCGTTCTGCCTCGCCGTTTGCTTCTGGCGTGCAAGGCCTGGTATCGATTCGCCGTACTGCGAGGCTCTTGCAGCGCCGACGGGAGGCGGCGGATTTGCAACATGAGCCACAGACGTCATCAGCCGGATCGGCAACAATCGCCAAACCGCCGGATCGATGAGCCGTTGCCTTGCGCCCATGCCGCCGCATCGGCACCGAAGGACGTCGCTTCAGGATAGCACTCACGGCTGCTTGACAATATTCGGCGTACGAGCACCGTCGCATCCGCGTGCTTCGATGAGAAAACGCTGGAGACGGAGCCAGGACGAGACTGAGGCGTTGGCATCGGGCGAACGCCGCCCGCCAAGGACCACTCGCTCGCACCTGTCGCCGCCGCACCAACGTTCGGCTGTGCAGGCACGCAATGCGCTCGATCGGCTGCCCAAGACCCTACCTGTCTCGGTTCGTTGCGCGCTACGGCAGACCTGGGACCTTGACGATACCGGCAAGGCCGAACGACTGCTGCGCAATCTCGCTCGTCGGCTCGACGATCAAACGCCTGGCGTTGCCACTGGACTGCTTGAAGGCTTCGACGAGATGCTGACCGTCACGCGGCTCGCTCTTCCGGTCCGCTGCGACGCTCGCTCGCCTGCACCACCGCTATCGAGAACATAATGGGGACCGTGCGCCGCGTCACTCCCAGCGTGAAGCGATTGTGAAACGCCGCGGTTGCGCTGCGCTGGGCGGCCACCGACATGATGGACCCCCGCCAAAGCTTGCTGTCGACCTTTCGGCAGCGCTCCATCCTTGGCAGGGCAGTTAAGCTGCGGCGAGAAGCAGAACGGCGAACAGCGCGTCTCCGTCCGTATTCCTTACCCGCACTTGCGAACCAACCCAATCGTTCGTCTCCGAACACGCCAGATCCGTTGCGATCAGCTCCGCGATCTGTGCTGCATCTTCCGCGCTGCTCAGCTCGCGACCCTGGAAGTCGTATGAATTTGACTGGTGCCTCACGACGTCAAAGAAAAGCCGCATGAAGAAATGGTAACGGCGCGAATTTCAGTCTCCGGTCGAAAACTACGATCAGAGATATATTTTATTAATCACATGCCGCTACCTTGGTGTGGCGCGGCCACTGGTTCCGCTTACCGCGTTTTCTGGCGCGATCCTGACCTTGGCCCCTGGCGAACCCCCACGCCAGGGGTCTTGTCCGTTGGCCGCCAGCAGTTCCTCCAGATCCGACATCCAACGGCCCAGCTTCGGCCGGGGTTGGACCTTACGGTCATACTCGAACGAGGTCTCGCCGGATCTCAGCACCTTGCGGACAGTATTACGGGACACCCGCAGCTTCCGTGCGATCTCCTTGATTGTCTTGCCCTGGCGGAAATTCTCGCGCCGAATCCGGCCAATCGTGTCCACTGTCAGCATTCCCCCACCACCCGCTTTGGACCAAAGCGGGCAGCGCATCAGGCACAATGGGAGGGGGGCAATTTTGGGCTCTGACGCACTTCCGATGATGAAGAGCACAATAGCGACGGAGTTCCAGAGTCAATTCAACAACATAATGTCCCGGAGCAAACAAGACCCTGCCTTCCGGCTCGGTAGCTGGATTAATCCCGTGCGGTACAACGAATTCCAGATTCATTTCAGCGAGATAGGCGTCGATCAACAATCCAGGGTCGCGTGCGGCCATCATCAAATGTGAGTCAGACCCAAATTTGCATGCCAAAACATAACCAGTGGCCCTTGGGAGGCTTACAGAATTCACGCGCGGAGACCCGCACCCGTATCCGCCGTGCAGCAATCTTGCCCCGCCCCTGCGTCTCAGACATCCGCTTGTGGATATCTCCTTATTTCGGACTTTTCGAATGAGCGAAAAGTCGGCCAAGCCCCCATCCGCTACCCCGAACCGTCATATATTTATGCGTGTAGGGGCGATTCGCGACCCAGCTAGTGCCACTGGCAAGAAATTTCGTTCGGGTTCGTCACAATGCACCGTTCACAAACTCCATCTGAACAATTAGGATTAGCAAAGCGCGATGCGAACCGAACTTGGCAGCCTAGCAGAATAGTGAATTCATGGCTGCCTGCCATTCAAGCAGGGCCAAAAAACCTACAAACCTTCAACCGGCTCCGCAAAGCAGCGTCTCCCAACACGAATGAACCGTTTGACTACCATGAGTTACTCAAAGAGCTCGGCCATAATGAATCGGAAGCTCAGCATCTATTAGGATCTTCAAACGCAGCTCATACTGACCTCAAGACTTCGGACGACCCCACAGCTATTCAGAATG
>JBAUSV010000056.1:0-2357 GCA_049581885.1 Gammaproteobacteria bacterium | reverse complement strand
GAGGCGCGACACATCGATCATGGCGCCTCCGAGCCAGATGGTATCCAGGCTCAGGGCGGTTTGAGGACTCCGGTAATCCGGTCCCCACAGGATGAGCGCCGTGTTTTCGAGAATAATCCCGATCGCTACGAGAGGAAGCACCTGCATGGCCTCCGGATAATCCAGAATCCGGTTGACCACGGAAGACTGAATCACATATCCCAGAACGAAAATGGCGGCGGAAACAATAATCAGGGACAGGTAGGGTTCTACACCAAGCAGAACGAATATCCAGTAAGAAATGTACATGCCGATGACCATCATCTGGCCATGGGCGAAATTAATCACCCCCATAACCCCGAAAATGAGGGAGAGCCCCAGGGCAATGAGCCCGTAGAGCCCTCCCAGCAAGATTCCCTGAATCAGAAGCTGCAGGGCAAGGGTGGTATCCATCAGCCTCTATCCCAGATCTGGGGAGCTGGAAACACGTAATCCGCCTGGGCGAAACTCTTGGGCAGGACGACCTTGACCCTTTTTTCGGGATCGGGATCCGGCAACACCTGTACCATGGCGGTCGTCGCATTGATATTGTCCCCGTTCTCCGCGAAACGGATGGCTTCCCCCACCATGGGCTGCGCCTTCAGATCGGTGGTCCTCAAGGCCGTCAGGATCTTATCGCTGTCGACAGACCCGGCCCTTTCCAATGCATCGGCAATCACAAGGACGCCCGTATAGGCATAGCCGGAATTGGTATCAAGATAGCCTCCGTATTTCTTGTTAAACAGGGCGTTGGCTTGCTGGTACACCGGGCTCGCCGGGTTGATCCAGGGAACATTGTCCATGACATAATAGACCAGTTTCCCCAGGTCCTGGATCACCTTGGGTTCATACCATCCCGGACTTCCCGGACTGATAATTCCCATGAGTGGAACCCTTTGTTTGAGCAGCTGTCTCGTCAAGATAATCGAGTCCCCCGGCCTGCAGACAGGAAAGAGCAGATCCGGTTTAGCGGCCTTGATTTTCGCCACCTCGGAGGAAAGGTCGTGGATGCCCAAGGGGTAGGTGATATGTTCCACGATCTCCACCGGGATACCGGATTCCTTGAACCATTTAATGAAATTGCCGCCTTGACCTTTCCCAAAGGGGTCGCCCGTGTTGGTGACGACCGCTCTTTTCGGGGTTACCTTCCTTTCCTTTATCATTTGTTCAATATATTTGCAGGCCGTCTTTCCAAAGGTGGTTACCGTGGGGAAGATGCGAAAGCTGTATTTGTACCCTTTCTGGGTGATGGCATCAAGGGCGGCTACGTCCATTACAAAGGGAATCTGCCTTTGTTCCGCCAGAGTGGCAATGGCCATGCCTGTACCGCTCTGGAAAGCGCCGACCAGCACAACCGCGCCATCTCTGATCAACCTGTCCGCCTCGCTGCGTCCCACCTCCGCTTTGGTTTCGCTGTCGCCAAGCAGGAGTTCAAGCTTGGCCCCTCCCATGGATTTGATGCCGCCCATGGCGTTGATATAATCCACCGCGAGCTGATTTCCCTTGCGCTGGCCCTGTCCGATCACCGCAAGCGGCCCCGTGGCCGGCTGAATGGAGCCGATTTTGATGGTTTTCGGCTCCGCCTTGAGCAGGGTTGGAACACCAAACGAGGTTGCGGTCAGGCCCAATCCGACAGCTCCCGTGACTTTCAGAAAAGTCCTTCGGTCCATCTCTTTTTTTACCAGATCTTGTTCGCCCATTCTAAGCCTCCCCAGGAAATTGTAAGGGTTAAGGATCTTTTTCCAGCCCCATTGGCGGAGAATCGATACGGATTATACGCTTATAGCGAATATATTGAATTGACTTATAGTTGTCAATAGATTCATGTGACGGTGAGTATTTCTTTATGGAATCAGGAATCGTGGTGGCGGGCGCGAAGAATGGGTGAAAAAGGCTCCTATATAAGATTCCTCTTTCCCGAATTTTTGCTTGAAAAGGCACTCGAAGAACGGGTAGATTTATTTATTTCACACGAGGAACCCATACCCATGCCGTTTATCTCCGTTGGTGACATACGGATCTATTACGAAATCCAGGGAAAAGGTCCCCGTCTGCTTGTAATCAGCGGTACCGGGGGAGACCTGCGGCGGAAACCGAGTATCTTCGAATCCCCCTTTGCGGCCCATTTCGAAATCCTGGCCTATGATCAGCGGGGGCTGGGCCGGACGGACAAACCCGATATCCCTTACTCCATGGCCGATTATGCAGCGGATGCGGCAGGTTTGCTTGATGTGGTAAACTGGAATGGTTGCAGCGTATTGGGCATCTCCTTTGGAGGTATGGTGGCCCAGGATTTTGCCATACGGTACCCGTCCCGTGTTAAGCGTATGGTCCTGGCC
>JBAUSV010000055.1:0-1577 GCA_049581885.1 Gammaproteobacteria bacterium | reverse complement strand
CAGTGAGGAACTGCCCGCATTCAGGACCAGTATCTTCATTCGGTCTCCTGTGCCTGTATGGCGGTGATGGCAATGGTGTTGACAATGTCGTCGACGCTGCACCCCCGGCTGAGATCATTGACCGGTTTTTTAAGGCCTTGTAAGACAGGACCGATGGCGATGACTCCGGCACTTCTCTGTACCGCCTTGTAGGTGTTGTTACCGGTATTGAGATCAGGGAAGATAAAGATGGTCGCCGAACCGGCGACACTGCTCAGCGGCAGTTTTGTTTTGGCAACATCGGGATCGATGGCAGCATCATACTGGATCGGCCCTTCGACAAGCAGCTCAGGATGGCGTGACTTGACGATCTCGGTCGCTTCGCGAACCTTGTCTACGGCCAAACCCTGACCCGATTTTCCTGTGGAGTACGAGAGCATAGCGATACGCGGTTCGATCCCGAAATCCTGTGCCGTCTTAGCAGATGAGATAGCGATCTGTGCAAGTTCTTCTGCATTAGGGTCCTGGTTGATAGCACAATCACCATAGACGAGAACATGTGTCTCAAGACACATAAAAAAAACACTTGATACGATTTTGACATTATCGGTAGTTTTGATGATCTGAAGAGCCGGACGAATGGTGTCTCCGGTGGTATGGATGGCACCCGAGACCATGCCGTCAGCCATATTGAGTTGTACCATCATCGTCGCAAAATAGGTGGGGTGGGACATGGCATCTCTTGCTCCATCCAAACTAAGCCCTTTGGCCTTCCGAAGCGCAAAGAACTTTTGAGAAAACTCCTCTGTCAAGTGAGAGTTTTCCGGATCGATGATGGTTGCTTTTGAGAGATCGAGTCCCAACAGTGAGACCTGATGGTCGATCTCCTCTTTTTTGCCGAGTAAGATAATATCGGCTACATCGCGGCGAAGCAGTATCTCTGTCGCACGCAGGATCCGCTCATCACTGCTTTCAGGCAGGACAATACGTTTGCGGTTTTGACGTGCACGTTCAAAAAGAGTGTAGGTGAACATCATCGGTGTGATAACGCTGCTGCGGACCTCTTTCAACCCATATACGATGCGTTCAATGGGGACATGGCTCTCAAAGATCCCTTTGGCCAGGGCGATCTTCCTGGCGCTGTTGGCACTGAGCCGGGCACGCACGTTATGGACGATGGAAGCTGTTTCATAGGTGTCATAGCCGACGCTCATGATCGGCAGTTCGATCATATGAAAATTTTCCAGAAGCTGCATCATGACCGCATTCGGGGTGATGCCCCCGGTCAGGATGATACCGGCTATATTGGGAAAATCTTTGGCATAAAACGAGACAAAAGAGGCAAGGATGACATCGATGCGGTCGGCGGGAACAATGATCAAGGAACCCTCCTCAATACGGGGCAGGTAGTTCTCCAGACTCATTGCGGCGATCTTGCTCTTTTTGACCACATTGTTGAGAGTATGTTCATCACCGAGCAGCATCTCTGCATTGAGGGCCTCTTTGATCTCCTTTAGCGACGGCGTGTCGAGTTCACTGTTTTCCGGCAGCAGATAGTTTGCGACTTTTGTCGGATGGGCATGGATTAGACGTACCAA
>JBAUSV010000054.1:0-1968 GCA_049581885.1 Gammaproteobacteria bacterium | reverse complement strand
GCGAGGTGTGCAGCAGGCCCCGGATGAGATAGGACCGCGCCATGCGGGTGTGGATGGAACCGACGGTACGGCCTGCCGGATTGGCGTGGAGGGTGCTGTGCACCGTAAGCGGAGCCGACTGTGTTTCGCCGAGGGTGTTTTTGAGCAGCTCTCCGTGGAGTTGTGCGCTGTGATGATTCTGAAAGAGGAGCAGATTGGCGGCGACGTTGAAGAAGTGATCTGCGCCGAGGACGCGGACGCTGATGGTGTGGGGTTTGCCGTTGTCGAGCAGCCCGGCGAAGGGTGTGAGATCGACGCGGAAGGGGATGAAGTTGGTGGTCTGAATGCCCGGCGTCGGCAGCCAGAGGTGGGGGGCGATGCCGCCGGCGAAGATCCAGGGATAGACGGGGGCGAGGCCGGCGGGTTTGCCGTCGACGAGGACCTCGACGCCGCGGAAGCTGCCGCCGTCGCAGGCCTCGAATGCCTCGAGCGAGTAGTCGCGTGTTTCTTTCAGGTATTGCTTGTCGACGCAGGTGTACCAGCGTTCGTCGTGGGCCTGGCTTTGCGCGATGACGTCGAGGTGGGCGCGTTCGATATTGCGGGGGAAGGTGAAGCGGCGTGAGAGGGTGTCGTGGGGCGTATTGAGGGCCTGCTGTGCTCCGGCGGGGTCGGTGCTTAGCGGATAGACGCGGTCGGCGACGGCGGGCGCCGGGTGGCCGGGCCGGCGTGGGTAGAAGAGCAGGCGGGCGGTGACGTAGATGGGCTGGTTGGTGGTGGGGCTGATGAGGTTGTTGAGAATGATCTGCCCCGGGTGCGGCTTGCGGAAGAGGGCGCTGTAGCCGGTGAGGTCGCGGGCGACGCGCCAGTGCTGTGCCTGGCTGGGTTCCGGTTCCATGGTGGTGGCGAAGTAGAGGTTGACGCCGCCGAGCCAGATGGCGACAGTGCGGTCAAACTGCCTTCCGGCAGGGATGGAGAAATCGGCTTCGAGCACGACCTTGTCCCATGCGCCGGAGCATTTTGCGGGAGGGACGAAATGGAAGGAGTGTGGGTAAGCCTTGTAAGAGGAGCCATTGCCACGGTGATCGAAGGCTTCGTGCTGAAAGAGGGTGACGCTGCATGGAGTGGTGGAGGGCCGCGATACGGGCGGTTCGGCGGAGGCGACGACCCTGGAGCCGAGGGTTAGCGGCGTTTCGGGGGTGGTCTGCGCACGCGCAGCCAACGAAGCGGTGAGCGGCGACAGGAAAACAAGCGCCAGTGAAGCAGCGAGCCTTGCGTGTGCAGTATTCAACCAGACCTTCCGAGTGATGCCCCTGGGATCTGCGAGTGCAAGCCACGCGGGAGGGCACCGACAAGCGGGTTAAGTGTAACAAGAGGCGGATGCGGTGCAGAGACGGGCGCGTACCGAATGATCTGCTGTGCGCCTTTCCCGGCTCGATTGATCGGGTTTGTTCGGGCGATTGGCCAGTCCGTTTTGGGAGGGGGAATCGAGGGTGGAAATAAAAATTTTGAAACAGGGAAACGCGTGTGAATTTTTCTGTCATCCAAGTGTGCAGCAGAAGCGCGTAAGTAGCAGCAGTATTCCCGGGGCCGGTGCGAGGACGGTTTTCGGGAGTCGAAAGGGCCTTTCAGCAGGCCTTGGTAGCCACCTCGTCTCGCCAGATTGCTTGCGACGACCCAACCGGAGAGGACCCGAATTAGATGTTGAATCAATGCTTTAATCCACAGTGCAAGAAACATCTCCACTATTTGCGTGATGGCAGAGTATTTGTGTTTGGCGTGCAGGAGAGCGGCAACGGGGAACATTTAGACGGCAGCCGCCTGGAACACTATTGGCTTTGCGGAACTTGTGCGCTGCAATTTGGTCTGGCGCAGGATGATGGCGGCGTCCACCTGGTGAAACGGAGGCAGCGGCCGCAGTCAGTGGAGCCAAAACTGCCAAGGGTTCCGCGTGCGCTGGCATCCTGAAACGCAAGTTTGTGACAAGTGGGC
>JBAUSV010000053.1:0-1682 GCA_049581885.1 Gammaproteobacteria bacterium | reverse complement strand
TCTGGGAATTGTTCTATTGCTTTCAAGCAAGTTTTTATCAGCCGTGAAAGAATGGAGAATCAATTCCCCTTAAAAACAAGCTTATCCTCAATCTACTCGCCTAAATCCGAACGCATATTACGAGTTCTTCTCACCTACCCTTATCAATCCTGGAAAACAATTGATCTCGCAAAAGAAGCTCAAGTCAGCTTGGGGATGATCACCCATGTAAGCAAAAAACTCATTGAAGAAGAATGGTTGAAAAAGACATCTCAGGGTATTTCCTTAATACAACCAGAAAACCTTTTAGCGGATTGGACCAATAACTACACCATTAAGCGCAATATTCTTACCAACTACTATACGTTGAAACCAATACAGGATATTGAAATCGAGATTGCGGAAACCTGTGGCAAATTGGACATTCCTTATGCCTTGACTGGTTTTTCTGCAAGTAATCGCCTGGCTCCAATGGTCAGGGGCCAACGTGCGATGATCTATGTCAACCGGGATATTGATTCGCTGGCCGAAAAAGTAGGTTTGAAACCCGTCGAAAGCGGAGCCAATATAATTTTGATTCAACCCTACGACGACGGCATATTTTGGAACGCCGAGTCGATTGATGACCTGCAAATCTCCGATCCGGTTCAAGTTTATCTCGATTTGAAACGATACCCAGGACGTGGCGAAGAAGCAGCTGATTTTCTATTGAGAGAGGTGATTAATCCAAGATGGCAACAACTAAAAATGAATATGATCGCCTCTTAGTAGAGGCTTCTCACCGGGTGCTTCTGGAAGTCGCCCGATTATTGTATGACTATCGAGAAGGCATTGTGATTGTCGGCGGTTCCGTGCCAGGTTTGATATTGGATCAGAACTCGCCCAAGCACATTGGATCAATTGATGTGGATATCGCCCTGGATCAGAAAACGATCCAGGAAGTCGGTTACCGCTCCATAATGCAATTGCTTTCCAAACGAGGATATGTTCAAGGGGATCAACCGTTTATTTTTTATCGCACTTTACAGGTCGACAAGCAAGAAATCACAGTAGAAGTGGATTTTTTGGCAGGTGAGTATGGCGGAACGAGTAAGAAGCACAGAACTCAGGCTGTCCAAGACATGCATCCCAGAAAGGCTCGTGCTTGTGATTTGGCATTCCAGCAACCCATTCAGATTACGATAGAAGGAATATTGCCAGATGGTGGAAAGGATCGGGCATCCATTCAAGTTGCTTCGATTGTCCCTTTTTTAGTCATGAAAGCACAAGCTCTGAATAGTAGGCTCAAAGAAAAAGATGCCTATGATATTTATTATTGTTTAACTAATTTTCCAGATGGCATGGATGCGTTGGCTGATGTATTCCGGACATTTCCAGATCATCCTTTGATACATGAAGGGTTAGCGATCTTATCTGAAAAATTCTCAGCTTCAGACTCTGTTGGTCCTGTCTTTGTTACCAATTTTCTAGATGAAATTGATCCGGATACCCGTGCACTGATCCAAAGAGATGCATATGAGCGTGTCCAATATTTATTGAATGCACTTTGAATTTGAACGATTAATCGCCTTAGGAAGCAGAAATTAATTATGGAGGGAGACGAGACTCTCTCCAATTTCTTATTTTCCATCAATATGCATAGGCATCAGAATGTATAAACTCTCCTCCTCTCCAGCCGAATGCAGAACTGCCGGGGTATTATG
>JBAUSV010000052.1:0-2216 GCA_049581885.1 Gammaproteobacteria bacterium | reverse complement strand
TGAAAGGTGTGATCGCGCGACAGATGTGCCCATAATTATACGGGCGGGGTGGGCGCGAGCGCCAGAAGCAATGGTTGCAGGTGCCGTTCGAAGGCCCGCCAGCGCCCTACCGAGCTTCGGTACAAGGGTTGCCGTACCTGATATACGCTCGCCGTGTTGACTCGTCGGCGATTGTGGTGAAATTGCAGGCAGGCAGGATCCCAGGGAAGATCCAGTGCTTGCAGCAGACGACGTATTTCGGCCTCGGGCGCGTTCACCAGTGACTCGTACTCCACCCGTATGATCCTGTCGCTTCCGAGTACCCGCTGCCAATGTGCCATCAATTGCCGGTGCAGCGAGTAGTAATGACCGATGGTCTCCAGCGCATGCGAGAAGCCGTGTCCCTCATGAAACGCCGTGGTGAAGCACGACAACCCATTGTCCCGCGCGTCTCTTTCTACATAGATGATCGGGCTCTTCGGAAAGCAGACATGCAGCAAGCCTGCCAGGTGATAGTTCCCGGGCATCTTGTCGGTCACCCGGGGTTTGCCGCCGGCCGCTTCCTTGACCGCCTCTGCCCAGTCCTGCGCGAGCCCCCGCAGGGTGTCGTCGCTTGCTTCCCGCAGCCATTGGCCGGTGTCGGTCATTTGTTTCATTCCGATGGAACTGCGTAGCCTGTCATGAACCCATCGCATCTCGCCCCCGGCCATGACCGAGGGGTGAGCCGCCAGTATAGATTCCACCAGCGTGGTTCCCGAGCGCGGCATGCCGCAAATAAAAATAACGCCCGGATCGTCGACGCCGATCTGGGCGTGGCGGTTGACAAATGTCCTGTCCATTCCCTCAATCAAGCTGTGAGTATAGGCCTCCTGCCGTTTATCGGAATAGGGATGCCACTGTGACTGCATGCGGTTGCCCTGCTGGTAAGCGGCGAATGCTGCGTCGTAATCATGCAGCGACTCGAGCACATGGCCACGGGCGAACTGAAGAGGCCACGATTCGGGGTCCTGCGACGCCTCGCGTGCCCCGCGCTCCAGGTTTTCCAGAAATTCGCCGCTGGGTGCGGCATTGGGACGGGCCGCGAGCAAAGCCCAAGCCTGATAGCTGCGCGGATCGTACTCCAGTGCTTTTCGTGCAAGGGAGTCTGCCCGGTCGAATTCCCCGGCTTCTGCGGCCAGGCTGGCCAGTCCCAGGTAGGCACCGGCACAATGGGTATCGCGCTTCAGCGCGGCCTCGAATTCTGCTGCTGCGACCTCCGCATCTCCCGCCTTCATTGCGGCGTCCGCCTTGCGCAGCAGGGGTGCCGTCTCCGGGGGGCGGGTCATCCGAACCGCCTCGTCGTAAGCTGCCATTGCGCCGGAGCGGTCGCCTGCCTGATTCCTGCATTCGCCGATCAGCATCTTCAGTTGCCAGTCGGCTCCTCGCCCGAGCGTCCCGATCCGTTCCAGTTCGGCCACGATCTCCCCACCACGCTCCACCGCAGCCAGGGCTTGCGCGAGCAGCAAAAGCCCGTTGAGGTCGCCCGGTTGCGTCTTTTGCGCCTGCTCCAGGCAGGCGACGGCGTGGAGAAAGTCACCCAGTTCGTAGAGCACGCGACCAAAATTGACGAGGAACGCGGGATTGTCGGGTCTCATGGCCTGCGCGCGGCGCAGGCACTCCAGCGCCTTTTCGGTGTCTCCACGCCGGTAAAGAAGCAGGCCGTAATAGTGCCAAGCATCGGGAAAGTCCGGATACTGCATGGTCAGCGCTCGGTACGTTTCCTCGGCGCGTGGCAGATCTCCTCGCTGGTGCGCCGATACGGCCGCCTGCATGAGGCTCCCCGCGTCCGCGGGCGTCATTTACGTGGGTTCCTAATCATGGCGTTCATGATAACTTGCCACCGGCAGGGTTTGTTGTTGTAGTTCCACAACACTCTGACCCGGCTCCGTCGATGATAAGAGAAAGGCCCCCGCAAGAGCTCAACCGCGAGGAAGCATCCCGCGTGGCGGATACGCCACAAATGGTGTTTCCAAAGCGTTTTTTGTGCTACGCTTCGGGCACCATCCGGCGCAAAGCCTTGTGCGTGTGCCCGTATCGGGCGATTTGCAACGGATGGGCGGCACTTCGGTGCCGGGGTGGCTTTGGCTAATCTTCTACCTCTTAGCTGGGAGGCTTTTGTAGAATGAGTACAGACACTTTATTGAAACAGGCTGTACGCGGCGCCCTCGCCGTGGGTGCAGCCGGATCCATGGTCGGGG
>JBAUSV010000051.1:0-7956 GCA_049581885.1 Gammaproteobacteria bacterium | reverse complement strand
ATCTGACGTCAATCGGTACCCATGCCAAGGTCGCGGACGCGACGCTCGAGGGCCTGAGTGGCAGCAACAACAGTGTTTCGGTGCAGGCGCTGAACAACACCATCATTGACACCGCGAGCGGGGCGGCGGCCCGGTCGAAAGGGGCGCCAGGGACCACCTACACGGTCGGCCTTGCCGGCGCCGTTGCCGTGACCCTGAGCGGCGACATGACGACGGCGAACATTGAGCGGTCCACGGTCACCGCTCATAAGACGACCGTGCAGGCGCTTGCCGGAGGCGAAAGCACCACGGTCGGTCTCGCCGTTGCGCTGACGGCCGGTTCCGGCAACGGCGCCCAGGCCTCGGCATCGGTTTCCGTCGCCCAGATCGATGATGGCGTCCAGGCCGGGATCGACAGTTCAACCGTCGGATCCACAAGCCCCGACCCAGCCGGCGATATTGCGATTCTCGCCTATCGGACGACCGACATCGGCATCGGTGCCGGTTCGCTCTACGGCGGGGGCGGATCGAGCAATAGCAACGGCTTCGGCGTTTCGATGACCTACGCCGAGATCGGCGATCCGTCGAGCGGCGCGGCCGTGTCCGCCGTTCTGTCCAATTCAAAGGTTTGGAAGACGGCTGGCCTCGACGTCGAGGCCTTCGACACCAGCCGTATCGTCTCGGGCGCGGCGACGGCCGGCGGCGGCGCGAACGCGAGCGGCTTCTCGGGTTCAGTGGTCGTCAACGACATCAGCCCGACGATTCTCGCCGAGATAACGGCGGTTCCGACGCTCAGCGGGGCAGCGACGGTCCCCGGCGGCATTACGGTCAGCGGCGACGTCATTGTTTCGGCGTCGGCCGGATCGGTTGCCGCCCTGGACAAAATCATTTCCGATGCGGCGAAGGCGGGGAACAATGGGGCCGCGCCAACGGATGATTCCGGCCTCGATTTCTCCGGGGGCGCCGTTAGTCCGACCGATGCGACCGGTGCGGCGATCATCGCGGTCGCAGGCAACGTGCAGGTCGGCAAGTCGAATGTCGGCGTTTCGATTGTCGTAAACCGCACTGGCACGCGGCATGAAGCCCTGATCGACCACCTTGCCTCGGTCACGTCGACCGGTGGGGTGGTCGACGTGTCGGCGACCGACAACTCCGAAATCCTCGGTATTGCCGTCGGTGTCGGCGGCGCGACCGGAGCGGTCGCGGGCAACGGTTCGGTCGCCTATAACGCGATCAACAACGCGATTACTGCCCGGATCGGCGATGGGACCGGCACGAGCGACGCTGCAAATCAGCCGACGGCGACCGTTGAAGCTGCCGCCGTCCAGGTCTCGGCGCAGGACAACGAAACAATCCGCGGCGCGGCAGGCGCGATCTCGGTCAATATCGGTAGCGGCAACGCGGTCGGCCTCTCGGCGGCCGTCGACCAGATCGCGACAGACGTCTCGGCGGCTACCCCCGGCGCGAATGTGAAGGCCGATAACGCTCTTGGCAGTGACAGCGACCCGCTGATAGCCGACAACCTGCAGGCAGGTTCGATACTCGTCTCCGGCAGTTCGAGCGCCGACATCACCACCATCGCGGTCGGCGCGGCCATCAGCGCGGGCAAGGGCACGGCGAATGCGCAAAGCAATTTGGCAGCGCTCATCGCCGGAATGGCGCCGGGGGGCGGCACCGCACCGACCGTGCCATCGAGCGGACTTGCCGGCGCCGGCTCGTTGGCACTCAGTACCGAGGCGACCTCGGTCCATTCGACGATCGACAGCGGCGGCAACGGCTACAACTCCTCGGTCGCGGCCAACAACAACGTCCTCGTCCTGGCATCCAATACCGATTCGATTTCCGCCTACGCTGGTGCGCTCAGCGTTTCGATTGGCGGCGGAAAGGGCGTCGGCGCCGCCGTTGTTG
Organism: Gammaproteobacteria bacterium; assembly: GCA_049581885.1. Taxonomy (GTDB): domain Bacteria; phylum Pseudomonadota; class Gammaproteobacteria; order JAKDMP01; family JAKDMP01; genus JBAUSV01. The sequence goes on along the minus strand of JBAUSV010000051.1, from coordinate 6,069 downwards.
TCAATAAGGTCGGCGGGAAGACAAGCGCCGATATCAGCAACAGTACGGTTGACGCACACGCCAAGGGGAACGCTTCGACCGTCAGTAACGGCATGCTCGCGACGGCGGTCGATCCGTCGGCCTCGAGGACCCCTGCAACCGACCCCTCGCTCGCGACCGGTACAACGGCGGTCGAAGGCATCGCGATCGTTGCGACCTCGCGGCAAACCGCGAACACGGTGAGTGCGACCTACAGCATGAGCCCGGAGGGGCTTACGGTTTCGGCCAATGCGATCACGAATGTGATGGGTGGCACCACCGAGGCGAAGGCGACGTCATCCAGCCTGAACACGAACTTGGTGGCTGGGGAGACATCCGGAGTTGACGTCACGGCCTTCAGCGGGTCCTACGCGAACAATCTTGATGTGGGTCTCGCCGATGCCGGATCGGGCGGCTCGGGCACGATCGTCCAGGTCATCAATACGATGAACCGGACGACGACGGCGTCGGTCGATTCCACCGATATCGGCTCGAGCAGCGTTTCGTCGGCGCCCGTCGTCATTTTCGCCAATGCATTCCAGGGCACCGCGGGCGAAGCGGTTGGCGCGGCGGGCTCGGCCGAGAGCGCGGCGGTCACGGGATCGGCGCTGGCCAATCTGTTCCAGTCCACCACCACCGCATCGCTCGATCACGGAACGGTCTATTCAAGCGGCCTCTCGGTCACGGCGAAAGGCAAGAACGGCTTCTTCGCCGCGATCGGCTCCGGCGCACTGGGTTCGGGCGCCGGCATCGGGGCGACGGTGCTGGTGACGACCAGCAACAACACGGTCAAGGCGCTGGTGGGCGACGACGATCCGACATCGGCGGCGACCAAGCTGTACCTGACCGGCGCGCTCACCGTCCAGGCTGCGGACAAGACCGTGGCATCGGCGTACGTCATTGTCGGCTCAATCGGCAAGAACCTGGGCATTTCCGCGCAATTCTCCGGACTGTTTATCAACAATACGGTGGACGCTGAGCTCGACAACACGACAGTTTCCAATACCGCGACGGCGGCGGCGGATGGCGCGATCACGGTTTCCGCGACCGAAAACGACTCGCTCGCACCGGTCGTCGGCGGTGTGGCGGGTGGTGGCACCGCGGGCATCGGCGCGGCCGTCAACCTCGTCATTCTGAAGAGTAATACCAAGGCGCTGATGGCCGGTGACACGGTGACGACGGGTGGCGTCGTCTCGGTGTCCGCGCACAGTAATCGTGACGTCAATCCGATCACGGTGAACGCCGGCCTTGGCGGGCAGGTGGGTTTCGCCGGTACGGTTGGCGTCGTCCTGATCGGTTCCGGTGCGTCGAGTGACGAACTGAGTGTACTCAATGCCGGCGGCACACTTGGAAGTGCTAGCTCGGCAACCGGCACGAATGTCGTCGCGGCAACCGGCAGCGGCGTCGACGGCATATCCGCCCAGATCGTCAACGGCAGCACCACGGCCGGCGAGATCGATATCAAGGCGCAGGCCCAGACTTCGGTCCGCAACATCGTCGGCGCGCTCGCCGTCGGTATCAAGGGCGGCTTCGGCGCCGCCGTCGGCTTCACCGAGGTCGACCAGAAGGTCACCGCCAAGGCGACCGATGGCAGCCTGACCGCGCCGACGGTATCGATCGATGCATCGGCGGGCGACCACAATGGCGGCCACGCAGCGGAGACCTGGGGCGTCGCCGGGGCGGGCGGTCTCTATGTCGGACTGGGCGCGGCCGTCGGCAAGTCGACGGTCGACAACACCGTGACGGCCGAACTCGGCGCGACCACCGACGGCGGTTCCGGCGGGGGATCGACAGGCGTCATTTCGGTGAGTGCCGGCGATACGTCGAGCCTCGCGTCTCATGGCCTGGGATTTGCCGGTGGGGTGGGTGCGGTCGGCCTGTCGCTTGCCTTCTCGCAGAAGTCGAGCACTGTCACCGCCGATATCGCGCCGTCGACGAGCGTGACCAACGTCGCCAACGTCGCGATCGCCGCCGCCGGCAGCGGCGCCGTCGATTCGGCGGTCATTGCTGGCGCGGCCGGCATTCTGTCGGGTGCGGGCGCCTCGGCGCATGCTAGCGATTCCGAGACAATCAAAGCCCAGATCGGCGACCATGCGTCTGTTTCCGCCGCGGGCGCATCGGGCGTCATGGTGAGTGCCAGCGCCACGCCGAAGGTTTCCGCGAATTCCTTTGGTGTGGCTGCCGGTGGCGTCGCCATCGGCGTTTCGGTGGCGGACGCGACGGCTGCCGCGAAGGTCACGGCCGATGTCGGCGACGACAGCACGATCTCCGACGGCAGCTTGACCATCATCGCATCGGTGCTCGTGCCCCAGTCCGGCCACTCCGCGGATGCCTACGCAGTCGGCAGCGGCGGTGGCGGCTTGCTCGGCGCACAGGCCACCGTCGTCAAAGCGGAAAATGATTCGAGTGCAACGGCCTATGGCGGCAAGAATCTGAATCTCCCCGCGGCCGACGTCACGATTGCTTCGGAAGTCGGCAGCAATCAGCTCGCCACGGCGACCGGCATCGCCGTCGGTTACATCGGGGTCGGCGCCACGGTCGCCGAGGCTTTCTCGAATACCCACTCGATCGCTTATCTCGACACCGGCGCGGTGACCGCGTCGAACAATGTCGGCGCGCTGTCGATCACCGCGACCGGCAACGACACGAATAAATCTGACGCCATCGCGGGCTCCGGCGGCGGCTACGCCGGCGCCGCCGCAGTCGCCAAAACCAGCGCGACCAGCGTGACGACGGCCACGCTCAAGGGTGACAGCACGCAGAATACGCTCTATTTCGGCGGTCTCGGCATCTATGCGGCTCATGCCGCGACTTACGAAGCCAACGGCAATGCCGTCCAGGCCTCCGCCATCGGCGCGAGCGGCGGCAGCGCGACCAATTCGGTCACCTCGACCACCACCACCGAAGTCGGCCCCAACCTTATCGTCAATTCCGCGGGCGGCGACATGAACGTGATCGCCTCCGACACCGTCAGTCAGAACGGCGGCGGGGCGCAGGCGGGCTCCGGTGGCGTCGCCTCAGGCGCCGCGGCGTTGAGCGACGCAACCGTCAAGCAAGACGTGACGAGCCACATCGACCACGACACGATCTTGAGTCTGAACGCCGATCCGCTGACGACGCTCGCCGCGATCGATATCGAGGCCTACAACTTCCTCTCGGCGGACGACACGGTCAGCCTGAACGCCGGCGGCCTGTATGCCGGTGGCGGTGCGCATTCGACGATGCACGCCAACGCGACCGACAGCGTGCTGATTGACGACGGTGTGACGTTGTTTAGCGCCGGTAGCCTTTTCATCGGCACGGCGTCACAAATGGACGCCTCGAATTACGCGATCGCCAAACTCTATGGTCTGATTACTGGCGCCGGCGCCAGCACCAATTCGAGCCAGTCCGTGACGCAGGTCGTCTCTATTGGCAATGCGAAGGTCGAGGGGTGGGGTCCCGTCGATATCTACGCCGGCCAATCCGGCGATGGCGCTTACACCACCGATATTTCTTCCTACGGCAACACCGTTGTCTATAACTATGCGTTGATTCCGATCACTGCCGAGTATAAGGGACAGTCGTCCGCCGAAAGCCATTCAACGCTGACGCTTGCGCCCGGTTCGCAAATCCTCGGTGTTGGCAATGTGTTCCTTGGCGCGACGCCGGGTTCGGTGTCGTCGACCGGCAATGGCACCAACTACAACCCGTACCTCAAGCTGGTCAGCACCGAGAAGCACGATAACGCCGGCAAGGCGCCGGTGACGTCGAGCGACGTCGTGATGGACGGCACGGTGGCGGCCGGCATTCATAACCGGGAAATCATCACGATCAGCTATGACGGCGCGGTCACCCTGGCTTCCGGCAATTCGCCCGACCCGCTGACGCTCGAATACGTCAGTGACCCGAGTCAGTTCGACCCGACCATGAGCTACAACCACCAGACGGTTCAGTGGACCTTGGTCGGCAGCTTCAGTCCGTACAATGACGCGGTAAATCAGATCGCGTCGCTGAGCGGCCTGACGGCGACGCAAGTCAAAGCCGATATCGCAGCCAATCAGCCGATCCCCGCCCAGGGCGACGACGCGGCGGGCACCAAGCAGCGCGAGATAGACACGCTCGTCAAACAGCTTGGCTATCTGTCCACCGGTTCCGGCCCAGCCTACCGATTCGGCAATGTTTTCGCGTCGGCGGGCAACGTGTCGATCCTGGCGGGTTCGCTGCGCGGCACCACCGTCAATGGCGTAACGCCATCCGTCGCCGCAAGAGGTTCGGCGGGGATCGGCATCGATAACCAGGGTATCGACTTTCTGTTCCTGTCGGACCTGACCTTGAGCGGCATTTCCGGCGGGCGCATCAATTTCACCGGTGCGGCGACCGACTCGTCGGCACAAGGCGTTACTTTCAGCCGCGATCTCAGCGATGGGACGCCGTCGATCATCGTCGACGCGAGCTACAGTGCGACGAACGTCAACCGGGAGCCGGTCGACCGAAACGGCAACGTGCTGGCGACCACGCCTGACATCTATTTCGGCGGCCCGATCTCCAACGAAAACGGTCTGCTCAGCGTCACCAACCTGCTCGGCAACGTGCTGATTACGCGCGATATCCGCGCCGGCACGGTGGTGATGACGGTCCCGAACGGCATGATCGGTGGCAACCTGGGTGCCAACAGCGTCTACAACACCAACTACGATGTCGCGTCGCAGTGGTCGAGCGTCGAATACCGGCCGACCAACATCCTGACGGCGGTCTACGCCGCAGCCACGTATTTGGGGACGTTCCCGGGCGCCATCGGCGGCGTCTATGTCGACGGTAATCCCGCGGATACGCCGTATTACTACTACACCGGTGGAGGCCAAGATCCGCAATACGCCCCGATCAACGATCTAAATCGTGCTTATCAGGATCTCGTGTTCACCGCGCGCATGATGGCATTCAAGTATCACGATGACAGGCACGCTTATAATGATCCCGGCGCACTCTATTCCGCTGTGTTCCTGCCAACCGATCTCTCTTATTCCGGATCGAATAACTGGGTTGACGCGGCTTCTCTTGGACATGTCTGGGGCGAGGCTGATGAGCCGCCGTTCGCCGCTTGCTCTTCTTGTGTCGCCCCAGGATTCCCCATCATCCACCTGCAGAACCCGGTCCTCAATGGCGTGACATCGAGTGCGTCCGGTAACGCATCATCGCCCTCGACGATCAGTGCCGGTAAGGCAATAATCCTGTCGGCTGCGGTCATCAACATCAACGGCAATATCTCGGCGGGCCAGAGCAGCAACTACTCGGTCGATATTGGCGCCAACGCTGAGAACTACATCACTTATATCAAGCACAACCAGCATCTGCTCGCGAGATATCGGTCGGAAGCCGCGGCGGGGAAATATGTCGACTTGAGCCCGTTTGTGTCCACAATCAACGGCTCGGACGTCAAGGTCACCGCCAAGTATGACGTGCTGACCGGCCAGATCCTGCTCGACCCCGTGGTGCAGGGCGTCGGCGGTTACGTCTATCTCAACGGCAAGATCATCAGCACGTCGTCGAGCGGTAGCCCGATGGGCAATATCACCGTGCACGGCGGCGCCGGCACGGTCACGGTCAACAACACCACGAGCGTGCCGCTGGTGACGAATATCATCAACACTGGCGTCAGCGCCGCGAGCGTGGTCGAACTGGTCGATCATGCGAAGAAAGAGACCACTTGGTACGTTTACGATGCCGGTGCCGCGGCGAACCGCCAAGTCAGCGTCTATCAGCAGGCCGGCGTCAATAACAGCGGCGGCTACGCGTCGCTCTCTCCGGTCGCGGTCACCGCGAACGCCGGCCTGAGCTATCAGCCGGCCGACATGCTTTACCAATGGACCGACACCGCGCACCTGACTCGCTCCGGCACTCCTGCGGGGAGCTGGAGCTTCGATACCAGCGGCAACGGCTATGGGTCGATCGCCCCGTGGACCCGTTCGTCGCCGACGGTTGTCGCCGGCACGCAGGATACCAATTTTTCCGAGACGCTGACGGCGACCGGCTCCTATACCGAAACGTCGCTTAGAATGGTGCGATTAGGTG
>JBAUSV010000050.1:0-2027 GCA_049581885.1 Gammaproteobacteria bacterium | reverse complement strand
TCCAGACCCGCAATCCGATGCATCGCGCGCACATGGAGCTGACGTTCCGCGCCGCGCGCGAGATCGAGGCGAACCTCCTCATTCAGCCCAGCGTAGGCATGACCAAGCCGGGCGATATCGACCACTTCACCCGCGTGCGCTGCTATGAGCACCTGATCAAGCGCTATCCCGAGCAAACCACCATGCTATCGCTGCTACCGCTCGCGATGCGTATGGGGGGGCCGCGCGAGGCGTTATGGCACGCGATGATCCGGCGCAATCACGGTGCGACGCATTTTATCGTGGGTCGCGATCATGCCGGTCCCGGTGCGCGCTCGGACGGCGAACCGTTTTACGGCCCCTACGAGGCGCAGGAGCTGGTGGCGAAACATGCCGAGGAGGCCGGCATCGAAATGGTGCCATTCCGGATGATGCTCTACGTGAAGGAGCGTGCGCAGTACGCGCCAGAGAACGAGATCAAGGAGGGCGAGACTGTACTCAATATTTCCGGCACCGAGTTCCGCCGCCGACTTGCCGAAGGGCTCGACATTCCGGAATGGTTCTCTTTCCCTGAGGTGGTGGCGGAGCTGCGCCGCACGCATCCACCGCTCGACAAGCGCGGCTACACGGTGTTCTTTACGGGGTTGTCCGGTTCCGGAAAATCCACTATTGCCAATGCGCTGATGGTGAAGTTGCTGGAAATGGGGGGTCGCCGCGTCACCCTGCTCGACGGCGACCTGGTACGCAGGAATCTGTCCAGCGAACTCGGATTCTCCAAGCAGGACCGCGACATCAATATTCTGCGCATCGGCTACGTGGCGAGCGAGATCACCAAGCACGGCGGCATCGCCATCTGCGCACCGATTGCACCGTATGCCGCCACGCGGCGGGCTGTGCGCGAAACCGTCGAGGCCACGGGTGGCGGATTCATCGAGGTGCATGTTGCCACTCCGATCGAAATCTGCGAAGCGCGTGACCGCAAGGGCCTGTATGCTCGCGCCCGGGCGGGCGAAATCAAGGAGTTCACCGGCGTGAGCGATCCGTACGAAATGCCGGAAAATGCCGAAATCGTAATCCACACACGCGACAAGACACCGGATCAAAACGCACAGGAAATCATGCTGAAAATCGAAAATCTGGGGTACATTCGCTGATGAAACTACTAGTTACGGGAGGCGCGGGCTATATCGGCTCGCATGTGACACGCCAACTCAGCGAAGCTGGGCACGAGGTCGTCGTGTACGACAACCTCTCCACCGGCAAGGCGCATGCCGTTATCGGCGCCGAACTGGTGGTCGGCGATCTGGCCGATGGGGCCCTGCTCGATGCGTTGTTCGCCCGTCATGCCTTCGATGGTGTGCTGCACTTCGCGGCGAGCATCGTAGTGCCCGAATCGGTGGCCGATCCGCTCAAGTACTACGCCAACAACACGGGCAACATGCTCAATGTGCTGGAGCGCGTGGCGGCGCACGATGTACGCCATGTGGTGTTTTCTTCCACGGCGGCGGTGTATGGCATGCCGGAGGTGGCGCAGGTAAGCGAGCAGACGCCGCTGGCGCCGATCAACCCCTATGGTGCCTCGAAGATGATGAGCGAGCGCGTGCTCGCCGATCTGGCCCGCGCGCGCAAGTCATTGAGCTATGTGGCGTTGCGCTATTTCAATGTGGCCGGTGGCGACCCCGAAGGGCGTATCGGTCAGGAAACGCCTAATGCGACGCATCTGATCAAGGTCGCTTGTCAGGCCGCTTTGGGCCAGCGCGACGGCGTGGACATCTTCGGCACGGACTACGCCACGCCCGACGGGACTTGCGTGCGCGACTACATTCACGTTGAAGACCTGGCGCGTGCCCACGGGGATGCGCTCGATTATCTGGCAGCGGGCGGTGACAGCGTTACGCTCAACTGCGGCTATGGCCATGGCGCGAGTGTACGCGAAGTGCTGGAGACCGTGCAGGCCGTGAGCGGCGTCGATTTCCCGGTGCGCGAGGCGGCGCGCCGGGCAGGCGATCCGCCGCACCTTATTGCCGCCAACGAGCGGATCCGCGAGG
>JBAUSV010000049.1:0-2503 GCA_049581885.1 Gammaproteobacteria bacterium | reverse complement strand
ACGAACTGCGCACGCGTTACGCACACCACACTGCACGCCTGGCCGACACACAACGCCGACGCCGACGCCGGCTCGACTCCGCGGACGCCGACAACCTGTCCGCTCGCAAAAGCGAGATCGCGGCCGCTGTCGCGCGCGTCCGGGCCAAACGCCAAAGCCGACAATGAATCGGGAAAAGCGCACGGCCATCTTCCGCCGGCTGGCCGCGGAGAACCCGAGCCCGCGCACGGAACTGATTTACCACTCGCCGTTCGAGCTGCTGGTTGCGGTTATCCTCTCTGCGCAGGCCACCGACATCAGCGTTAACGCCGCGACCAGAAAACTATTTCCCAGGGCGAACACGCCGGCTGCCATTGTGCAGCTTGGGGTGGAAGACCTCAAGCCCTACATCAAGACCATCGGGTTGTATAACAACAAGGCGGAAAACATTGTCGCCACGGCAAAGATTTTGTTGGACAAACACGACGGAGAGGTACCATGTGAACGGGCGAAACTCGAAGCGTTGCCGGGCGTGGGGCGCAAGACTGCGAATGTAGTGCTGAACACCGCCTTCGGCGAAGCGACCATTGCAGTGGACACTCACATCTTCCGCGTCGCCAACCGCACCGGCCTGGCGCGCGGCAAGACCCCACGCGCTGTAGAGGACACCCTCGTGCGCACCACCCCGGACGAATATCGCCGCGACGCGCACCACTGGTTGATTCTGCTTGGACGCTACGTGTGCAAAGCACGCAAGCCAGAGTGCTGGCGCTGCCCCATCGCCGAGTGGTGCGAATACCCCGACAAATTTCCGCCGCCGAGTTAAACCCGTTTTGCGGTACGCCAGCGCACGCCCAGATAGAGCCCAACGAGCGCGAGTGCTGCGCCGGCAAGTTCGAGCAGCGTGAAGCGGCGTCCGAAGATCAGGTGATCCCAGGCGAAAGTCAGCGTAGGCTGGAGCAAGAGCAGCAAACCACCGAGCGCCGCCGTGACACGCGGCAGGCCGGTAGAAATCAGCCACCAACCGATCGCCTGACAACCCAGGCCGTAGCAGGCGAGCCACAACCAGGCCATGCCGAACGGCACGCTGAAGCTCTCGCCGCGTATCAATATCCACAGGGCCGCGCCCACAGCCGCGACCAGCGACACCAGCCCAATGAAAGACGCGGGCGCCTCGCGGCTGGCCGAACCCCCTGCAAGCCGCAGAAACAACAAGTAAGCGGTATAGGCCACGGCGGCACCGAGTCCGTAGCCGACACCGGCCATGAAACGCACGTGCCCGGCCTGCGGTGCCGCCATGAGCAGAAGTACCAGCCCCACAACGGCCAGGCCAATCGCAACAGCGATGCGCAGCGTGAGCCGTTCGCGCCAGATCAGCCAGCCGGCCAGCGTCATCAGCACGACCTGGAAGTTGGGCAACAGCGTTGCAATGCCCGGCCCGACGCGATAGATGCTCAATTGCCAGATCACCAGATCGGCTGCAAACGCCGCCCCGGCAAGCAGCACGTAAAAAACGAATCGGAGATCCAGACGCAGCCGCTCACGGCGCAACCCGGCGAAGCCCAGCAGCACCACGGCGCCGATGGCCAGACGGTAAAAGGCAGCCGGCGCCGAGGCCACCCCGGAGAGCACCACGAATACCGCCGCAAAACTGATCAGCACCGCACCGGACAGCACGCGCAGCACAGTCACCTCCCGAGCGCACAGCAGTGCGCATTGTAGAGCCTGGTGTCGTTTGTTTATGCTTTTTGCAACGGACTCGCACGAACGGCCATGCCGGGTTGCAGGGCAGCATCCGAACCAATCACAATTTGTTCGCCCCCGGAAAGACCCGACAGTACAGCGTCTCTGCCCTTCGCGACCGGGCGGACCTGTACCGATTGCCGTTCGAGCCGCCCGTCGACGACGCTGTAAACGAAATCTCCGTCCTTGTCATGACGGACGGCTTTGTCGGGAATGCTTATGGGAGGCGCTGCCCCAGTGATTTTCGCCCCTGTGGCCGTCGTCGAAGAGAAAAAAACCTGCGTCTGCATACCGGGCAGGATGCGCGGATCGAGCTTGTCGAAAGCCACATGCACTTCGACCGTCGCCTGTGCGCGGTCCACAACCGGCACGACCTCGATCACGTGCGCCGCGAAACGCCGCTGCGGATAAGCGGACAGAACCACGTGGGCGGGCATGCCTACCTTTACGCGGGTGATGTAATCCTCGTTGACATCGACGTGTATCTCGAGCGATTTCATGTTCACCAGATCGCAGATACCCGTCTGCGTAAAGCCTCCCACCGCACCGGGGGAAATCATCTCGCCCGGCTGCGCGTACACCTTGGTCACCACGCCATCGAACGGCGCCACGATGCGCGTGTATTGTTGTTGGAGTTCAGCGGAACCGAGCATCGCTTTATCTACTGCTACTTGCGCCTGGGCGGCCTTCAATCCAGCCTCCGCACTTTTTGCATCCGACGTAGCCTGATCCAGATCGGCCTGGCTGACCATGTGCTGCCTTATAAGCTCCTGCCTTCGTT
>JBAUSV010000048.1:0-1632 GCA_049581885.1 Gammaproteobacteria bacterium | reverse complement strand
TCAGCCAGATCAGTCAGCATGCCCGTCATCGGAGAGCTGGCACGCCACAACATGGCGATTTTGCGGTGCGGCACCGGTTTGCAAAAAGGCACCAGCTGCACACCTTGCGCCCGTGCCACAGGAGGCTGTGTCGCCAGTACGGGTAACAACGTCACGCCAACCCCGGCAGCCACCATGTGGCGCAAGGTTTCAAGACTCGTAGCCCGGAAGCCACTGCGCTCGTTCGCCCCGGCCAGTTGACACACTTCCAGTGCCTGATCGCGCAAGCAGTGCCCTTCTTCCAGCAATAAAAGCCGTTGCCCGGCGAGATCATCGAATGCAATTGCCCGATGCGACGCAAGCCGATGCGATTCATGCAGCGCAAGCACAAACGGTTCATCGAACAAATATTCCGTGTGCAGGGTTTCGTCCGGCACCGGTAACGCAACCAGCACTGCATCCAGTCGCCCCGCCCGCAGTCGCGTGAGTACTTCCTCTGTTTTTTCCTCGACCAGGAGCAATTCCAGTTGCGGGAAACGTTGGTGCACCTTGGGCAGAACATGCGGCAACAGATACGGCGCAAGCGTGGGGAAAATCCCCACGCGCAACGTGCAGGCTTCCGGGTTTTCGGCCTGCCGGGCAATGGCACGGATACGGTCGGCACGCTCCAGAATTTCCCGCGCCTGCGCCAATACCGCCTTGCCCGCATCGGTGAACAGCACCTCACGCGGCGCACGTTCTATCAGCACGGTGTCGAGTTCCTTTTCCAGCTTCTTGAGCTGGGTCGAAAGCGTGGGCTGGCTGACGAAGCAGGCTTCGGCTGCTCGGCCAAAATGCCGATGTTCGTCCAGGGCCACAAGGTAACGCAAGTCTCGCAGGTTCATATGTGCAATAGATGAAAGCTATGAATATTATATGAATAATTCATTTGAATTATAAAACAGCACCCCTTAATCTTGATATTCAAAGACAACATTCGGCTTCTGCAACCAACGAATCTATTTATTCATACCAGTACACAGGAGGTACTTATCATGCTTACCGTAGGCGACAATTTTCCGCAGTTCAACCTCAAGGCCACCGTCGGCATCGACAGTCTGGAGACTGCGTTCAGCGATATCGACAACGCGACGTACGATGGACAGTGGCTGTGCGTGTTCTTCTACCCAAAGGACTTCACGTTCGTATGCCCGACCGAGATCAAGGGCTTCGGCGATGTGGACAAGCAGTTCAAGGATCGTGATTGCCAGATTCTCGCGGCCAGCACCGACAGTGAGTTCGTGCATCTGGCTTGGCGTCGCGACCACAAGGATCTGAAGGTTCTGCCGTTTCCTATGCTTGCCGATATCAACAAGGATCTCAGCCGCGAACTTGGCATCCTTGACGAGGAAGGCGTAGCCCGCCGTGCGGCATTCCTGGTCGATCCCGAGGGCGTCATCCGTTTTGTCTACGTAACCGAAGGCAGCGTCGGACGCAACCCCGCGGAAGTGCTGCGTGTACTCGACGCCTTGCAGACCGACGAACTCTGCCCATGCAACTGGACGCCGGGCGCGGAAACCCTCAAGGCCGCATAATTCGAGTGGAATAAGAGTGGCTTGCTCGCGATACTCAAACAGCAACCGCGAGCAAGCTCGCTCCCACCCTTACAAGGAG
>JBAUSV010000047.1:0-1685 GCA_049581885.1 Gammaproteobacteria bacterium | reverse complement strand
CCGAGCCAACTGCCCTCGTTGGTTCCGGTAGATACAAAATGAATCACCACAAGGTCTCCCTCCGCCGCAATGTGCCGGATGTCTTCTTTCCAATCCGGGAAAGCCTCGAGGTGGCTTCTTTCCTGTTCCCGCAAGCTATCGATTCCTTCCACGTCGGAACCGTCAGGGAGGAAGTGGCGAACGACATCAGACGAGAAGAATCGGTCCATTTCGTCGAGATTACCTTGGTTGAATATTACGTCGTCCATTTGAAGCACGAGGCGTTTATTGCGCGCCAGAACGCTTTCTTGGGTCGTTGTACTGCACCCCGAGACGACGAACGAGGCCGCAAAGAGCAGGGCGGGGAAGATCATTTTCAACCTGTATGAACTGACTCTACGTGTCATTTTCTTCCTCACGCATCTGATGACAGTGCAAGGGTTTATCCCATCCGTTCACGACGCTGGGAACATCCTCGTAGAACGCGTCTTCAGTGTAGAAGGACAGGATCCGGTCCACGTCGCGAGAATTCCATGCCGCCGTCCACGTTCGTGCGAAGGCGTCGGGAGTCAATGTCGGACCCGACGGCGCCTGCTGAGCGTAGCCGGGGAATGTGGTTACCAGGAGACAAGAGACTGCGAAAAGTACGGTAGCGGAAAGCATCTCTCCTCCTTTGCGGCGGGTTCGAAGAGCAGAGCGGCTGGTCCAAAGATCATCCCGAGTATAGAGCGACGGCCAGCACATTTCGAGCGCGTTCCAACGGCATGGGGTCGGACCACGTCCGACCACCGCCTCCATGTTATGGTGTGTGGTCCAGGACAAACGGACCGAATTCGGCCTCACCACTCGCGGTTTTGCCATGGACTCGCAGCGTCCAGAGAGAGCGGGGATAGTTGCGCACCTCCTCTCCGGGAAAGACGAGCAGGATTTCACCCGCCTCTCGATCGACTTCGACCGGGCGGGACAGGGTCGGCGCCGTCTGGTTCGTCTCCAGGTCGCGGAAGTCAACATCGACGGTGACATCCTCCGCTGCGCCGAACTCAGTGGCCAGGCGCACCAGAACGAAGTCCTCCGGACCGGCCTTGCAGGAGACGGTTGCGCCGGGGGTCAGTCGATATTCCCGTAACGTCAGGCCCGAACGGCGCATCTTCTGGACCATGTTCCGATTGACGACGCCGCCGGCGTAGGCTTGCGTCACCAGGCCGCGAATGCCTTCCCCGATGCTCTCGACCAGTTCCAGCAGTTTTGCGGACGCTTCATTTTCGAAAAAGATCTCTTCGACACGCTTCTCGTCAGCCGGTGAAAGCTCACCCAGCAGATAGTCCACCAGATCGGAAAGGGGAAGGAGTGAGGGGGCGTGCGGCGATGTCATCGTCCGGGCTCCTCTCCGACACCGATGCAATCCCGGAGCTGTGCGATGCCACGGTGGCGGATCACACGCACATTCCCGGTTCCGAGTCCCAGCGACGAGGCGATCGTCTTCGTCGACTGCTCCCCATAGTAGGTCAGAACCAGGATGGCACGTTCGCGTTCGCTCAGCAGCTCCATGCACTTCTTCAGACGGGCGCTGGCCAGACGGTCCGGCTCGACCGGCTCGAGGACGTGATCAGGCGGCGGGTCGTTCCCCAACAGCTCCTCGCGAGACCGGCTGCGATAGTGTTCGTGCACGAGCATCCGGGCGACGCCCAGTACGAACGAGCCGACTC
>JBAUSV010000046.1:0-4960 GCA_049581885.1 Gammaproteobacteria bacterium | reverse complement strand
AGCACATAGGGGTCGGCGAGTGGGTTGCGCAGCAGCACCTGCATCAGCGCGCCCGCTAGCCCCAGCAGGGCGCCGGTAGCGAACGCTGCGAGGCTGCGAGGCAGACGTAGATCGAGCACCAGGGTATGCGCGAGCGGACTGCCGTGCCCACCGAGCGCGGCGAACACCTGGGCCGGGCCGAGTGCTACGCTGCCCACGAATAGCGAGCCGACGAGTGCCAGGGCACAGGTTACGGCCAGGGTGCCGAGCAGAGCGCTACGGTTGCGCGAAGAGTCGCCGGGGCGGAGCAATCCGGTCATCGGTGCGAGGGCCGTGAATGAGGTCGTTCGGGGCTGGCGGTGCGAATGTCATATACTGCCGGGTATTGAATGCGCGAGTACAACGCGCCATGGAACGTATTACAGAAACCATAGATGCCGATGGTTTTCGCGCTAATGTCGGAATGATTGTCGCTCGCGAGAATGGTGATGTGCTGTGGGCGCGTTGCCTGCGTAACCACGGGTGGCAGTTTCCGCAGGGTGGCATCGACATCGGCGAAACCGCCGAAGAGGCCCTGTACCGAGAACTGCACGAGGAAGTCGGCCTCGGCGCGGATGATGTTCATGTCGTCGGGCGCACCGAGGGGTGGTTGCGTTATCGACTGCCGCCCCGCTACCAGCGCCAGCATGCGAAACCGCGCTGCGTGGGTCAGAAACAGGTGTGGTTTCTGCTCCAGCTGCGTGTCGAGGAGACGGCGATTCGTCTCGATGCGGTGGATCATCCCGAATTCGATCATTGGCGCTGGGTGTCGTGGTGGCATCCCCTCTCCGACATCATTTTCTTCAAGCGCCGGGTGTACGAGCGCGCCCTGACCGAGTTGGCCGATTTTGCCTTCCCCAACGGGGCGCCGGCGCGGCATCCAAGGCAGGGCCATGTCCATGACAATTCGGAACAAGATCGCCGCTGGCGCGCGCCGCGCAGCCCGTATCGCATCATGCGGGGCGGACCACGGCGAGGATCACGATCGCAATCAAAAACAGGCCGGGGATCTCGTTGAAATAGCGTAGAAATCTGTCCGAATGCGGATATTCGCCGCGGGCGAACCGGCGCATCAGTTTTTTGCAGTACACGTGATAGACGAGCAGCCCGGCGACCAGTACCAGTTTGGCGATCAGCCAGCCCGGTAACGGCCAGAACCAGCCCGCAATCAGCCAGATGCCGAATGCAATGGTGGCCCCTGCACCGAGCGACATGATGCCGTAGAGGCGTCGTTCCATCACGGCAAAACGGTCAGAGGCTGCCTGATCCGTCGCCGCGCGGTGGTAGATGAACAGGCGCGGCAGGTAAAAGAGTCCAGCGAACCAGGTCACCATGAAAATGATATGAAAAGCAAGCACCCAGCGCATGTATCGGCTCCACGGCAATGCGCCGTTATATTAACCGCGGGAACCCGGCGAAACATGGGCAGTCACAAGAGCCGGGTAATATGAGCGTCAACCTCGCGTTGTTCCCTGAGCCTTGAAACGTTCCCTCATCGTCCGTTCGCATCACCCGCGCCGCCGTCGGATCTATCTGATTCTGGCGATTCTGGCGGCGACGGTGGCGCTGGCCGGTGTTTACTGGTTCGGCGAAAGCCGTGGCGGCTATCTCCATTTTCGCTCGGCAGCGGCGCTGTCAAGGGCGAATCAGGCGCTGGCCGATCAGTCGCGCGAAAACGCCCACTTGCAGCTGCGTATATCATTTCTCGAGCACTCACTGAAGCTGGCAAATCAGAGTGCCGCCCTCGTCAAGAAAAGCCTGATCAAGCAGCAGGCACAGCTTGATGATCTGCAACGCCAACTGGCTTTCTACCGGGGTATCGTGACGCCGGGCGAGCCCGGCGCGGCGGTGCGCATCGCGGGTTTGCAGGTGCTGCCGGACGGTTCGGCGCGAGAATACCGTTTCCAGATCGTGTTGGTGCGCGGCGATGAGAATTCCAAATCGCCGCTGCGCGGCACGTGCAGCGTGACGGTCAGCGGGGAACGCGCTGGCAAGAAAGAGCGCCTCTCGCTCGGTTCGGTATCGCCGGATACCCCCGATCCTCTGAAATTTACGTTACGCTATTTCACTAACCTGTCCGGTGCTTTGCGCTTGCCGGCGGGATTCGTTCCGCACCATATTGACGTTAGCGTAAAGGTGCAGGGCAAGGGGAAGATCAGCGCAAGCTACAGTTGGCCCGCATTTCGCGGCTGACGGTACAACGCAGCGAGGAGATGTCACGAGCATGAAGAGAACGCGCGTACGCGGTGCGGAAATAACCACGCTGGTGGGTATAGGCACCACGGTGACCGGTAACGTGTGCTTTAGCGGCGGCCTGCATCTGGAAGGCCGTGTCGAAGGCAATATCGAAGCCACGGACAACGAGGCGCGGCTGGATGTCAGCGACGAAGGCTACGTGGTCGGTGAGATTCAAGTCGGCACGGTGATCGTCAACGGCACTGTCGAAGGAGACATACACTCCAACGTGCGCTTGATCCTGGGCACCCAAGCGCATATCGACGGCAATGTGTATTACAACGTGCTGGAAATGGCGGCTGGCGCCGCCGTCAATGGCAAGCTCCTCTACCGCCCGCAGAGCGAACCTCTGGCGCTTGAGCACCAGAAAGCTCACGCCAAAAAAGCAGAGCCGTCGGCGGAGGGGATTGCGGCAGACGCCAAGCAGTGATAGGTTTGATATATGAATGAAGTAGTCACCGAAGAAAGGCAACTGAGACTGACCGCCGCTGCCGCGGCGCGTATCGGGCAGTTGGTTGCTGAAGAGGGCAATCCGGAACTCAAGCTGCGCGTCTATATTTCAGGTGGCGGCTGTTCGGGTTTCCAGTACGGTTTCGGTTTCGAGACCGAGGCCGGGGAAGACGATTTCCGCCTGGAGCAGCATGGCGTTACGTTGCTCGTGGATGCGCTCAGTATGCCGTATCTGGAAGCGGCTGAAATCGATTACGCTGAGGATCTGCAGGGTGAGCGTTTCATCATTCGTAACCCCAACGCCACCACCACCTGTGGCTGTGGTTCCTCTTTCGCCGCCTGATTTAATCTCGAAATTCTCTGTGGCAAGATTCCCCGTGGCTTGCCACGGGGTCGGCGTGCTGGGCGATCAAAGGGAAGAATCACGATTTTCCCCTTTTGAACCCCCAGCGGGGTTTCAGACCCCGTTAGACGAAATTCAATTTGATTCCCCCCCTATCTGTGGCCAGCAATGAACGGACGCCGGCTTCCTTTACTCGTGATGCGCCACGGTCCGGCCGAAGCATTGACTGCGATACATGGGCGTGACGCAGATCGGCGTTTGACGCCGCAGGGTCGTGCCCGGACCGAGAGGGCCTGTGCGGCGCTGTCCCGGCTCTTGCCGCCGCTGGAGCGAATCTACACCAGCCCTTACCTGCGGGCCTCCGAGACGGCTGAGCTGTTGGCCGCGGCGCTTGAAGTGCCGGCTCCGACGGTCACACCGTTACTGGCGCCGGGTTTCGAACGGGCGCGGTTGGCGCAGATGCTGGCCGAGGGCGGGGGGAGTGGCGTCGCCATTGTCGCCCATGAGCCCGATCTGTCCGAGTTCCTCGCCTGGCTTAGCGGGGCACGGGTGGAGATGGGCAAGGGGACGTCGTGTCTGACCGAATTGGCCGAGCCTGGAACCGCACAGCTCTTCGCGATTTATCCGTTGACCGCGCTTGATAAGCTCGACGACGACTGAGGTTCGATTCAAGGCCGGTGCAGGGCGCCAAGCACTGCGGCGCGCCGTGCACCGGTAACCGCCGGCAAATTGCCTGGCCGCGCGGCCAGCGTCTCGCCGGCCAGCCAGGCAAAGCACATTGCTTCCACATAATCCGGATCGACGCCGAGCGTAGCAGTCGAAGTCAGTTCAACGCCGGGCAGCCGCGCGTGCAGCCGGCGCATCAGCTCGGGATTATGCACGCCGCCGCCGCAGACATACAGTGTGTTTACGCCGGCGCCATGTTCCTGCAGAGCCTGTGTCACACTCGCGGCAGTCAGTTCGGCGAGGGTGGCCGCCAGATCGGCGGGTGCGATCAAGTTGGCGCGCGCGTGGCGGCGTACCCAGGCGAGATGAAAATATTCCGGGCCGGTGCTCTTGGGCGGCGGAGCGGCAAACCAGGGGTCGGCAAGCAGGTCGTCGAGCAAGGCCGTGTCGATGGTGCCCTGTGCCGCCAGCGCGCCGTCACGGTCGTAGCGGTCGCCCGACGTTGCGCGCGCCAACGCATCCAGCAACGTGTTGGCCGGCCCGACGTCGAAGGCACGTGTGTCGGCGCCCGGCTGCAATAAGGTCAGGTTGGCGATGCCGCCCAGGTTGAGAACGGCCCGCGCTTCATCGGCAGAGAAAACGGCTTGGTGAAAGATGGGTGCGAGCGGTGCGCCTTCGCCGCCGGCGGCGAGATCGGCACGGCGAAAGTCGCACACGGTCACGATACCGGTCTGTTGCGAGATCCGTGCGCCATCGCCGATCTGTACGCTGAATCCCTGCTGTGGGCAATGCAGCACAGTTTGGCCATGACTACCGATCGCGCGTACCGCGCGCGGTTCGACACCACTACGTTTCAGCACCGACTGTGCAGCCGCGGCAAAGGTCTCGCCCGTTGCCACATCGCATTGGTAGAGCGCCTGCGTGTCGCCGCCATTTGCAATCAGCATTTGCAATGCGGCGAGCAGCGCATCGGGATAGGGGGTGGAGGCGGCGGCAATGAGTTTGACGCGGTGGCCCGTGCGATCGATCAGGGCCGCATCCACGCCATCCATGCTGGTGCCCGAGATCAGTCCGAGATAGAGGCCGTCGGCGCTATCATCCATGGAGTCAGTCTGCCTGTGCGGCGGTCGGATTCAGTCCGCCGATCAAAAAGCGGGTCAGGCGCTCGATCAGAACCGGCGTGTTGTCGTCTTCGCTGAGGTGCGAGCTGGCGATCAGACGCATGGTGTTCGGCCCGCTCATGCAGTA
>JBAUSV010000045.1:0-1645 GCA_049581885.1 Gammaproteobacteria bacterium | reverse complement strand
ATGAGAGCCGCCTTGACCTGACTCGCCAGGGCCAGGTCGTCCATTTTCTGCTGTGATTTACTCGTGGTTTGAAATTGCTCCAGGCTTGCGGCACGACAAATGAAGTCCACCGTATTGCCAAGCGTAATTCGGCGGATATGGAATACGAGATCATAAAGCGAACTGTCCCAGGGATCCACCCCATAAAGGGTCTGGGTCCATTTCCTTCGCTCCTGATCATCTCTTTGAATCAGCATTTTTGCCTCACGCGCCGGAAGCCCTTCCCGTTTCATCGTGCTGGCTACGCGGTCAGCCAGATCCGCGATGATCCGAACCTTGAGCACGTGCGGCACCCCCGGGAGCAGGAGGTGCCCCGCCAGACCATGATAAACGATGTTGTCCTTTTGCACACTGTGGGTGAGCGCACTCTGGTAATAGGCCACGAAAGAGAGCTGACCATGCCCCAAACGCTCCAGGATGGAGGGTGCATCGTGAATTGCTTTGCTTAATTTCATTTCAGGGATATGGAAATGCTCGCTGGCATCCAGAATAACCTCCCGGCTCAGGCACTGATATCCAAGCCGTTCCGCCACTTTTTCAGCCACTTCCTTGCCTTCGCTGTAGGACCCTCGGGATATGGAAATAATCGTCATGATTGTTCTCCTTAAAGGTAGAACAGGTATGTCATCGTCACCAGGATGACGATGTAGATAAGGCTCAGGAATCCCCCGATCTTGATATAGTCTTTGCTGCGGTATTCTCCGGGCCCCATGTACAGCGCATTAACCTGATGGGTCGGGAGGATGAAGGAATTGGACACCCCGATACCGACGACAATGGCCGCCACGCGCGGATCGACCCCGATTTGATGGGCCAGCGGGATTCCCAGGGGAACAAGCAGCGCACAGGCGCCCACGTTGGAGATCACCATGGTAAAACCACAACTCAGGACGGCGAGGACAATCAAGAGCACCAGGGGAGACATAAGATGACCCAAGGCCAGTACGACTCCCTTGGCTATCCATGCCGCGGTACCCGTCTGATCTATGGCCATCCCCAAGGGAATGAGTCCCCCCAACAAAAAGACGGTGCGCCAGTCCACCGTCCGATAGGCTTCGGTGATGGTGATGACCTTGGTCACAATCATACCCACAGCGCCCAACATGAGACAAACCGACAACGGAATGGGATTATAGGGTCGGGTTTGAAAATAAAAACTTGAAATGATCATCAGAACAAGCGAGGTCAAAAAACAGGTTAAGGCCCATTTCGCCTTTTCCGGCTTGTGGAACTCCTCCTCGAACGACGAGATGATGATAAAGTTCTGGTGAAGATCCTGGAGCGCATGAAATTGTTCCCAGGTACCCTGGATCAGCATGGTATCACCGGATTGGAGGGGGCGATCAGCCAGTTCCCGGTAGTAGGTCTTGCCGGTCTGATGGATAGCCAGTACATTTACACCGAAAGTCTCGCGAAAACGGATTTCTTTTATGGTTTGTCCCACCAGACTGGAGCGTGGAGAAACCACCGCTTCCACGATTCCGGCAACGGCGGGGTTAAACGTGGTATTCTTGAAACACCGCGCCTCTTTTCCAAGAACCAGCCCGTAGTCACGAGCGAAATCACCGACCCCTTCCTCCGGACCGTACACACACAACACGGAACC
>JBAUSV010000044.1:0-2021 GCA_049581885.1 Gammaproteobacteria bacterium | reverse complement strand
GAACTTCCCCAGCCTGACTCCAGTGCCGCCTGCGCGATGACGACACTGACAGGGTGCGTGTGCAGGCGTTTAAGCAGGCAGGGATAGCCTTTGACTTTATAACGGACTTTCAAAAGCTGTATCTTTGCCTCTTCTTCGGGCGTTAGACTCTCTTTGAGACTGAGTTCGTAGACCATCTGGTATTCGGCATCAAGACGGGCTTTTACTTTTTTGATGGCAGCCACTGTCTTATTTAAAAAGAGACGTTTCGATTTCGGCGTCGCTCCGGGTCTTTTATCGGCACTTCTCTGCTTTTTGGCGGCAGATTTTGCGGTGCTCTCCGAACTGCCCTTGCTCTTTGCGCCACAGATTGAAATGTTCTGCTCTTCGCCTTGTTGGGCAAGGTCATTAAGACCTGTAGTGACGCTATAGATGACCAATGCGATAAATATGCCGATAATGGCTAAAATAGTCTGCTTCATTTAACTCACTTTTTAGAAAATAGCACTTTTTTTAAGCTAAAATATTGGTGTAGATTTAATAATAGAAGCGTAATAATAACTAAAAAGTCTGAGAATGATAAATTACAACAACCTTCCAAGCCCTTCATATGTCTGTGATCTGACCCGTTTAGAGAACAATTTAAAGCTATTGGCCCATGTCAAAAAAGAGAGCGGCGCCAAGGTCATACTCGCCCTCAAAGGCTTTGCGATGTGGTCGACTTTCGATCTTGTCAGTCAATATCTTGACGGCGCAACGGCAAGCGGACTGCATGAAGCACTGCTTGCCCACGAAGAGATGAGAGGGGAGGTCCACACCTACTCCCCCGCCTTTAAAGAGGAAGAGATCGAAAAGATCGCCTCCATTTCCGATCATCTGGTCTTCAATACGCCCGCACAGTTCAAACGTTTCAGCGCGATGGCAAAAGCGGTCAACCCAAACATCTCGATCTCCCTGCGTGTCAACCCGGAGTACTCATCATCACCGGTCGATCTCTACAACCCATGTGGCCTCTTCAGCCGTCTGGGTACGACCCTGGCCAACTTTGATGAGAGGATTGTAGGCGAACTGGACGGGTTGAATTTTCACGCCCTCTGCGAGCAGAACGTCGACGCTTTGGAAGGTGTCCTGGAGGCGTTTGAAGCGAAGTTTGGCAGCTACATCGACAAGATGAAGTACATCAACTTCGGCGGCGGCCATCATATCACCCGCAAGGACTATGATGTCGCGAAACTGATCGCAGTCATCAGGGCCTTTAAGGCGCGTCATAACAATATCGAGGTTTACCTGGAGCCGGGCGAAGCGGTCGGCTGGCAGACGGGCGAACTGGTCGCTACCGTCCTTGATGTCTTCCACAACGGTATGGATGTGGCCATTCTGGACACCTCGGCAGAGGCCCATATGCCGGACACTCTGGCCATGCCGTACCGGGCTGACGTGCGCGGTTCAGGCGAGGCGGGGGAGAAAGCTTACACTTACCGCTTGGGCGGCAACACCTGTCTGGCCGGCGACATCATGGGCGACTACTCGTTTGACAGGCCTTTAGAAGTCGGCGACAGGCTCATCTTCGAAGACCAGATCCACTATACCTTTGTCAAAAACACCACCTTCAACGGCATCAAACTCCCTTCACTGGTACTGGTAACGCAGGAGGGCGAAGTGAAGGTCGTCAAAGAGTTCGGGTATGAAGACTACAAGATGCGGCTTTCATAAGCCACAGCACACCAAACAAAACCCACAAGCAGCTATTGACAGGTGAGTTTGAACGTTCAATAGATTTTAAATAAAGATCTCGGGCGGAAAGGCGACAGGAATAGGGTTGTGCAGCTGAATCGTAATCTTGCTTGCATCGCTGTCGGCAAAAAGCTGGTAAGGTACATATAAAAAACGTCCTCCGATCTTGTCATCGGCTTTGTGACGCTCTTCGAGATGGATGCGCAAGCCGTCATCAACCGGCGCTTTGTAGTGCTTCGGGATCGTGACGCGGGCGATAATGGCAAGAGCTGTGATCTTTGTCTCCTCGGCTATTCTCGCTTTTAACA
>JBAUSV010000043.1:0-2411 GCA_049581885.1 Gammaproteobacteria bacterium | reverse complement strand
GTGGCGAACGATCGAATGCGTTCCGCTCCGGCGCTTCGGCCGACGACGCTGCGGGAGGTTCGCTGTGGCAGCGTGTCCGCCCAGCGGATCATCCACTTGCTGAGCACCTGCTGACGCCGCTATCGCTCTGCCCGCTCAAGCAGTTCCCCCTGACCCTCTCTCTCGTGCTCACCCCTTCCGGCAGCCGGGCGATCTTCTTCTTGCCGCCGTCCCGCTTGTCGTGGTACCAGAAGAGCACTTCGTCGTTTTCGATGCCAATCAAGCGATCATTGGAGATGGCCACGCGGCGCACGTAGCGTGCCAGGCAGGCCACGACCTCCGGTCCCGAGATCGTTATACTGCCTACTGCAGGGGATGGCCCCGATGATCAGGCCACAGCGCACGGAGAGGAATCGACATGGACCCGGACACAGTGGGCGACATCTTCCCGCAGGATAGCGATTACGACGGCGCCTGGAAAGAAGCGTTGCGGCTTCATTTGACCGACTTCCTGGCAAGCTTCTTCCCGGCCGTGCACGCCGCGATTGACTGGAGTGGTCCGCTGGAGTGGTGCGATAAGGAGCTGAGTCAGATTCTCGGACAGGCGGGCAGCCGGAACAAGCGGGTGGATTTACTGGCGAAAGTGTTTCTGCGTTCAGGCCAGCCCCAGTGGATTCTCCTGCACCTCGAAATCCAATCGGCGTCGGAGCCTGAGTTCGCGCGCCGGATCGCCCGTTACAACGGCGGCTTGTTCTGGACCTTCGACCAGCGGGTCGTCACGGTGGTGGTGCTGGCCGACTTGACCACCAATTGGCGTCCCCGAGAAGATCGGTTTGAGCTGGCCGACTTTGAAAGCCGCTTGAGATTTCCGATCTGTAAGCTGGTCGACAAATTGGACCGGGAGTGGGTGGATGATCACTCTCTGCCGGTAGAGGTGGCGCGTGCCCAGATCGCGGCATTGCGGACGGCCGGTGATCCGGAGGGCCGTTTCCGCGCCAAGTGGCAATTGGTACGCAATCTGTACGGTGCGGGGTATAATGCAGAGCAGGTGCGGGAACTGTTTCGCCTGATCGACTGGATGATGCATCTGCGAGCTGACTGGGAACAGCGGTTTCGCGCGGACTTGGCGCAATTCGAGGAGCAAACACACATGCCATACATCACGTCTGTAGAGCGACTGGCCAAGGCCGAGGGCAAGGCCGAGGGCAAGGCCGAGGGCAAGGCTGAGGGCAAGGCTGAGGGCAAGGCTGAAGGTGGTGTGAGTATTCTGTTGAAAATATTGAGACGTGTCTGCGGCCCGCTGCCCCAAGACGTTGAGGCGCGGGTTCGCCGCCTATCGTATCCGGAGATCGAGGTGTTGGGTGAGGCCTTGCTTGCTTTTCGCACGCTGGACGATCTGCGGACGTGGCTGGACGCCAACCTTGCGAAATCAACCGGCCAGTGAACCAATGTCGCTCGGCGAGGCCCCAGTTGCGGGGATTGCAACAGTAGCGGTAGGGTGTGCCAGGCTCGCCGGATACCACGTTGCCCCGGTGATGACTCAGCAAGCGAGTGCCGGCACACCAGAATACGTGATGTTCATGGCAGCTGTCGTCGCCGGTCAACGAAATGCCGCCAACGTTGGTTGCCGACGTTCTCGCGCCGGTGTCCACATCTTTGTGTCGAACGCATTCCGGTGTGCCAAGCTCGCCGTAATGGTCGTCGATTGTGGAGAGGGTGAGGGTGCCCCGGCGAGCTTGGCACACCCCACATCCTCTCCGCCGGCCACCCCACGCCGCCTGACAAATTCGGCTCAGGCGGTGGCCTGAAATACCCCCCTTCTGATATAAACCAACTCACTCCACAATAGCGTCACATAAAATGCATCTGCAGAGTCGGAGGTTGTGCCCTATAATGCAGAACGTCCCGGGATCCAGGTGAATCTCACGCGAGACCATTTGACGATGCTTGTGCCCTGGTTGTTCGCACCGCACGCGACTTTCCAGATTTATGTCCTGCTGACCGTCTTTGCCAGTCCAATTTGTTTTGCCTTGTACGGCATCGACAAGCGGCGGGCAATCCGACAGCAGCCGCGCATCTCGGAGCGGACACTGCAAGTGGCCGCCTTCGTGGGTGGTTGGCCGGGCGCCTGGTTGGGCCAGCGGGTATTTCATCACAAGACGGAGAAGGTAATGTTTCGTCTTGTGTTCTGGCTGATCGTGGTCGCCCACCTCAGCTTCATCGCGCTGGTACTGTTTGGCGCCGTATTTCGATAGCTGCTTGGCCGATCTCGCGCGACAACCAGACCACCCACCC
Source organism: Gammaproteobacteria bacterium (assembly GCA_049581885.1). GTDB lineage: Bacteria > Pseudomonadota > Gammaproteobacteria > JAKDMP01 > JAKDMP01 > JBAUSV01. The sequence continues at coordinate 137 of JBAUSV010000043.1, read as the reverse complement.
AACGCGGGTAATTCCACCGCATCGGCGAGCAGCCAGAAACGGTCAGGGCCACAGCCCGCGTGGCCCACGGCGCGCCAGGTTGGGTTGGGCGAGCGAGGTTTGCGCGGCACGATTTGCGTGCCGGTTAGAAAGGAAGG
>JBAUSV010000042.1:0-2325 GCA_049581885.1 Gammaproteobacteria bacterium | reverse complement strand
CCCAGGACCATCCCTGAAAAACCGCCTGTCAGGACAATGACCAGAACGGAGCGCAATCCCACAAACCGGATCTGCTTGAGAAGCCGCATGAATTTCAGCGGAGGGGTGATCATAAAAAACAGGGCCTTGAAAAAAAACAGCCCCATGACTCCCATTCTTCGGAGATATTCCAGGGCAAACGCCCCCAATGTTCTGATTCCATTCATGGCGGCAAGTTTGTCAGAACCGATCCCGAATGTCAAAATCTTTCTGGGGTTGATAATCATTTTGGCAGGGCGTATAATGAGCAATTACGGTTTACGGTTACCGGTTTGCGAATCCAGAGGGAAACAGCCTATGGCTAAGATCAAAATGATTGTGGTGGGGCGCACCAAGGAGGACTTTTTAAGGAAAGGAGAGGCATTCTATCTAAAACGTCTGAGGCGTTATATCACGGCGGACTGGGTGGTGGTAAAACCGTCAAAGATACGAAAAGGCAGCCGCGAATCGGATATTGTTGCTGAAGAGGGGCGTTCCATCGAGGCCATTGTAGCCAAAAGAGACCATGTCATCGCCATGGACCCGTCCGGTACCATGTACGACTCGCCCCGATTAGCCGAAAAGATCGACAAGCTTCTTTCCTCGAACCACCGACTGGCCTTCATTACCGGTGGACCGCTGGGGCTGTCGCCGGAGGCCATTTCCTCCGCCCATGAAGTTCTGTCCCTTTCTTCCCTGACGTTCACCCATGAAATGGCAAGGCTCGTCTTATTGGAACAACTCTACAGGGCCTTCACCATCATGAGAGGAGAAAAATACCACAAATGAAAAGCGGGAACGTCTCGAAAATCCCTATTCCTCTTCCACACGGCTTTCCAGCGCCAATGAGATTTTATTCTTCAGTTCCGTGAGATCAAAAGACTTGATCACATAGTAATCGGCGGAGATCGATTTCATATCTTCCTTGAAAGTATCGTAGGCGGTACACAGAACCACGGGAAGATCATAGAATCGATTTCTGATATCCTGCAAGAGGTCCAGACCGTTGTAATCGACCATCTTGATATCCAGCACGACCAGATCAGGCTTTTCCTCTTCAATTTTTTCCATGAGAAGGTAGCCGCTCTCGGCCGTAATCACATCATAGCCTGCATCACTTAACTCCTCTGAATAGAGGTAACGAATATGTTCTTCATCATCAACAATTAATATCTTCGCCATTATATCACCTCCCCTAAGCTCGAAAAACAATCTCCACTGCCCCTACCCTGTACCACAAACCCATCGGGCTTGCAATCCGTAAAAAAACGTTCAGTACGAATAAAAACCCCTGCCCGTCTTACGGCCGAGCCATCCGGCATCCACATATTTTCTCAGGAGTGGACAGGCCCGGTATTTGCCGTCTCCCAGGCCCTTATGCAACACATCCATAATGGCCAGACATGTGTCCAGTCCAATCAGATCGGCCAATGCCAGAGGTCCCATGGGATGGTTCATGCCCAGCTTCATGATCTGGTCGATGTCTTCCGCTTTCCCGACCCCTTCAAAAAGCGCGTAGATGGCCTCGTTAATCATGGGCATGAGGATCCTATTGGCCACAAACCCCGGAAAATCGTTTGCCGAAACCGGGGTCTTGCCCATCTTCAGTGCCAGTTCCATGGTCCCTTGTGAAGTCTCGTCCGAAGTGGCCAGCCCGTCTATGATTTCAACCAGCTTCATCATGGGAACCGGGTTCATGAAATGCATCCCGATGACCTTTTCAGGCCGTGCGGTTGCTGCTGCGATCTTGGTAATGGAAATGGATGAGGTATTTGAAGAAAGGATGGTTCCTTCTTTGCAGAATCCGTCAAGATCTTCAAATATCTTCAACTTCAGATCCTCATTTTCCGTGGCCGCCTCCACAACAAAATCGGCTTTGATCATATCCTCGAGAGAGCTTGTCCCCTCTATTCTTCCCAGAATCGCCTTCTTCTCATCCTCGCTGATCTTCTCTTTTTTGACAAGTCGTCCAAGACTGTTTTCTATGGTCGAAAAACCCCTTTCCACGAATTCATCCCGGATATCGTTCATTATCACTGAAAACCCGCTGGCCGCGGCAACCTGGGCGATCCCCGATCCCATCTGACCCGAACCGACAACGCCAATTATTTTGATCTCCATCCTCTGCGTTCCTCCTGTAATATTTTTAAACCCCATGGAAGGTAGCACGGAAACGGGATTTTTCACAAGACAAAATTTCAGCGGAATTCTCCCCCTCAATTCATTGACTATCCAGAAAACCTGGGTTAGGTTTCCCGACACAATCCCAGAGCCTGTTTGAAAATTATCTCGTCGCGAGGTTGAGCG
>JBAUSV010000041.1:0-49913 GCA_049581885.1 Gammaproteobacteria bacterium | reverse complement strand
GCGAGTGTACGCGAAGTGCTGGAGACCGTGCAGGCCGTGAGCGGCGTCGATTTCCCGGTGCGCGAGGCGGCGCGCCGGGCAGGCGATCCGCCGCACCTTATTGCCGCCAACGAGCGGATCCGCGAGGTGCTGGGCTGGCAGCCGCAACTGGATGACCTGCGGACTATCGTCAGACACGCCTGGGCCTGGGAGCAGACACTGGCGGAACGGAACCCGGCCTGAGAGGGGCTTGCATCCGCAAGGCGACTGGCTCAAGCTTGAGTACTCATACGTTGCGGAGCCAAACATGGCGAACATCCGGGTATTGGTAGCCGACAGCAGCCGGGCGCGGTTTTTCCGAACCGACCGGGCCGCCCCCCTCGAGGAACTCGAAGACGATTTCAACCCCGCCGCGCGCGAGCCGGAGCGGGCCTTGCAGAGCGACCGCAAGGGTGCGACCGTGAGGGGCCCGGCCGGGCAGACGCAATACGCGACCGAGGGCGAAAACGACCCCAAGGCTGAAGCAGAGCGGCGTTTCGCACGCTCGCTTGCCGAACACTTGCGAAAGGCGCGGCTGGCAGGCGAGTACGAGCGCCTGTTCATTGCCGCGCCGCCGGGCTTCCTGGGGGAATTGCGCCAGGCGCTGGACGAGGGGACCCGGGCCGTGGTGGTCGGCGAACTGGACAAGGATCTGTCGGGCCTGAAGCCCGAGGTCATCCGCAAGCACTTGCCCGATCTGATCTGATCCGGTCGGCACCAGCGATAAGATCGCGGCTACCGCTATCCGTCCAGCGAATCGGGCAGAATCACCTTAAAATAGGCACCTGTTCAAGGAACCGATCGGAATCATGGGAAAACGGGTCTTCATCCAGACCTGGGGCTGCCAGATGAACGAGTACGACTCGGACAAGATGTTCGATGTGCTCGCGAGCGAGGCGGGCTACGGGCGCGCGGCGAGCGCCGAGGAGGCCGACCTCATCCTGCTCAACACCTGCTCGATCCGGGAAAAGGCCCAGGAGAAGGTGTTTTCACAACTGGGCCGATGGCGTGAGCTGAAGGACGGCAAGCCCGATCTCGTGATCGGCGTTGGCGGCTGTGTGGCCAGCCAGGAGGGAGCGGCGCTGGCCGAGCGGGCGCCAATCGTGGACCTGGTGTTCGGCCCCCAGACGCTGCACCGTCTGCCGGCCATGCTCGACGAGCAGGCCCGCACCCGGCGCGCCGTGGTGGATATTTCCTTCCCGGAGATCGAGAAGTTCGACAACCTGCCGGCGCCGCGGGCCGAGGGGCCGACGGCATTTATCTCGATCATGGAGGGCTGCAGCAAGTACTGCAGCTACTGCGTGGTGCCTTACACCCGAGGCGAGGAAGTGAGCCGGCCTTTCGACGACGTGCTCGCCGAGGTCTACGAGCTGGCGGAGCAGGGCGTCGGTGAAATCACCTTTCTGGGGCAGAACGTCAATGCGTATCGCGGCGCGCGCCATGACGGCGGCGTGGCCGATCTGGCGAGCTTGATTCATTACACGGCAGCGCTCGACGGTATCGAGCGCATTCGTTTTACCACCTCGCATCCGCTGGAGTTCTCCGAGCGCCTGGTCCGGGCCTACGCGGAGGAAGAGAAGCTGGCCTCGCATCTGCATCTGCCGGTGCAGAGCGGTTCGGACCGCGTGCTCACCGCCATGAAACGCAACCATACGGCGTTGGAATACAAATCCAAGATTCGTCGCTTGCGCGAGGCGCGGCCGGGCATCACGATTACCTCCGATTTCATCGTCGGCTTCCCCGGCGAGACCGAGAAGGATTTCGAGAAAACGATGGAGCTGGTCGAAACCTGCGAACTCGACCAGTCCTTCAGTTTTCTCTACAGCCCGCGTCCAGGTACACCGGCCGCCGCAGTGCACGACGAGACGCCGGAGGCGGTCAAGCGCGAACGCCTGCACCGGCTGCAGGAAAAGCTGACGGCTCAGGGAAGGACAATCAGCGAAGGCATGGTGGGCACGACCCAGCGGGTACTGGTCCAAAAGCGGAGCGTGAAAAACGCCGCCGAAGTGGCCGGCCGCACCGAGAACAACCGTTGGGTCAATTTTGCCGCACCCGAAACGCTGATTGGCTGCTTTGTCGATGTCATCATCACCGGCGCGCTGACCAACTCGCTGCGAGGTCGATGGGCCGGTGCCTGAACCGCTTGCCAACGCTACCGAATTCGTACTGGAACCCGACGATGCGAAGCGATTGGCCGCTTTGTGCGGACCGTTCGACGAGCATTTGCGCCTGGTCGAGGAAACGTTCGGCGTGCGACTTTCCAATCGCGGCGCACGTTTCAGGATTCAGGGCGATGCAACATGTGTTGCACAGGCTGGCGTCGCACTCCGTGAACTTTATGCGGCTACGGCTACGCGCGCGCTGACCAAGGAATCGGTTGGCGAGAGCCTGGCCGGCGCTCACGCTAAGGCGGCCGCCGGGCAGGGTGAAACGGGTATTTATACGCCGCTGCGCAGCATCCATCCGCGCAGCGGACATCAACGTGGTTATGTGGCCGATATTCGCCGTCACGATCTGACTTTCGGCATCGGTCCGGCCGGTACCGGCAAGACCTACCTGGCCGTGGCCTGTGCGGTAGAGGCATTGGATCGCGAGCAGGTGCGGCGCCTGGTGCTGGTGCGTCCCGCCGTGGAGGCCGGCGAGCGTCTTGGATTCTTGCCGGGGGATTTTGCGCAGAAGGTCGATCCCTATCTGCGACCGATTTACGATGCACTGTATGAAACGCTCGGTTTTGATCGGGTAAGTCGTTTGATCGAGCGCGGCACGATAGAAATTGCGCCGCTGGCCTATATGCGCGGGCGCACACTCAATGAGGCTTTTGTCATTTTGGATGAGGCGCAGAACGCGACGGTGGAACAGATGCGGATGTTCCTGACCCGCATCGGTTTCGGTTCGCGCGCGGTGGTCACCGGTGATGTGACGCAGACCGATCTGCCGGCACGCACCCGATCCGGTTTACGTCATGCCGCACAGGTGCTGAAGTCGATTGATGACGTGGCGTTCAGTTGGTTCGATGCGGGCGATGTGGTACGTCATCCGTTGGTGGCGAAAATCGTTACAGCCTATGAGCAGGACGACAAAGATGCCGCTGGTGCCTGAGCCTCGGATCGCTGTGCAATATGCGACATCGCGCACCGGTGTCCCTGCGGCGACGAGTCTGCGCCGCTGGGCGGAGACTGCACTCGCTGAGCATCCGGGAGATGTCACTCTGCGTGTGGTCGGGCGGGATGAAGGGGCCGCGTTGAACAAGCGCTACCGAGGGCGGGACGGGGCGACCAATGTGCTGTCCTTTCCGGTGGCGCCGTTGCCCGACGGGACACGGCCGATTCGCGGCGATTTGGCGCTGTGCGCCCCGGTGATCGCCCGCGAGGCACACGAACAAGGCAAGCCAGCGCCCGCCCACTGGGCCCACATGGTGGTGCATGGTTGCTTGCATCTGTGCGGGCACGACCATGAGCAGCCCGCGGAAGCGGCGGCGATGGAAGACGAAGAACGCCGGATACTGGCTACACTGGGGTATCCCGATCCTTATCAGGAGCAGCATGTAATGGAGTGCTCATGAGCGATGACGACAACCGAAGTAGCGGGCCGGGCTGGCTGGAACGCCTGGCCTCGGCCCTGACTGGAGAACCACGCGACCGCGAGGAGCTGATCGAGATTCTGCGCGATGCTGCCGAGCGCGACATCATCAACGACGAAACGCTGCGCATGCTTTCCGGTGTCTTCGCGGTGGGCCATCTGCGGGTGCGCGACGTGATGGTGGCGCGGGCACAGATGGTGGCCGTGGAATACGACTCCGAGTTGTCCTCGCTGTTGCCGATCGTGGTCGAATCGGGCCACTCGCGCTTCCCCGTCATCGGTGGCAACCGCGATGAAGTGGTGGGCCTGCTGCTGGCAAAGGATTTGTTGCGCCATATCGCGCAGCACGGCATGGATGGTTTTCGCATGGCCGATTACCTTCGTTCGGTGGCCCGCATCCCGGAATCTAAACGGCTCGATATGCTGCTCTCCGAGTTTCGAGCCAGCCGCAACCACCTGGCCATCGTCATGGACGAATATGGCGGCATTGCCGGGCTGGTGACGATCGAGGATGTGCTGGAGCAGATCGTAGGCGATATAGACGATGAATTCGATATCGACGACATCTCCTCAATTGCGATGATTACCGAGCACCGCTTTTCGATGAGCGCGCAGCTGCCGATCGAGGACTTCAACAAGTATTTCGACGTCGATTTCAGCGACGAGGAATTTGACACCGTGGGCGGACTCGTCGTGCATCAATTCGGTCATGTGCCGCATGGCGGCGAGCACACACGCATCGGCGAATTCGAGTTCCGCGTCACGCGTGCCGAGCGCCGTCGCGTTATCGCGCTGGAAGTGACTCGCGACGCACATCCGGGCCACGCCGAGTAACTGCGCGCGTGAACCGCACAGCGACCGCCGACCGCGTCGTTCGCTACGGTGCCGATGCAATGGCGGCAGTGGCTGGTGCGACGAGCGTCCTCGCCTTTTCGCCGTTCGATGTCAGTCCGCTGGCCATGGTATGCCCGGCGTTGCTCTTCGCGCTGTGGACGTTGAGCGAGGCGCGGCGTGCGGCGTGGCGCGGTTTTCTCTACGGCGCCGCCGAATTCCTGCTTGGTATCTACTGGATTTACATCGCGGTCTCGGGACTGGGTCCGGCGCCGTGGTGGCTCGGCGTTCTGCTTTACGTGCTCATGGCCCTGATCTGCGCCGCATTCCCCGCGCTGCTCGGGTATGCGATCAAGCGTTTCGTACCCCAAGCCTGCGCCTGGTGGCTGGTCTTGGTTCCTGCCGGCTGGGCGCTGCTGGAGTGGGTGCGCAGCTTCTTCCTGACCGGCTTCCCCTGGCTTGCACTGGGCTACAGTCAGGCGGCGAATCCGCTGGGCGGCTACGGCACCGTATTCGGCATTTATGGTGTGAGCTTTGTGTGCGTTGCGCTTGCGGTGCTGATCGTGCTGACGCTGCGCCCCGTCCAGGCGCTTTGGACACGTATCTCGGGCGTCGCTGGCATTCTCGTCGTGTTCGGCATCGGCGCCGGATTGTCCCATGTGCCCTGGACCCATGCGCACGGCTCGGCCTTTTCGGTTGCCTTGATGCAGGGCGATATTGCGACGCGTCAAAAGTGGGGGGGCGAAGGCGTTCGCCAGAGTCTCGAACGTTACACGACACTCACGCGCAAGCATTTTTCCGTCCCGCTCATCGTCTGGCCAGAAGCCGCCGTGCCGGACTGGTACACGGAAGTGGCGCCGCAGCTCAATCGTTTCGCCATCGAAGCGCGTGCGCACGGCGCGGCGGTTGTGTATGGCGTGCTGGTATATGACTGGCGAAACGGTAATGGTTACAACGCCGTGGCCACCATGGGGGCAGGCGTTGGACTCAAGAATACCGTGTATTACAAACGGCATTTGGTGCCGTTCGGCGAGTACTTTCCAGTGCCCGAATGGGTCAAGCAACTTTTGGCCAAATATGCCTTGCCGCATTCCAGCTTTACGCCGGGGCCGCTCGACCAGCCCCCCCTCGCGGTGGGGCCGTGGCGCATCGCCGTGGCCAATTGCTACGAGATTGCTTTTGGCCGCCTGCTGCGCTATCAGCTGCCTGCTGCGAACTTCATCATCAATGTATCCGATGACGGCTGGTTCGGCCACAGCATCGCGCTAGGGCAGCAGTTCCAGATGGCGCAGATGGCGGCTCGCGAAACGGGACGCTATGTGCTTGCCGATACCAGCAGCGGAGTCACCGGCATTATCGGCCCCGATGGCCGGGTGCATTCGCGCCTGCCCGAGCACCAGACCGGCGTACTTGTCGGGAAGATCCAGGCTCGCGTCGGCGCTACCCCTTACGTGCGCGTAGGCAACTGGCTGATCGCCAGCCTGTGCACGGCGCTGCTTATGCTGGGCTTTGGAGTGTTGTTTTATCGTCGGCGATGGCGCAAATCCCGCCCCTGAGGCTGTAGACGTTGCGGTAGCCTGCCTCGGTGAGCAGGCGGGCGGCGGTTTCGCTGCGGATGCCGTGGGCGCAGTAGGCGATGTAGCGTTCATGTTCGGGCAGTTTCGGCACCTGCCTGAGCAGATGCGAGAGCGGGTAGTGGACGGCGCTGGGCAGGTGGCCCTCGGTCCATTCGTCGTCCTCGCGTACGTCGATCAGGAGCGCATCGTTCTGGTGTTCGAGTTCGGAAGGCGCTATCCGCGCAACTGTTGCGACTTCCGGTGCGAGGCAGATTTCCCCCAGCGGCTGCGTACACACCGGGCAGGCCGGGTCACGCGTCAATTCGACTACCCGTGTTTCGAGCGTGCGACCGTCGAGCAGCCACAGGCGACCGAGCAGGGGTTCAAGGCCGGTGCCGTTGTCCTTGAGCAGCCACTTGATTGTTTCCAGCGCCTGCAGGCTCCCAGCCATGCCGGTGACGGCTCCTAGGACGCCAGCTTCCGAGCAGGTGAGCGCGGGCGTGCCGGGCGGCGCCGGGAACAGGCAGCGCAGGCAGGGGCCGGTGCTGGCGTCGAAGACGGCGACGCGTGCCTCGAAGCCGAGCACGGCGGCATGCACCAGGGGTCGCGTGGCGGCGGCACACGCGTCGTTGATCAGGAACTTGGTCTCCAGCCGGTCGGTGGCGTCGACTACCAGGTCGTAGCCCCGGATAAGTTCAACCGCGTTGCCGGCGTTCACGCGCAGGGTATGGGGCTCGGTGCGGATGTCCGGGTTGAAGTCCGCGAGACGCTCGGCCGCGGCTTCCGTCTTGGGGCGGCCGATGTCGGCCGTGCGGTAGAGAATCTGGCGGTGCAGGTTGGTGAGCTCAAGCGCGTCATCGTCGGCGATGCCGAGCGTGCCGACGCCGGCTGCGGCGAGATAGTAAAGGGCGGGCGTGCCCAGCGCGCCGGCGCCGATGACGAGCACCCGTGCCCGCGCAAGCCGTTCCTGGCCGGCAGCGCCGATTTCGGGCAGGATTGTCTGGCGCGTGTAGCGCTCCGCTGAGGAAATATCGTCCATGACGCATAGTGTCGCGCTTTGCATCCAATGCGGCAAGCGGGGTTCGTATAATGACCTCACTGGATAAAAAGTCGGCAGAGCGAGGATGCATCGTATGAGCGAAAAGACCGGGCCGTTGGGCCGGGAAATCGGCTGCTTCAAGGCCTACGACGTCCGCGGCCGGGTACCAGAGGAGCTGGACGAGATGATCGCCTACCGCATCGCACGCGCATGGGTGAACTTCATTGGTGCGAAGCGCGTGTGCATGGGCCGCGACGTGCGCCAGACGAGCGCCGCCTTCGCCGACGCCGTGGTGGAGGGCTTAATGGACTCCGGTGTGGAGGTGCATGACTTGGGCCTGTGCGGTACCGAGGAGACCTACTTCGGCACGTTCAACGGCGATCTGGACGGCGGCGTGATGATCACCGCCAGCCACAACCCGACCAACTACAACGGCTTGAAGCTGGTGCGGCAGAAGGCGCATCCGATCAGCGCCGATACCGGCCTGGTGGACATCCGGCGGTTAGCCGAACGGGGCGATTTCCAGGATGCGGCACAGCGTGGAAAGCTTGTCGAGGCCTTCGACAAGTCGAATTACATCGAGCACCTGCTGAGCTATGTGAAGGGCGAGCCGCTGAAACCGCTCAAGCTGGTCGTCAACCCGGGCAACGGATGCGCGGGGCCGATCATAGAGCGGCTGGAGAAACATCTGCCGTTCGAGTTCGTGAAGATGGATTTCAATCCCGACGGCACGTTCCCGAACGGCGTGCCCAATCCCATGCTCGAGGATAACCGCCGCGAGACCAGCGCGGCGGTAAAGGCTAACGAGGCCGACTTGGGCATCGCTTGGGACGGCGACTTCGACCGTTGTTTCTTTTACGACGAGAACGGGGCCTTTGTCGAGGGCTACTATATCGTCGGCCTGCTCGCCGAGGCTTTCCTGTCCGAACACCCCGGAGCGAAGATACTCCATGACCCGCGACTGACCTGGAACACGATAGAACAGGTGAAGGTCGCGGGCGGCATCCCGGTGGTTTCAAAGAGCGGCCATGCCTTCATGAAGGAGAAGATGCGTACCGAGGACTGTGTGTACGGCGGCGAGATGAGCGCCCACCACTACTTCAAGCGCTTCGGCTACTGCGACAGCGGCATGATCCCGTGGCTGCTGGTGGCCTCGCTGGTCTGTTCGCGCGGTATGCCGCTGTCGGAAATGGTCGCCGAGCGCGAGGAGAAATTCCCTGCGAGCGGGGAAATCAACCGTGAGGTCTCCGACCAGACGGCAGCGATGGCCGTGGTCGAAAAGCGCTATGCAGAGGCGGCGATCAAGACGGAGCGTATCGACGGCCTGTCGATGGAATTCGAGCACTGGCGCTTCAACCTGCGCCCGTCAAACACCGAGCCGCTGCTGCGCCTGAACGTCGAGTCGCGCGGCGACCGCGGCCTGATGGAACTCAAGACCGAGGAAATCCTCAAGCTTCTCGGCGGTTGAGCCGCGCGGGCAAGCCCCGCGTTGCGCCGCTGCCGATCTGTCTTTCAGCCTGACTTCTGCCCTTCCTCCCCATTGCAGGGAGAGGGAGGGCAGTGGCAAACCGTCAGGGGTGCGGCTGGGTGACCGTGCAGGCGGCGGGTGCGTTGGTGGCCGTGTAATAAGGTACGCTCTGGTCGTCCAGGGCTATCTGCCTCGTCACGACGGTATTGGTGCCGTGCAGAACGAGTTTGTTCTGCACGGATGGCGCCGGCTTGAGGTTGGCGGCCAACGGTCGGCCGGTCGAGGGGCCCGGCGTGTAGGTATAGTTCGAATCGCTCTTCACGGCGATGGTGTAGTCGATGCAGCCTTTCTTCGGGCAGGCGTAATAGGTTTCGCCTGCAGCCGTGTCCGGGCAGGCGGGATCGGGGGTGCCGCCGTCATAGGCGCTGTCGCAGCTGCCGACGGGCGAAGGGCCGATCGGGTTGGGTGCGTCCTGGACGATATTCAGGTACAGGTATCCCGTCGTCGGGTTGTAGTAGTACTTGTCGAGGCTGGGCGTGCCGTCGGCATTGGTGAGGGCCTCGATACTGGTTGCGCTGCTCAGGGCCATTACCTGATTGGTACCGGATGCAGAAGGGCAGGTTCCCTGGAAATTGTTACTGCTGGATGGCACATTGGCCGTGTTCTGGGCATCGAGTTTTTGGCAGGGGAGCGACGTCCAGTATTTCAGGAGTTCGGGATTCTGGATGGCGCTGATGGTGCCGTAGTAGGACTTGTAGCCACGCTCGATCGTGAAGTAGCTTGTGGCGGGCGGCGGTGGGTTGACGGTCTGCCCGTCCTGGCTCGTGCTCTTGTAATCGATACCCAGGCGGATGTAGAAGGGATGCGCCAGGCTGACGTTCGGATCCACGATATCGGCGAGGGTCACGTCTATCCACTTCCAGAGCCCTGCCGCGTTGGGGTTCTGGTTGGAAGGGACCCCCGGCGCCGTGGTCTTGGATACCCGCACCGTATAGCCGTAGCCGTTGCTGACCTTGGGTTCGTTGCTTCCCAGGCCGCCGCGTCCGGTTTGCATGACCATGGTCGGGTGGAACGTGGCGGTGGAGGGCGGCGGTGCGCTGGCCACCGCGTCGTCGCGCGTGAAAATTACGTCCTGCCAGTGGGAATTGGTGGCGCCGGGGTAACTACTATTGCCATCTCCTGGGAGGTAGGGATAGAGAGAGGAGAATTGCAGCGTTCCCATGCTGTCCGGTGACATCAGTGCGCTGGTACGCCCCTCGAACTGTTGGTTCTGTGCGCCGCGCGAGAGGCACTCGTCCACGGAATTGGACGTGCCGTTGAAGGGCAGGTTGTTGAGCGAGATCGGGTGCACCGTATGGGTTCCCGAATTGGGCGCGAGCTGGACGCCGTAGCCATCCAGCGTGCCGTCTTCGTCGATAATCGACGTGTTTTTGTCGCCGTCGTTGAATTTGCCGATGTTCACCTGCTTGGTGAAGACTTGATGGCGCAAGTTGGTGTTCACGAAACTCAACTGCCGCGAGGCGGTACCGGTAGGATAGGAATTCTGGTTGGACAGGAACCAGCCCAAGGCCGCATCGCCCTCGTAGGGCGTCGGCGGTCCCAGTCCGGTCGGGCTGGGTTGGTTTGCTTCGTAATGCTTGAGAAAAGCACAGTCGGCGGCGTCGAGTTCACGGTAGTAGGCGCCGGCGCCCGGTCCGGTGCAGGGCATGCTCGCGGTCCAACCCTTGTTGTGGTTGAAGTTGACGAAACGATCGTGGAAGACGCGGACCGGTCCGTCGTAGAGATAGTATCCCGCGCTGTTCCAGAACGGGGTCTGGTACCCTTCGTTGTATATCTCGCCGCTATGGGGCGTACTCGAGGGCGTGTAATCAATACAGCCTCGTGACCCGCCCAAGTGCATTTCAGGTGGATTCAAGGCTATCCTCGCCGGGCACGGGCCCCAGCGGTCGACATTGTTCCGACTCAAGCCCACCAGCACGCTGTCCTCGAGCAGCTCCCAGACGCCGGGGGCGTTGCCGTCTATGCCGCCGGAGGTGAGCAGCGACACGTTGTCGCGGTTGGTGGCGAAGTGGCCATTCTTGACGACGTACCAGGTGGGCCTCATCCACAGGCCGCGAAACCGGTTGCGCGTCGCCGTCACGTCGTCGAGTGTCGCGATTAGCGACGCAGCCGTAGCGCTGGGCGGAGCGGCGATGCTGGTCTGGGGCGTCAGCAGGCCCGATGTCACAAAACCGATGGAGTCGTCGTTGCCAAAACCGTTGTAGCAGGCGTGTACCCGGTCGCCCCTGACGGTTCCCAGCCGCTGGTACGTCAGGTACACCTGATTGCCGTTGACCTTAATCGGCGTCTGCGGCTGTACCCACCAGAATCCCGTTCCTACGCCCTGGCAGCCGCCGATGGCGTCGCCGATCAGGTTGGTGGCCGGATTCTGGATCCAGAATCCGGTTGCCGGCTCGATGTATACGGCGGGTGGATTGCACGCCGTCGAAACGCCGTTGGGAGGTACAAAACCTCCCAATTCGCCGGTGTTGGGCTGGTAACTGGCGCAGGATCCGTACGTCGCCTGCTTCCAGTTGTCGGTGTCGGGAATGTTGAAGCCGTCGTAGCTGATATAGGCCGAAGAACTGGGGTCGTTCGTCATGTAATCGCCGGTCCACCAATACTCGGCCATAAGCTGCTGGCGGCTATAAGTTGTCGTCGACGGCGAGGCGAGAGTCACCGGGTTGATATCGAAGGAATTGCTCATTGCACCCAGGCCGAGATTGTCCTGGAATGTGATACCGCTATCGTCGGCGACGTTGTTAGCGTCGGCATCGCCGAGCTCCTCGTAGAAGATGTGTCCGACGATGCGGGCACAGACCATGTTGGAGATTGTCAGGTTCGAAGTGTCGTGGATAGTGACGCATTTGTTGTAGCTGTGGTCCACGCTGTCCGCGTCTACCAGAACGTTGGCCGTTCCGGGGTTCGGGGCCGCGGTAATGTCGCCTACTTCATGGAAATGGATTGGATAGCTGCCGAGTTGTGCCTTGCCAAATTTCGACAGGCGTACGCCTTGTATGGCGACTTTGGCGAATCCGGCATGGATCTTGATTTCGCCGCCCCAGTGCTCGTTGATGGTGGCGGCGGCGATGTCGGGATTGGTGATGGATGACGGCGGGATGATCGTTGCCGTTTCCGCCGTCAGGGTGATGTCGCGGCTGATCAGGCCGACCTCGGCGCGTTCGTCCACGCCGTAGTTCCGGTTGGCACCGTCGCAGAGGAAGGCGGGCTGGGTGCTTGTTGCAGTGTGTGCAGGGTACAGGGGGTCGGGACAGGTGGCGGTTGCCGGGGAGGGTGCGAGGCTGCCGAAGTGGTAATACTTGAGTGGCTGCGCTAGCGTGACCTTGCTGCTCGCGCCATTTACGCCGTTGCTGCCCGATGTCACTGTTGCGATTTGCACGAATTCGGTGTCGAAGGGGACAAAACTCGTCGTTGCCACCACGATCCAGTCGCCGGGCTTCCAACCTTCGGAACCCTTGGTCACGTCGGCGGTTAAATAGAGTGTGGTGGGGCCCGTGCTTGTTGCCGCGGCGCCCACGGTCATGGGCCCGGCCGGTTTCACGAGCGTCGTCCAGCTCACGCCGTTGCTCGCGGGCACGCCCTTGGCGCCGTAGAGTTCGAGTGTTGCGCCGGAAGTGACGTCAATCCCCTTCTTGAAATGCTGGCAGACTGGATCGGAGGAGCCGGTATCCGAGCTGTTTCCGGTGAAAATGATCTTGAATGCGCTTGCGGCCGTTTGCGGTTCATACGCCGATCCGACGATGAAGCTGCCGCCGCTTTCCAGGCAGATATCGCCCACCCGGAGCGGCTGCAGTCCGCTTGCTGGCGTGGGGCCGAGGGTCAGTACGCCGCCGCTTTTTACGATGATCTCGCCGAACTGGGCGGTGGCGCTCGACGGTGCGGCATTCACCCTGGCGCACCCCGGTTTGGCGCCGTCGCTTTTGCTGCCGACGATGACGTTGCCATTCGCCGCGCACTGATCGATGGAGGACAGCGTCGGTGGCGGCGATCCCAGGCCACCGCCCGGTTGGTTGGAGGTATCGGATTTGCTGCAGGCGGCGACGAGAAGTACAAGCGCCGCCGCGAGCACGATGCGCAGAGGCGCTCGAGAGGAGGGGAAACCGGATTGCATGGGAGCGTTACTCTACTTATTTCAGAAAATCTTACACCAAAAAATTCAGGTCATGTCCCAGATTAGGTAACGCGCACGTAACGGGACGGTCCGGATGTCGAATACATACTCAAAGCCCCCATTCCCGGGGCCGATAAGAACGGATCGAGGATACTCATCCCGCCCCCTCCCGTGAAGGGAGAGGGCGGGATGAGATGCGCGTCAGGGCTGGGGTGGTTGCGTAGTCGTGCAGGCGGGCGCGTTGGTCGCCGTGTAGTACACCGTGCCCTGCTTGTCCAAGTGTTCGGTGCGCTGGATGATGGTATTGGTTCCGTGCACTACCAGCTGGTTCGGGTTGGACGGTGCCGGTTTGAGGTTCGTCGCCAGCGGCGCTCCGACAGAGGCACCTGGGGTGTACGTGTAATTCGCGTCGTCCGTCAGGGCGATGGTGTAAATGATGCAACCGTTCTTGGGGCATGCGTAGTAAGTTTCGCCGTGCTTGATGTCCGGACAGGCGGGGTTGCCGCTACCGTCTGCATTACAGCTGCCCACAGGAGCAGGCCCGATCGGATTGGGTTCTTCCTGGGCGATATTGAGGTAGAGATAGCCTGTACTCGGATTGTAGTAGAACGCGTCGAGAACCGGTGTTCCTTTGTTCATCAAACCGCTAGTGCTGGCGACGCTGTGCAGTGTCATTACAGCGGGATAGTTGGGGTCATTGGGAGGTCCGGCGGGACAGCCGGGTGTGAAGTTGTCTCCCGACCACGGAATGTTGACCAGACTGTTGCCGTCGATATTCTGGCACTTCGGCCAGTTCGTCCAGTATTTCAGGAGATCCCCGGCTTCCCATACCAGTCCCCCCTTGTAGGTCTTGTAGCCGCGCTTGATCATGAAATAACTAGCGTTCGGGGGGTGATTGCCGTTCGCATCCGTGTAGTTGATGCCCAGCTGTATGTAAAACGGATGGGTCTTGTTGATATTGGGATCCACGACGTCGGCCACGCCCACGTCTATCCAGTTCCAGATGCCGGCCTTCCCCGTGTTCTGATCCGGGGGGATGAAGCTTGCGGTGGCCGGTGCCACGGCGACGGTATAGCCGTAACCGCTGCTTACCTTCGGTTCCCACAGGCCGCGCCCGGCCCGCCCATAGAGGTACATGGAGGGTCGGTACATGCCGCCCTTGCCGTCCGGTACTTTATCGTCGCGGGTGAACGTGGCCTTCTGCCAGTGGGATATCTCCCATCCGGGATAGGGTTGGCCGGGTTTGCCCGGGTCTGCCTTCCAGGGATACAGGTTGGAGAATTCCAGGGTGCCTACCGAGGCCGGCGACATCAGCGACGTATCACGTCCCTCGATGGCTTCGTTCTGTCCGCCGCGCGACAGGCATTCGTCAACAGCGTTCGAGGTCGCGTTGAAGGGCAGGTTATTGAGCGAGATGGGATGCACCGGCGCGGTGCCGGCGCCGGGAGGCAATTGCACCCCGAGACCGTCGAGCGTGCCGTCCTCGTCGATGATTGCCGTGTTCTTGTCGCTGTCGCCGAAAGTGTCGTTGATCTTGACGTGTTCGGTGTAGATCTGGTGGCGGAGGTTGGTGTTGAGCCACATCAGTTCCTTCGACGCGGTTGCCGTCGGGTAGGCGCTCTGATTGGCGGGGAACCAGCCCAGGGCGGCGTCGCCCTCGTAGGGTTTGGCATTATTGGTCTGCCAGGTATCCAGGGCAGCCAGATCGGCGTTATCCAGTTCGCTAGAAAATTCCTTGCCCGAGCCGTTGGGATTGTCGTAGTTGTAGTTGACGAAGCGGTCGTGGAATACACGGACCGGGCCATCGTAGAGCATGTAACCGAATGAGTTCTGTGCGGGCCAGGGATACCCTTTTCCGTTCAACTCGCCGCTGTGGGGCTGGGTGCTGGGCAGTGCGGGTGTGGCGTCTATGCAGCCGAATTGCCAGCCTGTATTCGGGCCCAATTGCTGCGTTGCCGGGCAGGGGCCCCAGCGGCCTATGTTGTTCCGGCTCAAACCGACAAGCACACTGTCCTCCAGCAGTTCCCAGACACCCGGTGCGTTGCCTTCGATGCCGCCCGAAGTCACGAGCGTCACGCTTCGGTTATTGTCGGCAAAGTGGCCATCTTTGATGACGAACCAGGTGGGTCGCAGCCACACGGCCCGGAAACGATTGTGAGTAGCCGTTACGTCGTCGAGTGTTGCTATGATCGAGGGCGCACCGTTGATGCCGTCCTTGTGCGGGAATAATTGCCCGGAAGCGATGTCCTCGCCTTCGCCGAAGTAAGCCGAATAGCATCCGCTCACGCGGTTGCCCTTGAATGTGCCGAGCGGCTGCAGGATCATTTCCTTGCCCGGCTTGGGCGTGTCGGTCACATGGGTATAGCCGTTAGGGGGTACCCACCAGACACCTCGGCCGTTGCCTTGGCAGCCGGCAATGGCATCATCGGTCATTACGGTACCGGGATTCTGGATCCAGAATCCGCTTGCAGGCTCGATATAGACATCGGTTCCGGTACAGGGTGGGCCGCCGTTCTTGGAACCTTCGAAATAGCCGTTGGGTCCATAGCTCCAGCAAAAACCGTGCGAAGCTTGTGCCTGATTGTCGGTGTCGGGGATGTTGAATCCATCGTAACCGATGTAGGAGGCCGAATTCCGATCATTGGTCATGTAATCACCGGTCCACCAGTAACGGTCGATTAAATCCTGTCGGCTGATTTTGGTGCCATTGACCATGACCGGGTTGATGTCGAAGGAATTGCTCATCGAGCCGATGCCAAGGTCATGATCGAAGACGATGCCGCTGTCATCGCCGGGGTTGTCCACGTTCGCTGATTCGAGTTCCTCGTAGAAGATGTGGCCCACGATGCGGGCGCAGACAAGGTTCGATATTTCCAGGTTCGAAGTCGAGTGGATTGTTACGCATTTGTTGTAGCTGTGATCAACGCTGTCAGCGTCAATGAGCGGTGCCTTGGTTGCGGTGGCGTCGCCGACCAGGTGGAAGTGAATCGGGTAGCTGCCGAGCTGGTCCTTGCCGAATTTCTCCAGTCGCACGCCCTGTATAGCCACTTGCTTGAAACCCTTGTGGATCATGATTTCACCACCCCAGTGCAGGCTGTCGGGGTTTGAGGGTACGGCCGAGGAGAGCGTGATGTCGCGGCTGATCAGCCCGACTTCGGCGCGTTCGTCTACTCCATAGTTCCTGTCGGGGCCGTCGCACAGGAACGCGGGCTGGGTCTTGTTTGCGTCAAGTGGATCGGCACAGGTGGCGGTCGCGGGCGAAGGCGCAAGACTTCCGAAATGGTAATACTTCAGGGGTTGCTTCAATGTGACCGTGCTGCAACCGTCGGTCGAATCGGCACAGCCTGGGTTCGGGTTGCTGGTGACGCTGTCGATCTGCACGAATTCGCTGTCGAAGGGGACATAGTTGGTCGTCGCCACCACGATCCAGTCGCCGGGCAGCCAGCCTTCCTCTCCCTTCGTGACATCGGCGGTCAGATGCAGCGTCTTCAGCCCCGTGCTTGCCACCTTGGCGCCAGGCACGCTCGAACCGGCCGGGGCGGCGAGCGTCGTCCAGCTGATGCCGCCGCGGGAAGGGACGCCTTTCGCACCGTACATCAGCAGCGTAGCGCCCGGGTTGACCAGGATACCCTTCTTGAAGTTTCCTTTGCATACTGGATTGGCCGGTTTGAAATGACGGTCGCCTGCAAAAGTCAGTTCGACCCGATCAGCGGCGGTTATGGGTTTGTTCTGTTCACCGATCAGGAGTTTGCCTCCATCGTCGATGCAGATTTCATCCAGTTTGGCGATCGGTGGGAAGGGGGCCGTCCCCGTGTCTGGCGCCAAGGTTGCGTTCGTAGTGCTGCGACCGGTGATGGTGAGCGTTCCTCCGTCACCGATCTCGATTTCTCCGAAACTCTTCGTGGTTGATGAGGCTGTCAGGATGACGTTGGTGCAACCGGTCGGTGCGCCCGTGCCGCCGACCTCGACATCGTTCTCGCTGTCTACAACGCAACTGCTGATCGGCGTGATACTGGCCATGGGCACCGAGACCTTGGCCCCGTCATTGCAGCCGCTGAGAACGAGTACCAGCATCGCGCTCAGAACGGTGGAAGTCAGGCCCAGGACACGGGAGGAGGACGGGTTTTTCATGCAGGTCTCCGAAGGATTTTAATGCGTCTTTTGCCGCAGTTTAGCCTATGTCTATGCGATTGCTTGTTATGGCCATTAATTCTCCAGAGGATCAGAGTATTGTCGGCCGGTCAACCGGGAGTGGATTTTACAGAGTTACTGTGCTACAGTCGTAACACACCTCCTTATGGTTATTACTTCATGAACCGATCAACCCGCTACGGCGCTTTTGCCCTGCTGCTTGCTTTCCCGGTGCTGGCGCTGGCCCGCCCGCCGCTGATTTATCACAAGGTCGCCGAAGCGGCGGCGCATCCGGGCGGCACCGTCAAACTGGTGCTGTCGAGCCACGATGTTGTGGTCAACGTCAAGGCGGGCGACAAGGTCAGAGTGACGACCGACATCTGGGCCTCGGCCGATTCCAAGGACGAAAAATCACGGATCATCGACCGCTATGCCCCAACGGTCGAGTCGAGCGGCGACAACGTTAGGGTGCAGTCGCCCTCGCATCACGGCTGGCATTTCAGTTGGGGGCGCAGCCCGCAGGCGCGGGTCACGGTGGTGATGCCTGCGGACATGAAGCTCGATTATCGGCTGGGCTCCGGTGATTTCCATTTCGATAACCCGTCCGCGAAAATGGACATAAAAGGCGAGAGCGGTTCCGGCGACGTCTATTTCAAGGGCGATCCGGGCCGGCTGCACCTGAGTGCGGGTTCCGGGGACATGCGGGTGGCCACCGGCGCCGATTCGGGACCGGTCTCGGCGCATACCGGCTCGGGCGACATCGATTTCAGCGGCGGCGCGACAAGCTTGTCGTTGGGTGCCGGCTCGGGCGATGTCACTATCAATGACGCGATGGCCAAATCCGCAGAACTCGGTTCGGGCTCCGGCGATGTCGTTGCTCACTGGAACAAGCTGGCCTCCGGCGCTTCGATCAAGAGCAGCTCAGGTTCCGGAGACGTGATCATGTATTTCCCGTCCTCGACCGTGATTGGCGGGAAGATATCCACCGGCAGCGGCGACGTAAACACTGACTTCCCGGCAATGATCCACGGCAGTCATCATTCCTACACCCTTGCTGGTGGCGCCGGTGCGATCACCGTCGATCTCGACACCGGTTCGGGAGATATCAGCCTGCACAAGGGCGGCTGAAACTGAGCAACGCAGGCAGGGGCGGGTTGGTGAGCGGTCCTTGGGGCGCCATCGCGAGCAAGCTCGTTCCTGCGCGTCGTCATTCAGGAGGTGGAAACCAGTGCAAATCGTATAAATCCCGGCCAGTTATGTACCTGATATTAATCATGGGTTCACCGGGTTACAGGATGAAAGGAATTTATCGAACCGCCTTGACCGACAACGCGATTTTTTTCGCCATATCCGTCTGCGCTGCTTTGTCGAAGAAAATTTGTGCACCACAGATACCATCGTTGAAGGGCACGCCGACATACCATCCATGACCCTTGTCGGTTTTGTACCGATACCAGAGCCGCCGCGAGCTGTTCTCGAAAATCTTGACTGGTGTCAGTGTTTCCTCCACCACCGGCTTGGCCTGGGCCAGGTTGTAGCCGGTACTTGGACTGGTAACTACCGCGCTGGCGGATTTGTCCGGTGCGTCCGCGCTGTTTTTGATCCACTTGCCGATCTTCCAGTCGGCGGGTACGGTCATTGTGCAGCGACCGTTTTTGGAGAGAATGCGTTGGCTACCGATGGTAGGCGTTGCGGCTTGTGCCACGGCGCTTGCGAGCAAGCCCGTCAAGGCCGCCGTTGTGAATATTTTCTGAATGTTCATGGGTATGTCCTCGTATTCACCAAGGAAGGTTTAGTTGACCCGGGCTGCCGGATTGGAGAAGATTCGGGTTTCATATGCCGATTTCTCACCAGCCCTTCGGCAGATCTGACGGCGGTTCGCTCAGGTTGTCGTCGCCCCACTGAGTTTTGGCCAATACATACTGATAGCCGATGTCGCTAGTCGCCGCTAAGTAGTCGTCTGGCACCGTTCGTTGCTTGATGTTCTGCCAATAACCTGCTCGCAGGGTCGCCAGTGCGGTGTAGATTTGCAGATAAGAGGTGCTCATGGCGATCATGAGATAGCCCGATTGCCGTTGTGCCGTGGGGGCGCCTGCAGCTTCCGCGGTTACGGTCAACTGCGTGGCTTTGGCGATCACGGGCTGCATCACCGCGCGCGTCTTGGTGAGCAGGGCGCGTTCATCGGCCAGTTCCGCTGCGGCGAGCTTGCGATGATGCGCGATCAGTGCCGGCACCCGGGCGTTGATACGGGCCAAGCACTTCAGGTCCGGACCACATTCCTTGTGGCAGACGTTGAACGGGAGTACGGGGCACGCCTTTAACTCAGCTGCCAGTTTCTGTCCCAGCGCCGTGTGGCGGGCATTGTAATCGACCATCAGTTTGGTGAAATCCTTGCGCAGCCCGCTCTCGGCGGCGCTCAGTGGCTGCGCGCCGGTGCCCTCGATGTAAGCAACCAGTGCGCCACCCGCGCGCATACCGGCACCGGCCGGATTGGCCTGCATCGCTTGCTGCGATTGCTGTTGTGCGGCGGCCATCTGCATTGCCATCTGCATTTTTTGGGCCTGTGACATTGACGCCATCTTTTGCTGTAGCTCCTTGGCGTAAGCCGGGTCGCTTTGCAGGCGCGCGACGTCTATCCCGGCGGTCGATGCCTTGGCAGCCGCGGCGTCCGCAGCTGCGTGGGAAGCTTCCATTTTGCCGGGCGCGGCATCAACTGCGGCTTGTTGGATGGCATCCATCCCGGCGTGATACTCCGCACGCGATTGCAGAAGTGTCGGACTGGTAAGGGCTAAGCTTACGTTGCCAGCCGAGTTTTTCGTGACTCCGACCATATCTCCGGCTTGTGCCAGCGTGGCGGGGGGCTCAGGCACGTGTTCGAATACGGTTTGCCACTGCGTTGCCTTCCAGGCGCCGGTCGCCGCCATGCTGACGACGGCTCCCATAAGCGCAAAAATGATAATCCCGGTTTTTTTCTGCATGATGCTCTCCTTTGAATCGGTGACCCGTTCAATTACCTGCCGCCGCCGACCCCTGCAGGGATCTCGGCGTGACCACCGTTGGCATTCGATTCGCCGGCGATCTGAGTGCAGTGGGACGGCGGTACCAGCAGTGAGGGTTTGGGTTTGTCGAATTTTATGCCGGTCAGATCGAGCATGGTCTGCGGCGTTTTGCTGCCTTTCAGGGTGACCATTGCCTTGAGCGCCAGATGATGCGTCCGGTTCACCCATATCGTGGCGCCGGGACCTGCCTGATAGATGCTGGTGCGGATGCCGTTCAGGGTTTCCGTGCCGCTGGGTTTGGCACCCGCGGGAATCTGGGCGGCCATGCTTGCGGCTCCGGCTACCGGGTCGAGCAACCCAGGCGGGCCATCGGAGGTGTACTTGATTACGCTGCATTTTCCCGGCACGTTCGAATCGGTGACGTACTGGCGGTGCGTTTTGAAGTCGAACCACATGCGTGAAGTCCAACCCTTGGGGTGCGCCGCATTCGGTGCGCGCGTCAATTCGATCATCTCGCGCGCACCGTCGCGGTAGAGGCTGACGGCCATATGATCGTAGGCGTTCGAGGCGTCGATCCGTGTATAGGTGACCGGCGGGCCAGCCGCTTTGACGATCTGCGCGCCTGCGTGAGTGGGCAGCAGCATTGCGCTGCTGCCGAGCAGCAGGGCGAGCCCCAAGGTCTGTGCTGAATGGCATGGAATTTTCTGATTCATTTTTTCCTCTGTCGTGTGGGCTTTTCAAGGCTGCCGTAAGGGTGGACGCGAATCCTCCGCCTTGTCCCGACGGTGATTATTGACAGTCGCCGATCCGTTTCGACTCAAGGGTGCCCGTCATCTGCATGGGGTGTCCTTCCATGACGCCGTCCATGTTTATGGTGCCGTGATAGGCGTTGCGCGAATCAAGCGTGGATTCGCCATTCATGTTCATGCTGCCGTCCTTGCCGGTGCACTTCACGGTGTAGGTAATTACGTGTCTGGAGAAATCTGATTTTGTCACTTTGCAATTCATGTTATCGCTGCCTTTGTTCTTGGGTACCATATTGAATTTCTTGAGTTTTACCAGCGTCACGCAGCGACGCGTAGTCTGGGCTGGCGGCTGCATCGGCATCCCCGTCATGTGCATCTGCACTGTGGTCTCCCACAGGCCGGGGTTTATGGCCTTCGACATATCCGGAGCGGAGGACGCGGCCAGCGCCGGGAGCGGTGCGGCGGCGAAAGCGAGAACGATATACGATGTCTTGAGTTTCATGCTGTGTCTCCTGAGTAAAAGTAGAGGCGATTAAATTGGGCGTTCAGGCATTCGAATGGGTCTAATGCGAAGAAAACCCGCTGACGACATTGAATGTAAAAGTCTTGCTGCCGCCGATGTTTCCCAGTGGGGAGCCGTTACTATCTCCGACAGTAATTGCGTTGGTATATAGCTGGGCTATGCCCTTGCTGTACAGACCGCCATCAACGATGTCGCCATTGCCGTCGAAGCTGAGGCTGACACCGGTTTCGGCGCCGAGTTTGGGGCCGATGCTGGCAGCGCCCAGATTGACCTGGGCACCCAAGGCAGCGCCCGCGCCGATATACACGGTTCCGACTCGGCTCTTGATATTCCAATCGAGTGTGCCCATCAGGCCTTCCCCGCCTGATATTTCGATCTTGTCGCAGGTTGCGGCTAGAGAAAAAATGCTTATGTTCAAGCCAAAACTCATGTGACACTTGCCGCCTTTTCCCTTGGGCGGATCCTCGACCTCGGGGTCCGGAGATTCTGTCGCTGCACCGCCCTTGGCCACGCAGGGAAACTCGGTGTTAGCTGTGACCTCTGGTCCCTCGGGAATCGTTGTCGCGGTACCCCAGAGATCGCTCTCCCAGTCGAGTACCTGGCTTCGACGCCACAAATCCATGGCCCTGGCGTCATAGGGATTGGAGAGCTGTGCGAGTAGCGCATTGCTGCGACGATAATAGTCCCTGATGAGTGCGGATTCGGCCGCCACTTCCACGCCGTAAATATGGGCGAGTTGCTCATACACGCTTTTGGCGCCGGGAAAAGCGATAGCGCAGTACGCGTCTTGCGCTTCGTTGATGTTTTCCGCCCGCGATGCCGCGGTATTCGCTCGAGCGCTAATATCCTGCAAAGCCCCGGAGGTCACGTCGTTCAAGCTACGTATCCGGTCCTCGTACTTTCCCGCCGTCTTTCCGATCTTGTCGTTGTAAAGGGTTTCGAGGTGTTTGAATTGTTCCCATAACGCCCGATTGGATACGTAAATGACGATTGGTTGCCCCGCTGCATTTTCCGCTTGCAGCGCACCGGCGAAAGCCCGCAGGGCCAGTTGGTAGTCTGTAGGCCCCCTATCGGGGATGCCGCCGATGCCCACGGAGTCGGCTTTCCTGCTCAGTACGGCCTCCTCAGTTATCATTTTGCGTACGTGTTGTGAGACGGCGGTATCCCATTCGCTGACATCGGGCCCATACAGGCTGATCGGCAGAGTCGGGTGGGGCACGTTCGGAACCGGGCCGGTGGTGGCGGAATCTCCCGCGCCCTCGTCGTCCATCCAGCCGTCGTCCTTGCCCGCGGCATTGGCGACCTGCTTCATGATGGTGCGTCCGCGTTGCGTTGGCTTGATTTTCTGTGCTCGCTGAACCGCCATGAGCGCCTGTTGGGGCTTGTTTTCGCACTGATATAGTTGCGCGAGCGTCAGGTTGGCTTCGAGTTGCCCGCTCATTGCGTTCAGCGAATGATTCAGCATGCCGATGGCCGTCTTGCGATCGCCGAGGTATGCGTAAGTCGTGGCAAGATTGCTTTGCGCGAGAGCATTGTCTGGTTCGAGCTTGACAGCGTAGCGCAGGACTTCGGCGGCATTTGCATAATCTCCCATATCGTTCAGCGACGCGCCGAGATTGCTGTAAGCGCCACTGAGTTGCGACATGCCGCCCACGGCTGCTGTCAATATGCCCGGAGTGCCGGGCCCGGGTTGAGCGCGCAGCGCGACTTCCGCAAAGGTATAGACGGACGCCTTCAGGCGACCGGCCATGTACAGCATTGCGCCCATAGCTTCGATATTGGCAAGGGAGCCTGCCTTGTTGAAGGCTTGGCGCAGAACGCTCACATGCTTCGCATCTTCTTTTTCGGCGTACCGCTTCTGGATCCGCATGAGAATCCTGTGTATCCGATCAGCGTCAGGGGCGTCTTTCGATATGCCTCCCAATGCCGTCTCGTTTATTGAGGCGCACGTGGTTTTCGGGTTGAGTCCCAATGACGAAAGCATCGACGATAGTTGGTTAGAGTTGGTTGCTGCCCGCGGCGACGTTCCGCTCGCCAGCCACAATGCGGCTGACACGATTACGGGTAAGGTCTTGAGTTTCATGTTTTCTTGCCTTGGATGCCTCAGCCGTAGAGCATGATGTGACCGCCGAAAGTGATTGCGCTGGCAACAATGCCGATCAGGATGTAAATGGCGATTGCGGCGAGGACGATCACGGCCGTACAGGGCAGCGTGCGTTCGCGCGGCACTTTCATCAGCACGGGCAACCCGCGGTAGAGTAGATACAATCCGTAAAGACCGCAGAGTCCACCGATGAAAGCCATGCCGGGGAGTAGATGGAAAATGCCGCCGAGCCAGGCGGGGACGGAAGAATAGACCGCCATCTTGAAAGCCTGGGTGAAATTCTTCTCACCCCCGAAACCGGGCGCCAGTGCGTCAATGACCAGGCCGAGAACGTATACTCCCACCAGCGCCAGAAGGTAGGCCACGATGGCGTACACGAAGACCCGCTCGAAAGGCATGTGAAAGCGGCCCAGGTTCCCCAGAGATACCCCGATGGCCCACAGGCCGGCAAGGCTCGCTACCGGGCCGATGGCGGCCAACGGCAAAACATAGTGGAGGTAGAGCGAGGCGGGGGGAGTTGACTCGTCGCCAATGCGTTCCCATTCTCCGCGCGGGGTCGCGAGAATGTTGCGTATCCGGGTTAAAAAGCCGCTATTGATTGCGGAATCGGTTTCAGCTCGCATAAAGATACTCCGTGTTCCGAGGGGAATGATTGGAAAGGATGCGGCGCATGGGGTTTTATTGTTGAGCGTCGGCCCGAGCGGGCATTTCGGAGTCGGAGGGACGATCCGAGGGCAGGGCGAGGCCGTCGGCGAGCGCAAGCCCGGCCCCCTCGCGCATCCAGCGTGTTTTCATCTGTCTTCTCCCTGTCAATCGAAATGGGTGGCACAGCGTTGATGCGGCCTGTGTGCTGAAAATAGTTGGCGGACGGTGCGAAGGCAACACAAAAAAGTTGTCATTTTTTGTCTATCGGGGCGACTATTTTTTGACAATTCCCCATTCAAGCCCGGAATGGCGGGCTATACTGCGATTTACGCTGTCGGGGGATATGCTTGGCTCATGAATCGACCTTCGCCAAGTTCGAATGAGGCAGCCTTCGCCGAGGCAGCGAAGGCTGCACTCAAGCATTTTCTGCGGGACGACCGACTGGTGGGGAGTCCCCTGTTGAATGCGTGGATCGTCGAATCCCGCGTAGCGGCGCAGGCCGGTCAGCGCGAGCGGGTCGCGGCGTTACGCGAGGTGTTGCGAGAGGAATGCGAGGCGATCGGGCGTTCGCCCAAGCTCGTCAGGCACTACGAAGTGCTGTGCCGCACCTACCTGCAAGCGCACCGTTCCAGAGATGATATTGCCAGCGCTCTGAATCTCAGTTTCAGCACATATTGCCGCGCCCTCAAGGAGGGGCGCGAGTTGCTGGCGGCGCGGCTTTGGGAGCGCGAGCAGGAACTCGCCCAGAGCGGAAATGAGACTGCGCAACATCGCGCTGATTCCCGCCTGCGTAAATGGCGGATTGCCGCGGCGGTCTCCGTTCTGTGCGTTGCGGTTGCTAGTCTTGTCGTGTGGCAGCTTCTCCCGGCGAAGCGGAGTGGCGCCGCGCTGGCGGCAGCCGTACGTACCGGCAAGACGACGCTTGCGGTGCTGCCGTTTGTGGACGAGAGCCCGGACGGAAAGAAAAAATACTTGAGCGATGGCATCACGGATCTGATCATCAATCGCCTGGGTCGCGTGCCGGGTCTGCGCACCGTGGCCAGGACGTCTTCGTTTGCCTTGCGTGGCAAGCGGGAGGACGTGCGCGAGGCGGGAAAAATTCTTGGCGTAGGTAATATTCTCGAAGGCAGTGTTCGTAGCCAGGCGGATAAATTAATCGTATCCGTGGCGCTGGTTAATACGCGCGACGGCTACGAGCGTTGGTCGCACGAGTACGAGTTGACATCCGACGACCTGCCCGCGCTGGAAAACAGGGTGGCCAGGGACGTCGTCAGGGCGTTGGATGTTGCGCCATCCGTCACGGCCTTACCGCTGGCCGACAAATCTTCGGCTGCTAACAACCAGGCACGCAACAGTTATCTCGTGGGTCTGGAGTATTTGAATCGCCACGACATCGAGGACGTCAACCTGGCCATCGTCTATTTTCGCCGGGCGATCGGCTTCGATCCGCATTACGCCGCCGGCTGGGCCGGGATCGCGACGGCCTACACGGTACTGATCGAAAACGACAGCGACTCTCCACCCGACCGCTATTACAGCAGAGCCTTGACGGCGGCGAACAAGGCGATTCAGCTCGACCCTGGCATGGGGCAGCCGCACGCGATTCTAGCGCAACTGCACACCCAGCATTGGGAGTGGGAGCAGGCCGAGACCGAATACCGGCGGGCGCTTAAGCTCGATCCGAGCGACGCCACGGCACATCAGTGGTATGCCATGTACCTGTGGGTAGCCGGCGATTTGCCAGCGGCGCTCAAACAGATGCGGATGGCGCATACACTCGATCCGCTCTCGCCCTCCATTAGCGTGGGTCTGGGCGAGACGCTGCAATATATGGGGAGACTGGATGAGGCCTTTGCCTGGTATCGAGCCGCGAGCAAACTGGCGCCGCACTTCGCTTTGCCGCATCTGTTTTTCGCCTATGCCAGCCTGACCCGGGGTGATCACAGGCGCGCACTGAAAGAGATGCAGATGGCGGTCAACCTGACGCGCGCGCCGCATCCGGCGGGATATCTGGCTCTGCTCGGCATGTATTACTTCAATGCCGGCGACCGGACGAAGACCGAGCAACTGCTAGCCGAGCTTCAAACCCGGGCCCGCGAGCATTATGTCTCCGGCGTGGCTTTCGCCCGGCTTTACGAAACACTGGGCGAGCAGGACAAGGCGCTGGACAGTCTCGCCCGCGCCACCAGGGAGTACGATTTCCACATGCTGTGGGTCGTGGTGGGCACCGCTGGTCCCGATTGGAAGAAGCAGCCGCGCTATAGACAGATACTCGCCAGCATGAATTTGCCGATGCATCGTGCCTCGCAGTCAAGCATTCGATAAATCGACGCTTCTGATCTCTTGTCCGTTGGATTCAGTCTCCAGTTGGAGGCTTGCGGAGTTGTTTGCGCTGGCCCTGCTGGCGTTTGGTTTCGACCCGTTTCTTTTTGGCGGCGCGGCTCACGCGTGTCTTTTTGCGCGGTTTCGGTTGCTCGGTCGATCGCCTGAGCAGAACCGCCAGACGAGCAACGGCATCTTCGCGATTGCGTTCCTGTGTGCGGTAGCGCTTGGCCTCGATGACGATCACGCCCTCCCGAGTTGCACGTTTTCCGGCCAGTTTCAGTGCCCTTGTGCGCAGCGTTTCCGGTAGCCTGACCGTGTCGAACCGCAACTGTGCCGCCGTCGCTACCTTGTTGACGTTTTGTCCGCCTGGCCCGGAGGCGCGGATGAAGTCGAGATGCAGGTCGCTTCCCTCGATTGAAAGTGTGTCTGTGATGCGAATTTCCATGACGATTTGCCGTGACGACGTGGCGGATACATTATGAAGGATGACCGGGACTCGATGACCATCAACTCTCGCCAAGGTGCAAAGACGCTAAGGATGCAGAGTTCCATCGCGGGAATGACGTAAGACCTTTAATCCTTCTACCGCTTGTGAGCGGATAACAATTATTAGACGGTCGCGAGCTGAACGATTCGGTAGCCGGTGTAGAATTGTGCAGCCCGCCCAGCGGGTTTGTTTTTACGCGGGGAGTGATGATGCTGCTTCAGGTGCTGCTGATTATTCAGGTCATTGCGATGGCGGGACTGATCGTCATCGGCGGGCTCGTGGAGGGCTACGGCTACGGGCTGTCGCTCGGAACACAATGGCCTTACCACAAGAAAATGTTCACCCGGGCCGCACTGACCGACCCCGAGATATGGCACCGGTTCCTGGCCACGCTCCTGGGCCTGAACGCCATTGCGATCCTGGCCCTTTCGCCCCGGGCCAATACAATCGCCGGCCTCGTGCTCATCGCCGCGACGGCGCTGCTGGGCATCGCCACTCTGCACGTCCTCGCGGGCAAGGCGCCGGCCTTTTTCCACGGCCTGCACGGACTGCTGGCCTACAGCACCTACATCACCTATCTGCTGGTGCTGCACGCGGGCTCGCTGCCGGCCTGGACCTACGTCGGGTTGATGGTGCCGCTGCACCCGTTCCTGCTCATGATCTTTCTCGGCGGCATGGTTACCGGTCAGCGCGGCTATCAGCGCCCGATCGGGCCGTTCGTGCTCCCGCGCACGAAGGGGCAGTGGGTGTTCGCCCTGCATTACCTGGCGGGGCTGCTGTTCCTGCTGACGCTCGGTTTCTATGCGCGCGCCTACAGCGGCGCGCTGGTGTTGGCGCTGGCTCAGTTCGTCTTCGGCTTCATGCTGTTTCATGCGGTCAACACCAGCCCCAAGCGGCCGGGCATCCTGGTGGCCTTCCACCAGGCGATGGCGCTGCTGATCCTGCTCGCGCTGGTCTACGGCTGGACCATCCCCTTGGGGTGGTTGTCCTGAACCGATCCGGCGCAGCCTAGTGCTTGAACTGGGGTGCTGGTGCCTGCGGCTCTTGGGGCGGATGCTTCTCCAGTTCCGACACGGACTTTTTCAGGTCGGCCAGCAGCAGGCCCGCGAGGTCGCGGGAAAAGCCCTCGCGCACCACGATGCGCAGGACCGCCAGGTCCTCGGCGTTCGCCGGCAGGGTGTAGGCCGGCACCTGCCAGCCGCGCTCGCGCAGGCGGTTCGAGACGTCGAAGACCGAGTAGGCCGCGCCGTCCTTCAGGGCAAAGGCAAATACCGGCATGGCCGAGCCGTCGCTTAGCAGTTCGAAGGGCCCGAGTTCCGCGATCTGCTGCGCGAGCCAGGTGGCGTTTCCCCGTAGCGCCTGCATGATCCGGGTATAACCGCTGCGTCCGAGGCGCAGAAAGTTGTAGTACTGGCCCACAATCTGGTTGCCCGGGCGCGAGAAATTGAGCGTGAAGGTCGGCATGTCGCCGCCGAGATAGTTCACATGGAAGACAAGATCGTCCGGTAATTCTTCTGCATTGCGCCAGACGACCCAGCCGACACCAGGATAGACCAGGCCGTACTTGTGGCCCGAGGCATTGATGGACTTGACTTGGGGCAGGCGGAAGTCCCAGCGCAGGTCGGGCTCCAGGAACGGTGTCACGAAGCCGCCGCTCGCGGCGTCCACATGCAGAGGGACGTCGAATCCGGTCTTTGCGTTATGGGTCACGATGGCATCGTGGATGGCCTCGATGGGTTCGAATTCGCCGGTAAAGGTGGTGCCCAGGATGGCGACGGCGCCGATCGTGTTTTCGTCGATGCGCTCGACCACGTCCTCGGGGCGGATTACGTAGCGGCCTTTCTCGATGGGGATGTAGCGGGGCTCGACCTCCCAGTAGCGGCAGAACTTCTCCCACACCACCTGAACGTTGGAGCCCATGATGAGGTTCGGCTTGTCGGTGGGTTTTCCAGCGTCCCTGCGCCGTGCCCGCCAGCGCCATTTCATCGCCATGCCCGCGAGCATCACGGCCTCGCTGGAGCCGATCGCCGAGGCGCCGACCGCCTCCTCGTGCTCGGGGGAGTTGAACAGTCGCGCCACCATGTTGATGCAGCGTTCCTCGATGGCCGCCGTCTGCGGATACTCGTCCTTGTCGATCATATTTTTGTCGAAAGTTTCCGCCATCAGCTTTTCCGCTTGCGGTTCCATCCATGTGGTGACAAATGTAGCCAGATTGAGCCGCGCATTGCCGTCGAGCATCAGTTCGTCGTGTATGAGCTGATAGGCATTATCCGGCGTCATTTCTCCTTCGGGGAGTTCGTATTTCGGAACCGGGGTTGTGGAGGTCCGACCGGCATAGGCGGGCGCCAGCGTTGTCTCCTCTTCTTTGAGGTGCTTGAGGTTCACTGTTTTCGTGGCCATGGCATGCGGTTTTTTGAACGTGCCCGGCATTGTCGCCGAGGAGGCCGGCGAGCGCAAATTGTTAGCAACCTTAAGAGGGCGGCAGGGGCGGGGATTATCAGGGGGTGAGGATTTCGCGCGTTGTGCGGAACTCAATATCAGGCCACTTTTCCTGGGTGACGGACAGCGCAGCCGCGCTCGGGGCAAGAAAGGTCAGGCTGTCCGAGGCGTCGGTGGCCAACCGGTGTGCGTTTTCGTTACGGAATTTAGTAAGCATTTTCGGATCGTCGGCTCCGATCCAGCGTGCGCTGTTGATGGCAGCGGGTTCGAAGGCTGCATCGACCTGATACTCGCTCTTGAGCCGTTCCATCACCACGTCGAACTGCAGGGAACCGACTACGCCGAGGATGGCATCGCCGCCGCCGACCGGCGTGAATACCTGTACCAGACCCTCTTCCCCGAGTTGCGCCAGGCCGCGCTGCAACTGCTTGGCGCGCAGCGGGTCGCGCAGGCGCACGCGGCGGAACAGTTCGGGTGCGAAGTGGGGAATGCCCGCGTAGTGCAGGGCTTCGCCCTCGGTGAGCACGTCGCCAATGCCGAGCTGTCCGTGATTGTGGATGCCTATGATGTCGCCTGCCACGGCTTCTTCCAGCCGATGACGCTCCTGGGCCATGAAGGTGATGGCATTGCCAATGCGCAGTTCCTTGCCGGCGCGCAGGTGCTTTGCCTTCAGCCCGGGACGGTAACGGCCCGAGCACACGCGCAGAAAGGCGATACGGTCACGGTGCTGGGGATCCATGTTGGCCTGGATCTTGAACACGATGCCGCTGAACCGCGGTTCGTCGGGCGCCACCATCCGATTGCCGCCGTCGCGGGGCTGGGGCGGCGGCGCCCAGGCGAGCAGCGCATCGAGAACTTCCTGGACGCCGAAATTATTGATGGCCGAGCCGAAGAACACCGGCGTCTGCTCGCCTGCCAGAAAGGTGTCCGGGTTGAATGCCTCGCCAGCGCCGCGCACCAGGTCGATTTCGCCCTCGGCGGTTTCGGCGTCCATCCCGAACAGCTCGCGCGAGCGTTCGCTGGTTAGACCAGAGATGCGTTCAATGTCGTCGCCGACACGCTCTTCGCCGGGACGAAACCGAAGTATGCGGTCATTGGCGATGTCGTACACGCCGCCGAAGCGCTTGCCCATGCCGATCGGCCAGGTCACCGGTGCGCAGTCCATTTTCAGTACCGACTCGATTTCATCGAGCAGTTCCAGGGGTTCGCGGACTTCGCGGTCGAGCTTGTTGATGAAGGTGATGACCGGCGTGTTGCGCATGCGGCACACTTCCAGCAGTTTGATTGTCTGCGCCTCCACGCCCTTGGCGGCGTCGATTACCATCAGCGCGGCATCCACCGCAGTCAGCACCCGGTAGGTGTCTTCGGAGAAATCCTGGTGACCGGGCGTGTCGAGCAGATTGATCACGTGATCCCGGTAGGGGAACTGCATGACCGAGCTGGCGACCGAGATGCCGCGCTGTTTCTCCACATCCAGCCAATCAGAGGTGGCATGGCGGCTGCTCTTGCGGCCCTTGACGGTTCCCGCGAGCTGAATCGCGCCGCCGAACAGCAGCAGCTTTTCGGTAAGCGTGGTTTTGCCTGCGTCCGGATGTGAAATGATTGCGAACGTGCGCCGCCGCGCCACTTCGACGGCCAGGCTGCGGTCGGCTTGGTCGCCGGATGCACCGGCGGGGGAGGGTGCCTGATTCATGAAACAGTTGATCCGGAGGCCCGGACGATAGAGTTGGGTGAGTGGGGCGGGACAAGTACCCGATTACAACGCTCATTATATGTCCTGGATCAAGTATTTCACGGCCCCGTTCCACTATGCTGTAACTGGTGGAGGGTTTGTCGAGCAAGATTTACCGTGGCAACGGATGATCCAGTCAATCGGGCATGGCATGCGCTTGAGGTTGATGCCGCCTTCCGGGTGCTCGCGAGTAGTTCCGAGGGACTGACCTCGGTAACGGCCGGGGAGCGGCTGGAACGCCAGGGCGCGAATCGGCTTCCGTCCCCGCCACGCCGCACCGCGTTTGCCCGCCTCGGGGCCCAGTTCAACAACATCCTGATCTACGTGCTGATCGCCTCGGCGGCGGTTACCGCTGCGCTGCGCGAATGGGCGGACGTGGGCGTGATTCTGGCGGTGGTTGTCATCAATGCGGTCATCGGTTTTGTCCAGGAGGGCAAGGCCGAACATGAGCTGGATGCCATCGTCGGCATGTTGCCGCGACGGGCGACTGTCCGGCGCGACGGCCGCTACGCGGAGATTGACGCGACAGCTCTGGTTCCGGGTGACGTGATCGAGCTGGTGGCCGGAGACAAGGTCCCGGCCGATGCAAGACTTTTTCAATGCCGTAACTTGCGGGTCGATGAAGGTTTGCTCACCGGGGAATCTATGCCGGTGGAAAAGTCCACGGAGGCGGTTGCGGAGAGCGCCGAACCAGGAGCACGCCGCGGCATGGTCCATTCGGGTACGCTGGTGACATACGGGCGCGGGGCGGGCGTTGTGGTAGCGACCGGCACGCATACCGAGATCGGGCTTATCAGTAGCCTGCTGCGCTCGGTCGAGACCCTGCAGACCCCGTTCGTTCGTCAGATGGCACGTTTCGGGCGATGGCTGTCGTTGGTTATCGTGGTGTTGGCCGGTGCAACGGTGGCCTTCGGTATTCTCGTGAAGCATCTGCCACCGATGGAGATGTTCCTGGCCGGGGTCGGACTGGCGGTGGCGGCCATTCCTGAAGGCCTGCCCGCCGTGGTGACGATTGCACTGGCGGTCGGGGTCCGTCGAATGGCGCGGCGCAAGGCGATCATCCGCCAGCTGCCCGCCGTTGAGACCCTGGGAGCGGTCGGCGTGATCTGCTCGGACAAGACCGGTACGCTCACGCGCAACGAAATGACCGTACGCTCGGCAATCACTGCAGAAGGCCTCTACGAGGTGGGCGGCGTCGGCTACACTCCGCACGGAGAATTCAGCCGCGATGGTGTCGAGGTGGCAGCCGGCGAGGACGCTCTCCTTGAGGAAATGGCCCGTGCGGGGATCCTTTGCAACGACGCGCGGGTCATCGACGGCGGGGAGGGGTTGCGGTTCGAGGGCGACCCGACCGAGATTGCACTGCTGGTGATGGGATCGAAAGCGGGCCACGACCCCCGTCTGGAGTGTGAGGAGTTTCCGCGCGATGATGTGATTCCCTTCGAGTCTGAGCGCCGGTTCATGGCTTCGCGGCATCACGATCATGCGGGACATGTCTTCATCGTGGTCAAGGGTGCACCCGAACAGGTTCTTGAGATGTGCGCGCACCAGCGCGGGGCCGGCGAAGACGTCCCGCTCGATACGGCTTACTGGCACGGCGAAATGCATCGGCTGGCGCGCAGGGGCGAACGGTTGCTCGCGCTCGCTTTCCGCGCCAGTTCGCAGTCGACCGCGCTGTCGCTTGAGGAGGTTACCGGCGGGCTGACTTTGCTCGGCATCGTGGGCATGCTCGATCCGCCCCGGGAAGAGGCCATCGAGGCGGTTGAACAATGTCGCGCCGCGGGCATCCGCGTGAAAATGATCACCGGGGACCACGCGGTGACGGCGTCCGAGATCGGGCGGCAGTTGGGGATCGGCGACGGCGAACGGGTGCTGACCGGTCGTGAGATCGATGCACTGGACGATGCGGCACTGGGCGAAGCTCTGGGTGAGGTCGATGTCTTCGCACGCGCATCGCCCGAGCACAAGCTGAGGCTGGTGAAGGCACTGCAGTCACAGGGGTGGATCGTGGCGATGACAGGGGACGGCGTCAATGATGCGCCGGCGCTGAAGCGTGCCAACATCGGAATCGCGATGGGCGCGCGCGGCACGGATGCGGCACGGGAGGCGGCGCCCATGGTGCTCGCCGATGACAACTTTGCGACGATCGTCGATGCGGTGCGTGAAGGCCGTACCGTGTACGACAATCTGAAGAAAACCATCATGTTCATATTGCCTACGGACGGAGCCGAGGGCCTTGTGGTGATTGCGGCCATAGTGCTAGGCACGGCGTTGCCGATTACGCCGCTGCAGATCCTGTGGGTGAACACGATTACTGCGGTCACGCTGGCGCTGCCGCTTGCCTTCGAAGCGTCCGAGCCCGGCGTGATGGGACGCCCGCCGCGCAATACGCGGCGAGGCCTTTTGACCCCTTTGTTGATCTGGCGGATCGCGTTCGTTGCCGTGCTGGGTCTCGCGGGCACTTTCGGCCTGTTCGCCTGGGAGCGGTCCCACGGCGCGGGGCTTGCCGAGGCGCGTACGGTCGCCGTCAATACCCTGGTGCTGATTGAAATGTTTTACCTGCTGAATACCCGGTTCCTCACCGCGCCGGTACTCAACCGCCGCGGGATCCTGGGCAACCCCTATGTACTCATCGTTATCGGACTGCTAATGCTCGCGCAGTTCGGATTCGTCTACGGAGAACCATTGCATGAGCTGTTCGGGACCGGGGCGATCAGCCTCGGAGCCTGGCTGCGATCGATCGGCGTCGGATGCGTAGTTATGCTGCTCGTCGAAATAGAGAAGTATCTCGTTCGCCGTTTTAGAGGCGGTTACCGATAGGCTGTAGATGGCGCGTAATTCGTCATTTGGATAGCTGAGGTCGCCGGCGAGCAGAAAGACTGCTGGCGTTTGCTACGGTCGCACCGTGTCAAGTCGGATGTCAACAAACAACCTTGGATGTAGTGGGTAAATAAAAGTACAAAAAGCCCGCTGTAAAGCGGGCTGCAGGAATTCCTGGGATTTTGAAATGGTGGAGGCGGGGGGAATCGAACCCCCGTCCGCGAGCCCTCCGCCTTCGGATCTACATGCTTATCCCGGTCTATTAATCTTGCCGTGCGCTACCCGACGGGCAGGGAAAACGCGCGACCAGTCCGACTTGGGTTTTAGCAGCTGTAGTCCGGACCCCTACGGCTGCGATCCTGCGAGGTATGACCCCCGAGACGAGTCCGAAGACTCTCCGGACGCGCAGGCGCGGCTCCGGTCGGAGGCTGGCGGGGCTTAAGCCGCCAGTGCGTAGCTGTTGTCGTTCGCAGCTAACAAGTTGCAGCCTGATTAACGAGGTGGACTGCACCTCGGCATGCACCTCGGGTTTCGCGACCCACGTCGAAGCCAAGTCGCCCCCAGCGCAGTTCCATTATACGCCGCAAGCAGGTATCCGAGTTGGGTGCCTGCGCCGGACCGGGACCGGTCAGGTTTCGGAGGGCTCTCCGTGGCGACGAGGCAAATGCGGGGCGTGAAGGTGATGGGCGGAGTGCAGTAGCAAGTTCTCGAGGACTTGGCCGTAAAGGCGCGAAAGCGTGTCCAGGTCGGCCATGGCAACGTGTTCGTCGGTCTTGTGGATGGTCGCGCGAACCGGGCCGAGTTCGACGATTTCGGCCCCGGTGGGCGCTATAAAGCGGGCATCGGAGGTGCCGCCTCCGGTAGATAGGCTGGGCGGAGCGCCGAATTCGGTCTCGATGGCAGCGCAGACGGCTGCACGCAATGGGCCGTCGGGGGATAAAAACGGTCGCCCGCTGTCGCGCCAGGCGAGGGCGTGTTCCTTGTTGTGATGGACGAATAGCTCTTCGCAGCGGGTCTGGAGATAGCCCGGTTCGATGGGCGGTGGATAACGGAAATTGAACTGTGCCGTGGCGTGACCAGGGATGACGTTGTTGGCACCGGTGCCGCTCTCGATGTTGGAAATTTGCAGCGACAGAGGCGGAAAGTGCTCGTCGCCCGTGGGCCACTCGCTGGCTACAAGGTCGTTCAGCGCCGCGAGCAGGCTGTGTGCAGCATTTTCGGCTTGGTCGGGATAGGCCACATGCCCCTGAATGCCGCTCATACTGACGTGTGCGGACAGCGAGCCACGGCGCCCGATGCGTACTTCATCTCCCACGCGCTCAATGCTGGAGGGTTCGCCGACGAGGCCGTAGTCGATGCGTATACCGCGTTCACTCAGCACTTTCATGACGCTGCGGACACCGTCTCGCGCCTCGCCTTCTTCATCAGACGTGACGAGCAGCGCCAGGGTGCCGTGGTGATGACGGTGTTCGTGCACGAACGCGATAGCGGCTTCGACCATGGCCGCCAGCCCGCCTTTCATGTCCGCGGCGCCGCGTCCGTAGAGCAGGCCGTTTTCGATGCGTGGTTCGAACGGGTCACCGTGCCATTGTTCCAGTGGCCCAGGTGGGACGACATCGGTATGACCGACTAGTGCGAGCACCGGATGGCCATGGCCATGCGTGGCCCACAGGTTGGATACGGCGCCGAAAGGCAGTGACTCGCATTTGAAACCAGCCGCGGCAAGGCATTCGCCGATGAGCGCCTGGCAGCCGGCGTCGTCGGGCGTGACCGAAGGGCGGCGGATCAGGTCGCAGGCCAGATCGAGCACATCGGACATGGATGGATTTCCCCCTCGGATTGTGATTTCCAGTTTAGCGCGTGCCGAACAGACTCTTGAAGCGGTCTTCGGAAAAGCCCACGCTCACGCTGCCGTCCTCGCGCTCGAGCACGGGGCGGCGGACCAGGGTTGGATGGTCGGCAACCAGATGTGTCCATCGGGCATCGCTGTCGGGGTTTTTGAGCGCGTCGGGCAGTTGACGCCAAGTGGTCGAAGCCTTGTTGATCAGTTTCCCCCAGCCGCCGAGTTGGCGTGCCCAGTGCTTGAGCCTTGGCGCAGGAACGGGCTCGGCCCGGTAGTCGATGAAATCGAAGTCGATATTCGCGCCCTCCATCCATTTGCGCGCCTTGCGGCAGGTGTCGCAATTGGGCAGGCCGTAGAGGGTAAGGCTCATTGGGCGTTACGCAGCAGTTCGTTGATGCCGGTCTTGGCGCGGGTTTTTTCGTCCACGCGCTTGACGATGACGGCAGCATACAGGCTATGCGAGCCGTCGGCGGCGGGGAGCGAGCCGGAGACCACGACGCTGCCTGCCGGGATGCGTCCGTAGGAGATCTCGCCGCTCGCGCGGTCGTAGATGCGGGTGGATTGGCCGAGAAAAACGCCCATGCCGATGACGCTGCCGCGTTCGACCACGACGCCTTCCACCACTTCCGAGCGGGCGCCGATGAAGCAGTGGTCCTCTACGATGGTGGGCGTGGCCTGCAGCGGCTCGAGTACGCCGCCGATGCCGGCGCCGCCGGACAAGTGGACGTGTTCGCCGATCTGTGCGCAGGAGCCGACCGTGGCCCAAGTATCGATCATGCTGCACGCGCCTACGTAGGCACCGATGTTGACGTAGCTCGGCATCAGCACGCAGTCGCGGCCGACGAAGGCGCCACGGCGCACGATGGCGGGCGGTACGATGCGTACGCCATCACGCGCGAAATCCTCGGCCTCGTATTCACTGTATTTGAGGGCTACCTTGTCGTACCCCTTCAACTCGCCGAAGTGCATCGGCCGGTTGGGGTGCAAGCGGAAATAGAGCAGCACCGCCTTTTTCAACCACTCGTTGACGTGCC
Source organism: Gammaproteobacteria bacterium (assembly GCA_049581885.1). Lineage (GTDB taxonomy): Bacteria > Pseudomonadota > Gammaproteobacteria > JAKDMP01 > JAKDMP01 > JBAUSV01. The sequence goes on along the minus strand of JBAUSV010000041.1, from coordinate 13,423 downwards.
AGCCATCAGGGCGGGGTTCGGCTACCCGTACGGTGCCGTTGTCGAGTCGGTCTATGACATTTTCCACGGCATCGCGCAGTGCGGATTCGCTATTGTCGGGTGTGAGCGTTGCGCGGTGCTCGAACGCGTCCTCAATGATGCGGCGAGTGTCGGCTTCGTTCATGCGTTTTCCATAAAGTGGGCGAGGCGAGTCAGGGCTTCTTCGCACGTTGCCTCGTCGGGGACCAGCGAAACACGCACATAACCTGCACCGGGGTCGCCCGCCGGTGTGGTCCGTGAGAGGTAGCGACCGGGCAGCGTAATCAGGGCTTCGCGGGCGTAGAGTTCACGTGCGAAACGCTCGTCGTCGCCGTCTTCTACCTTGAGCCACAGGTAAAACGCCGCCGGTGGAATGCGGACGTCGGTGACGGCGCCCAGGATGCGTCGTGCGGCGTTGAATTTGGTCTGGTAGCGGTGGCGGTTGTCGGCCACATGTGCGGTGTCGCGCCAGGCTTCGATGCTGGCCTGTTGCGCGGGTACGGCCAAGGCGCAGCCATGGTAGGTGCGGTAGAGCGCCAGCGGCTCGATGAGATTGGCGGCGCCGGCGACCAGCCCCGAACGCAGGCCGGGTACGCTCGAACGTTTGGACAGGCTGTGGAAAGTGACGATGCGTGCGAAATCGGTGCGCCCGGCGGCGACGGCGGCCTGTAGCGCGCCTACGGGCGGTTGGTCTTCGTCGGTGTAGAGATCGGCATAGCATTCATCGGCCACGATAATGAAGTCGTGGCGGTCCGCCAGCGCGAAAGCCGTTTGCCAGTCCGCGGCGCTCAGCACGGCGCCGGTCGGATTGCCGGGCGAGCACAGCACGAGTGCCTGGCAGCGTTCCCACGCCTCGTTCGGGACTGCATCAAAGTCGGGGAGAAAACCGGTTTCTTCCGGCGTATTGAGATACCAGGGTTCTGCACCCGCCAGCAGCGTTGCGCCTTCGTAGATTTGATAGAAGGGATTGGGCATGACCACAGTCGGGTGCGGTAGCCGTGGATTGATTATGGCCTGGATCAGCGAGAACAACCCTTCGCGGGTGCCGGTCACGGGCAGCACCTGGCGGTCGGGATCAAGCGCGTCGGCGGCCAGGCCGTAACGCTGCGTGAGCGATTCCACCATGGCCGCACGCAGTTCGGGCAGGCCGCGCGCAACGGGATAACGCGCCAGGCCGTCCGGCGTATACCGCGCGAGCGCTTCGACGATGAAAGCGGGTGGTGTGTGGCGCGGCTCGCCGATGGAAAGCGGAATCGGCTTTTTGCCGGGCGGCGGTTCGACACCGTCGATCAGCGTGGCAAGACGCTCGAATGGATAGGGATGCAAACGCGCGATGTAAGGGTTCATGAACGGGTCTCCGAAAGTCGCCACAGTATAAGACGCCATCCGTGAGTTTCCGATCGTAGTCGATTTTACAAGGCATCAGGTGGCCTTTTTTGAAAGAGATGGACTCGTTGGAAGCGTGTTGTGGCCAATTATGCAAAAATTGTCACGAGGCATATCGAGCCGCTGGTTGACGAACTGTCGTCCGAAAAAACATAGAAGAATTAACGGACAGATTCAGTCTTCGGCTGCGATTTCTTCTTTTACTGCGGTGGTTAGTGTTTCTCGTTGTGCTCCGCCGAGCGGACGGCCTTCGGCGTCGGTGATATGGAAGACGTCCTCGGCACGCTCGCCTGCCGTCATGATGCGTGCGGTGCGCAGATAGACTCCGCAGCGGCGGAATGCGCGAGCCACGGCGGCGAGCAGCCCCGGGCGATCGCCCGCGTAGAGTTCGAGTACGGTGTGTTGTGCCTGAGCGTCGGTACTGCATTCGACCCGCGTGGGCGTTGCAAACAGGCGAACCTGGCGCGGGGTGGGACGTACGCTGCGGCGTTCGCTGGCGCGTTCCTGCGTGAGTTCCTGTACCAGCAGATCCTGGGCACGTTGCAGATGATGGGGATCTTCTATCGGGTGGCCGTCGGCTTCAAGGACTACGTAGGTGTCAAGGGTTTCGTCGCGGCCGACGGGCACGCAGCGGGCGGCGACGATGGTCAGTCCGAGTTGTGCGAGGCCGGCCGTGATGCGGGCGAAAGCAAAGGTGCGTCGCGAGGCATAGGCGGCGATGGCGGTGCCCGCGCCGTTTGGATTGGGACGCAGAAAGACGGCCGGCGGCCCGCTCACGCCAAGCAGCAGTCGAGTGTGCCAGGCGACCTGATCGGCGCTATATTGCAGGAAGTAGTCATCGCCGAGCGTATTCCACAGTCGTGTGACGTGCGGATTGCCGCCGCCGAGCAGAGTACGGGCGGCGCGCTTGTGAGCGGCGATTTCGGCATCGGCGTCAAGCGGATGTTCGAGTCCGCGCCACAAGGCTTTACTGGTCGCCTGATACAGCTCGCCGAATAACGTGCCCCGCCAGGCGTTCCACAGCGAGGGATTGGTGGCGCGCACATCGGCGGCGGTGAGCACGTAGAGAAAATCGAGACGGCGCTGATCGCCGACCAAGCGGGCGAAATCGGCAATCACCCGCGGGTCGGACAGATCGCTCTTTTGCGCGGTGATCGACAGGCTCAGGTGGTGACGCACCAGCCACGCCACCAGCTCGGAATCGGCGGCGGCTAGGTTGTGGGCGCGGGCGAAGCGGCGGGCATCGCGTGCGCCGAGCACCGAATGATCGCCACCGCGACCCTTGGCGATGTCGTGAAATAGGGCGGCAAGATAAATGATGTCCGAGCGGTCGAGCCGTGCGGCGGCCGTTTTCAGGTCCGGGCGTGCGGGTTCGAAGCGGCCCTCGCGCAGGGCTTCTACATTGGCGAGCACATGCAGTACGTGTTCGTCCACCGTGAAAATGTGAAACAAGTCGTATTGCATGCGCCCCGTAATGCGGGCGAAGGCGGGCAGGTAGCGGTCGAGCACGCCGGTCTCGTGCATCATGCGCAAGGCCGGAGCAACGCGTGCGGGCGCGGCGAGGATCGAGGCGAACAGGGCGCGTAGTTCGGGGCGGACATGCAGCCGGTTGTCGACGAGCTTGGGCGAGGAGGCGAGTGCACGCCGTGCCCCTGCCGCCAGGTCGGTCAACGCGGGTTCGTCCTGCCAGTGGCTAAAGATGCCAAGCGCGAGTTCGGGGTTTTGCTGCAACGTGTCGGTCTTGGCAAAATCTATGAGCTTGCCGTGTGCGATCAGACCCGGTGCGAGTTCGCGCCGTGATCCCTCGTCGGGGGCGAGGCTCTGGAACACCAGGGCATTGATGCGTGCGACCGCAGTGGCTGCACGGTAATAATCCTGCATCATGCGCTCGACGGCCAGCACGCCGGGGCGGGCCCGGTAGTTCAGCAGTTCAGCAAGCCGCGGTTGCAGGTCGAACAGCAAGCGTTCTTCGGCGCGTCCGGACAGATAATGCAGACCGAGGCGCAGGCGCGCGAAGACCCGCCAGGCGTTCGCCAGTTGGCGGCGCTCGTGCGGGGTGATCAGGCATGCCTGTTCCAGTTCGGCGAGTGTGGCCCGGCGTTGGCCGAGGTGACGGGCTCCGAGCCAGGTGAGCGTCATCCAGTCGCGCTGCGCACCGGGACCCTCCTTGATACCGGGCTCCAGGCGCTGGGTGCTGTCGTCGTAGCGCGCATGGCGGGCGGCGCGTTCAGCGTGCTTCGCTTCGCGATACGCCGCTTCGGGCCATAGGGAAGCGTCTGCAAGCAGGGTATCCAGTTTGCCTTCTAGGTTGCGGCTGCCGGCAAGCAGACGCGCTTCGGAGAGTGCGGTAAAGGTGGCGACATCGGCCGCTGCAGCCGTGCGCGTTTCCTCCAGTGTCCGCACGCTGGCGCCGGTCTTCAGGCCAAGATCCCACAGGCGTTGAATGAAAGGTTCAAGACGGGCGTGTGTCTCCGGTGTGGCCGGGTGGGCCAATACGACGGCCAGGTCGATGTCGGAGCCGGGATATAGTTCGCGCCGCCCGTAACCGCCGGTGGCGAACAGGGCCGCATCCGCATCGACCGCGGCCTCGTGCCAGGTCTGACGCACGATGGCGTCCAGTGCACGGGCATGGGCGCGGAGCAGCGGGCGTGGAGCGCGCGAGGCCTCGATACCGGCTGCCAGCGCGGCACGGGCCTCGGCCAGCGCCGGCGCCAGCGGGTCAGTGGCGGAAGCTTTCATCCTGACGCGCGGTGAACACCTCGAAGCCGTCGGGAGTGACCAGAATGGTGTGCTCCCATTGCGCCGAGAGAGAATGATCCTTGGTCACGACCGTCCAGCCGTCGCCGAGCTGCTTTACATGGCGCTTGCCGGCATTGATCATGGGCTCGATGGTGAAGGTCATGCCGGGTTTCAGTTCTAGCCCGGTGCCGGCTTCGCCGTAGTGCAGTACCTGGGGATCGTCGTGATAAACACGGCCGATGCCGTGCCCGCAGTATTCGCGCACCACCGAGTAGCCGCGGCTTTCGGCAAGCGTCTGGATGGCATGGCCGATATCGCCGAGACGGAGGCCGGGGCGAACCATCTCGATGCCCGTTTTCAAGCATTCGTAGGTGGTTTCGACCAGCCGCTGGGCCTGGGTCGAGGGTTCGCCCACGAAGTACATGCGGCTGGCGTCGCCGTGAAAGTCGTCCTTGATGACGGCGATGTCGATGTTGACTATGTCACCGTTCTTGAGCTGCTTGTCGCCGGGAATGCCGTGGCAAACTACGTGATTGACCGAAGTGCACACCGTCTTGGGAAAGCCGCGATAGCCCACGTTGGCAGGGATGGCACGCTGTTGCTGGACGATATGTTCGTTGCAGATTCGGTCCAGCTCGTCGGTGGTGACGCCGGGGCGCACATGTTCGGTGACGATATCCAGGACTTCCGAGGTCAGGCGTCCTGCGACGCGCATTTTCTCTATATCCTCGGCACTCTTGATTTCAACTGGCATGGATCCCTCCGGCGTCTGATGCCTTTATTGTATCCGCCCCGACATACAAGTTATAATGCCCCACTGTGTCGCGGTCAGCAGGTAAGCCTGCACAACGGCGGCGCAGGCACTGAAAGTACAAATCCACACACGTGCCGGCACATGTGGCCGGGTGCCCCGCAAGGGAGTTGCCGCATGGAGCACGTGGAGGCCCAACCCGAACGGAGACATTTTAATGGCGACAGTATCCATGCGTAGCATGCTCGAAGCGGGCGTGCATTTTGGTCACCAGACCCGATTCTGGAATCCGAAGATGGCACCCTACATCTTCGGTCATCGAAACAAGATTCACATCATCAATCTCGAAGCGACCGTGCCGTTGCTCGAGGAAGCGAGTAATTTCCTCTCCAAGCTGGCAGCCCGTGGTGGCCAGGTGCTGTTTGTCGGCACCAAGCGCGCGGCGCGTGAAGTCATTCCGCGTGAAGCGGAACGCTGCGGCATGCCTTATGTCAGTCAACGCTGGCTCGGTGGAACACTGACCAACTACGCAACGGTGCGTCGTTCGGTCAAGCGTCTGCTGGAGCTGGAGGCAATGGTCGAAGACGGCACGATGAACATGCTGGTCAAGAAGGAAGCGGTGAAGATGCACCGCGAACTCGACAAGCTGGATAGGAGCCTCGGCGGCATTCGCAGCATGGAGTCGTTGCCTGATGCCTTGTTCGTAATCGATGTCGGTTACGAAAAGATTGCCGTGGCCGAGGCCAACAAGCTTGGCATTCCGGTGGTCGCGCTGGTCGATACCAATAACAGTCCCGCAGGCGTGGATTACGTGATCCCGGCCAACGACGACGCGATTTCCGCGGTCACGCTGTTTGCGACCGCGATGGCCGATGCCGTGTTGTCCGGGCGCGAGACTTTGCCGGTGATCGAAGGCGATGCCGATGAGTTTGTCGAAGAGGAAGAGGTCAGGAAACTCACCGAACGCCGTCCACAGACTGGTCGCGCAAAGCCGGCGCCCAGGGCGAAGGCCGAGAATGCTCCCGTGGTCAAAAAAGTAGAGACCCCGAAGGCCGAGTCCAAGACCGAACTCAAGGCCGAGGAGAAACCCGCGACTGTCGAGGCGCCGGAGCCCGAGGCGAGCGAAGCCAAGGTTGAGGAAAAGCCGGCCAGCGTTCCGGCGGTGAAGAAGACCGCAACCAAGAAGACGGCCACCACGAAGAAGGCGGCAACGAAAAAAACTGCAACAAAGAAGGCTGCGTCTAAAAAGGCGACAGTGAAGAAGACCGCGGCGAAAAAGTCGGAGGCCAGCGAGAGCAAGGCCGACGAAACCGCGTCTCAGGACAAAGAGTGACAGCCGTAACGGCGGGAGATTATTGAAAGTGAGTATCAGCGCAGCAGAAGTAAAGACGCTCCGGGAGCGTACCGGGGCCGGCATGATGGAGTGCAAGAAGGCTCTGGTCGAGACCGATGGCGATCTGGAAGCCGCGATCGAGGTCATGCGCAAGACGGGGTTGGCCAAGGCCGACAAGAAAGCCGGACGCACCGCTGCCGAAGGGCGCATCGCGCTGGCCGGCAATGCTGCCGCAGCGGCTCTGGTGGAAGTGAACTGCGAAACCGACTTTGTTGCCGGTGGCGACGAATTCGGAGGCTTCGCCGAGGCGCTGGCCACAACTGTGCTGGCGGCTGATCCGAGTGACCTGGAGGCGCTTGCCGGACTTGAGCTGGCGAGTAGTACAAGTGTGGAAACGACACGCCGCGAACTGATCGCCAAACTCGGTGAAAACATCAGCGTGCGTCGCTTCGACCGAATGCAGACTTCCGGCGTGCTGGGTCGCTACGTACATGGCGTGCGCATCGGCGTGTTGGTCGAGTTGGAAGGCGGTGATGAGGCCTTGGCCAAGGACGTCGCCATGCACATCGCGGCAAGCAATCCGGCGTGTGTCGGTCCCGACGATGTGGCGCCCGAGGTGCTTGAAAAGGAGCGCGCCATTCATCGCGCGCAGGCCGAGGAAAGCGGCAAGCCGCCGGAAATCGTCGAAAAAATGATCGAGGGTCGTTTGCGCAAGTATGTCAACGAGATTGCGCTCACTGGCCAGCCCTTCGTGAAAGACCCCGACCAGAGCGTAGGTGCTCTGCTAAAGGGACATGGCGCCCGAGTGCTGCAATTCGTGCGTTACGAAGTAGGCGAGGGTATCGAGAAGGAAGAAGCCGATTTTGCCAGCGAGGTCATGGCCCAGGTTCAGGGCCGCTGAGGCGGGCTCCGAACGCAACGGCCAGACGCGCGCGGTGAATACAACGACGCCCAGTACCTCAGGCCCGGCATCCAGGCCGGTGTTCGGACGCGTGTTGTTGAAACTGTCCGGCGAAGCCTTGATGGGGGAGGCCGAATACGGTATTGATCCTGCCATGTTGAAGCGTCTGGCCGAGGAAATCGGACAGGCGCGTGCGCTGGGAGTCGAAATTGCCATCGTGATCGGCGGCGGGAATATTTTCCGAGGCGCGGGCCTTGCCCAGCACGGCATGGACCGGGTGACCGGTGATCACATGGGCATGCTGGCGACGGTCATGAATGCACTCGCCTTGCAGAGCGCGCTGGAGAGCGTCGATGTGCCGGCGCGCGTGATGTCGGCCATTCGCATCAACGAAGTGTGTGAGGATTTCATCCGTCGGCGCGCGATGCGTCATCTGGAGAAGGGACGCGTGGTGATCTGCGCTGGTGGAACCGGCAACCCCTATTTCACCACCGACACCGCTGCGAGTTTGCGCGCGATAGAGATTGGCGCGAACCTGTTGCTCAAGGGCACCAAGGTGGACGGTGTGTATTCGGCCGATCCCGTCACGCATCCCGAGGCCGAACGATACACGCGCTTGAGTTTCGATCAGGCTCTGGATGAGCGCCTGGCCGTCATGGATGCCACTGCGGTCGTGATGTGCCGCGATCAGAGCTTGCCACTGCGGGTGTTCTCCATCTACCAGGTCGGCGCCTTCGTGAGCATTCTCAAGGGCGATGATATCGGCACTCTGGTCATCAATGGAGAAGACAAATGATCGAAGACGTGCACAGCGATGCCGACCACCGCATGGACAAGAGCCTTGTCTCCTTGCGCGAGGCGTTTACCAAGATTCGAACCGGGCGGGCGCATACCAGTCTGCTTGACCATTTGCGGGTTGAGTATTACGGCAGCGAAGTGCCGCTCCAGCAGGTGGCTAATATCACGGTAATGGATTCACGTACGTTGGCGGTTACGCCGTGGGAAAAGCCGATGGTGCCGGTGATCGAAAAGGTCATCATGAGCGCCGACATGGGACTTAACCCGGCTACTTCGGGCAATGTGATCCGGATTCCGCTGCCTTCGTTGACCGAGGAACGTCGACGCGATCTGGTCAAGGTAGTGCGCCAGGAAGCCGAGGGCGCACGGGTGGCCGTGCGCAACGTGCGCCGCGATGCCCTGGCCACGATCAAGGAATTGCTCAAGGAAAAAGAGATTACCGAGGACGACGAACATCGTGCCGGTGAGTCCATTCAGAAACTGACGGATAGCCATATCGCCGGTATTGAGGAACTTTTGGAGGCGAAGGAAGCCGAACTGATGGAGGTTTAACCCGACAGCCATGAAATTCCACCACTACCGAACAATTGGCTGTTGCTTGTTCCGAAGTGCAGGCCGGCCCAGCGCCGTCTCCGGCCAGGTCTGAATTCCATGTTGCGCCGCGCGCAAGGCGAGGCCGCAACCCCGGAGGCACCGGGGGCAATTCCGGCCGTACCCGGCCATGTTGCGATCGTCATGGACGGCAACGGGCGATGGGCGCAGAATCGCGACTTGCCGCGCCGTTCCGGCCACCAGGCCGGATACGAATCCGTTCGCGAGTTGGTGCGCACGACGCTGGGCCACGGCATCAAGCATCTCACCCTGTTTGCCTTTTCCAGTGAAAACTGGAGCCGACCGCGTAGCGAGGTTGATGCGCTGATGCGCCTGTTCATGCAGGCCCTGCGCCGGGAGGTGGACGAACTGGACAAACAGGGCGTTCGTCTCGACTTCATCGGTTGCCGAGAGCAGCTCTCATCCTGGCTGCAACGCGCCATGACCGAGGCCGAGGCGGCCACCGCGGTCAATACGCGCCTGGTCCTGCACGTGGCGGTGAGCTATGGCGGACGTTGGGACATCGTCAACGGCGTGCGCCGACTGGCGGCAGACGTGGCCGAAGGCCGGCTTGCGCCAGAACAGATCGATGAAGCACATTTGCGCGATTCCATGGCGCTGGCGCGCATTCCCGATCCGGACTTGTTCATCCGTACCGGAGGCGAATTCAGGATCAGCAATTTCCTGCTCTGGAACCTGGCCTACACGGAGTTGTATTTCACCGACACCTTGTGGCCCGACTTCGATGCAGCGGCTTTCGAGACAGCACTGGAAGCGTATGCCGCACGTCAGCGCCGCTATGGATGCGTGAAAACCTCCACACAGCGTGCTCATGCTTAAGACCCGGCTCCTGGCGGCAGCGGTCATGATCCCGGCTGCGATTCTCTGGGTGTGGCTGGCGCCGCCGTTGGTGTTCGCCGCGATTGCCGCGATTGTCGTACTCGCCGCGGCTCGGGAATGGGCGGAGCTGACGGGTGTCGAATCCGGGTTGGCGAAGGGAGCCTGGCTGGTGGCGATTCTGGGGTTGCTCATCCTGGCCTGGTGGGGCGCACAGCAGACTTCGTACGACTACCTGCCCTTGTTCTGGGTGCTTCTGGCCTTTTGGGTGGTGACAACGCTGGATCTGATTCGTGGCGGAGTCAGGAACTCCCGCCACGGCTTGCTGCTCCAAGGGGTGTTGGTGCTCGTCCCCGCCTTCTTTGCCCTGCTTCTGATTCGGGGCATGACGGCAGGGCCGGGCTTTGTATTTGCCTTGTTTGCGGTGGTGTGGGGTGCCGATGCCGGGGCTTATTTTGCCGGCCGGGCCGTGGGTCGGCACAAACTCGCACCGCAGTTGTCTCCGGGCAAGACCTGGGAAGGACTGATTGGCGGATTGGTGCTGGCCGCTGTCGCCGGTGCGCTGGCGAGTCTGTGGTGTCCGGTTCCGATACAGTTACTGGTGCCGTTGGCGGTAGTGACCGCGGCGTTTTCGGTGGTCGGCGATCTGGTCGAAAGCCGGCTCAAGCGGGTGGCTGGTGCCAAGGATTCCGGGCATCTGATTCCCGGTCACGGCGGCGTGCTCGATCGGATCGACAGCCTGAGCGCGGCGGCGCCGGTGTTTGCGCTGGGACTGGAATGGGTGCACAGATTATGGTGAACAAGGTGGCGGTGCTTGGGGCAAGCGGCAGCATTGGCAGGAATACGGCCGATGTGATCGCACGCAATCCCGAGCGTTACCGCTTGTTTGCCGTGGCCGCGCGCCGGAGTGTCGAGCCGGTGCTCGAACAGTGCAGGGCGCATCGTCCGGAATTAGCGGTGCTGGTGGAGGAGACGGCGGCGCGCGAGCTGCGCGAACGTCTCGCCGCAGAGAATTTACCGACTGAGGTCGAAAGCGGCGTCGAAGCCCTGTCGCGCCTTGCAGCGCATCCCGAGGTGGACAGCGTGATGGCGGGAATCGTGGGTGCCGCGGGTCTCGCGCCCACGCTGGCGGCAGCGCGGTCCGGCAAGCGTGTTCTGCTTGCCAACAAGGAATCCTTGGTGATGACCGGGCCGCTGTTCCTCAGCGAACTGGTCAAGGCCGGTGGCGAACTGGTTCCGGTCGACAGCGAACACAATGCCTTGTTTCAGGGCATGCCTGGAGGCTACCGAGCCGGGGCCCGACCGACCGGCGTCGATCGCTTGTGGCTGACTTGTTCAGGTGGCCCGTTTCGCGGTCGTCGGGCCGAGGATATTGCCGCGGCGAGTCCCGATGAGGCGTGTGCGCATCCACGCTGGCGCATGGGCCGCAAGATTTCCGTGGATTCGGCAACCCTGATGAACAAGGGGCTCGAAATCATCGAAGCGAGCTACCTCTTCGGCATGCCGAGCGAGCGCATTCGTGTGGTGGTGCACCCCCAGAGCATGATTCACAGTCTGGTCGAGTACGTGGACGGCTCCTTCCTGGCCCAGCTCGGTCAACCCGACATGCGAACGCCGATTGCCTGTGCACTCGCCTGGCCAGAGCGCATTGCGGCCGGTACCGAGGCGCTCGATCTCACGACTCTTGGCGCGCTCAGCTTCGAGCCACCCGATGAAAGCGTGTTCCCTTGCCTGCGCCTGGCCCGTTCGGCATTGCTCGCAGGCGGGACCACGCCGGCGGTGCTCAATGCGGCCAACGAAGTCGCGGTTGCTGCCTTTCTGGAGGAGCGATTGGACTTTGGCGCGATTGCAGAGGTGGTGGAGCGCACGTTGGAGGCGACCGAAGCTCCACCCATGGACGGTCTGGAGACGGTACTCGCGGTCGATGCCGCATCACGCACGTGGGCGCAATCCGCCATTGAGGGTTTGGCGGCATGAATGTCCTGATTTCGTTGCTTGCATTTGTTGTCACCGTGGCCGTGCTCATCGCTTTTCATGAATTCGGTCACTTTATCGTCGCGCGTCTGCTGGGCGTAAAAGTGCTGCGTTACTCGATCGGCTTCGGCAAAGTGCTGTTGTCCTGGCGACCACGAGGTGGCACCGAATACGCTATTTCTGCCATCCCCCTGGGCGGCTACGTCAAGCTGCTCGATGAGCGTGAAGGTGATGTGCCCGAGGCGGAGCGTCACCGCGCTTTTAATCGACAACCTATCTGGCGCCGTGCGGCGATTCTGATTGCCGGTCCCGGTTTCAATTTCCTGTTTGCGGTGCTTGCTTACTGGATTGTGTACATGGCGGGTATTCCCGGAATTAAGCCGGTAGTGGGGCCGGTCACACCGCACTCGCCGGTGGCGGTGGCCGGCCTTCGGGAGAAAGATACGATCGTTGCCGTCAACGGTAGCGCAACACCGACCTGGCAGGCCGTGCGTATCGGACTGTTGTCCGCCGTGGTTGATCAACGTCCGCTCCGTCTGCGGGTGGTGCAGCCGACTGGCGGCGTGCAGAGGAACGTACGCGTACATTACGGAGATTCCACGGCACTGCTTGCCGAGCCGGGGGCCTTGCTCGACGGCCTGGGTCTTGTGCCGTGGACGCCGCCGGTGCCAGCCGTGCTCGGCCAGATTGAGGCCGACGGGCCGGCTGCCCATGCCGGCTTGCAGAGCGACGACAAGGTGGTGGCTATCGACGGGCAGCCCGTGGCCAATGCCACCGCCTTCATCAAACAGATTCGGACTCATCCCGGCCGCCGCCTCGAATTTACTGTGATCCGGAACAAAAAACGGCTGCAGGTGCCGGTGGTTCCTGCGAGCATTAGCTCCGACGGCAAAAGGATCGGTCACATCGGAGCAGGTATCGCCACGCCACCGAATTATGGTCATGGACTGATCGCCTACATGCGTTTTGGTCCGCTGGATGCCTTGGGCGAAGCTACAGCCCGCACCGGGCAGATTACTGCGCTGACGGCGGTCATGGTCTATCGAATGGTGATCGGGCAGGCCTCTTTATCCAGCCTGAGCGGGCCCATCAGTATTGCTCATTACGCGGGCGCATGGGCGCAAGCGGGTCTGGTTTCGTTCTTGTTTTTTCTTGCCCTTATCAGCATAAGTCTCGGGTTTTTAAATCTTTTACCCATTCCGCTGCTCGATGGTGGGCAACTGTTTTATCTCGTCATTGAGATGGTTCGGCGCAAGCCTCTATCCGAATACGCCGAGGCTATCGGACAGCGGGTGGGTTTGAGTCTGATCGTCTTGCTGTTAGGCTTTGCGGTTTTCAACGATCTCAGTCGCCTGATTCATTAACGATTCAAGGAGTGTTGCTCTTGCCTGGACGCAAATTTTTGGGAACGCTGATATGTTTCGCCGTGCTCATCGCCGGCTTGTCTCTGCCGCGAGTTTCGCAGGCGGCGGGCTCGACCTTTACCGTGCAGCAGATCCGTATCGTCGGCCTGGAGCGTATTTCACGCACCACGGCGTTGACGTATATGCCGGGCATCGGCGTTGGCCAGACGATTACCCCTGCCGATACCGCTGCGGCTATACGCAGCCTATACCAAACCGGCTTTTTCAGCCGTGTGCAGTTTCGGCGTGATGGCAACACCCTTATCGTGGCGGTCAGGGAACGGCCCACCATCGCCCAGGTCATTCTTTCGGGCAACCATGCAATCAAGACCAAGGCTTTGAGGCAGGGCCTGGTACAGGCAGGGCTTACGCAGGGGCAGTTTTTCAACCGTGCCGCGCTTGCCGGCATTACGGGCGCGTTGGTGCAGACGTATTTCGATCATGGCCGTTACGGAGTGACCATCAAGACGACGGTGAAAAAGCTGAAAAACAATCGGGTGGCCATTCTGTTCAAGGTCAAGGAGGGATCCGAGGCCAGGGTTCTGTCCATCAATTTCACCGGTAATCACGATTTCAGCAGTTCCGAGCTCCGCGACCAATTCAAGGTCACCACACCGGGTTGGTTTACATGGATTACCGGCAAGGACAAATACGAGCAGGAAAAGCTGCGCGGCAGCTTGGAAAACCTGCGC
>JBAUSV010000040.1:0-2596 GCA_049581885.1 Gammaproteobacteria bacterium | reverse complement strand
CTTCGGCACTGCGCAACGGATGTACGTAGTGCAGGTAAAATGGCGGGAACAACAGCAGCAGACCCTCGCTGGGCACAATACGCCGTGAGGGGCTGAACCCGTGATGCTGCGAAATCGGATGCGGATTGAGGAATTCGATACAGCCCTCCGGCGGAGTGATTTCGGGTGTCCGCACGTAGTACACGCCACTCGCCAGATTGGTTTCGGTCGGGTGCATGTGAGGACCCTGCCAGTCGCCGGGGCCGAGCAGATTCGACCAGCCGACCAGCGCCGGGTCAATCGTTTTGGCCTCGTTGCCAAACACGCTGTGCAGATAATGATGCACAGCGGGACGGATGTAGCGGTCGCGGAATTGCCGGATTTCCGGCCGGTCGACCTGGAACAGGTTCATCTGCCGTGAGGTTTGATAGCCGCCTTTGGTCGCAATTTCTGGGTCTTTTGAAGCGTTCTGGTCGCTGTCGCCGTAGCGCGCGGCCATGTCCTTGATCCAGGCAAAGAGTTTGTCGTTTAGCGCCGCTGCATCGTTATACTGGCGCGCAAGCACCGTAATCGGAAAGTGCTGCTCGATGGTTTCGCTGTAGCGGTCGGTTTCGGTCATTGCCCTTCGTGTCCACGCATGGTACCGGGAGCGAGACTCGAACTCGCACTCTGTCGCCAGAACCGGATTTTGAGTCCGGCGCGTCTACCAATTCCGCCATCCCGGCCAAGGTTGCCGTCTTCCCTAAGGAGGACGGGTATAGTGTACTAGAAACCCGTTCCCTGGAAGTGCCGGGGCATATTCCTGTTAAAATAAACAGTTAACCTGACGCTTGTGGAGATGGCGGCCATGCGAATCACCGGGGAAGCCCTGACCTTCGATGATGTGCTGCTGGTGCCCAGCTATTCGCAATGTCTGCCGCGCAATGTCGATCTGGCAACGCGCCTGACGCGCCAGATCGTGCTCAACATACCGCTGGTGTCCGCCGCGATGGATACGGTCACCGAATCGGGGCTTGCCATCGCTTTGGCGCAAGCGGGTGGTATCGGCATCGTCCACAAGAACATGAGCGCCGAATCCCAGGCGAGCGAAGTGCGCCGGGTCAAGAAATTCGAGGCCGGGGTGGTGACCGACCCCATCACCGTCGGGCCGGACACCACGATCCGCGAGGTGCTGGAGTTGCGCAAGCAGCACGGCATTTCGGGCTTGCCGGTGACGCGGGGCAGCGCCCTGGTCGGTATCGTGACCAGCCGCGATCTGCGTTTCCAGGAGAATCTTGACCAACCGGTCAGCGGAGTCATGACCGCGCGCGAGCACCTGGTCACGGCGGGCGAGGGCGCACCGCGCAGCGAGGTGATCGAAAAGCTCCAGCATCATCGCATCGAGAAGGTACTGCTCGTGAACGACGCCTTCGAGCTGCGCGGCATGATCACGGTGCGCGATATCGACAAGGCCAAGGATTACCCCCTGGCCTGCAAGGACGAGGCGGGACGTTTGCGCGTGGGCGCGGCGGTGGGTGTCGGCGAAGAGGCGACGGCGCGTATAGAGGCGCTGGTCGCGGCCGGGGTGGATGCCGTGGTGATCGATACCGCGCACGGACATTCCAGTGGCGTGATCGAAATGGTGCGCCAGACCCGCGCCCGTTTCCGGGATTTGCCGATCATTGCCGGCAACATCGTGACCGGCGCCGCGGCGCAGGCACTGGCCGAGGCCGGGGTCGATGGTGTCAAGGTCGGCGTCGGACCGGGTTCGATCTGCACCACACGCGTGGTGGCGGGCGTGGGCATGCCGCAGGTGAGCGCCATTGCCAATGTGGCCGCCGGACTCAAGGGCAGCGAGGTGCCGCTGATCGCCGACGGCGGTGTGCGTTATTCCGGCGATCTGGCCAAGGCGGTGGCAGCTGGCGCCCATGCGGTGATGATCGGCAGTCTGTTTGCGGGCACCGAGGAAGCACCGGGCGAGGTTGA
The DNA here is from genome assembly GCA_049581885.1 of Gammaproteobacteria bacterium. Taxonomy (GTDB): domain Bacteria; phylum Pseudomonadota; class Gammaproteobacteria; order JAKDMP01; family JAKDMP01; genus JBAUSV01. Next base: position 652 of record JBAUSV010000040.1, on the reverse strand, counting down.
GCTCTACCAGGGCCGCTCCTACAAGTCCTACCGCGGTATGGGTTCGATGGGCGCGATGGGACAGCGCCACGGGTCCAGCGACCGCTATTTCCAGGAAGAGGCCGAAGCGGACAAGCTGGTGCCCGAAGGCATCGAGGGCCGCGTGCCCTACAAGGGCTCGGTCGCGGCCATCATCCATCAGCTGCTCGGCGGTCTGCGGGCCAGCATGGGCTATACCGGCGCGGCCGATATCGAGGCCATGCGAACCCAGGCCGAATTTATCCGTGTGACGCTGGCCGGAGTGCGCGAAGGCCACGTCCACGACGTGACAATTACCAAGGAGGCCCCCAATTACCGCATCGAATGAGTCCGGTGCGCAAGCTGCCGCCCACCAGGACATGCGTGATCCGGCCTCCGACCGGATTCTGATTCTCGATTTCGGCTCCCAGTACACGCAATTGATCGCGCGCCGCGTGCGCGAGGCGGGCGTGTATGCCGAAATCTGGTCGCCCACCGTCGAGGCGGACACGATCCGTGCCTTCGCGCCCTGCGGCATCATCCTGTCCGGCGGCCCGGCTTCGGTCACGGGCCATGCGCCGCCAGCGGCGCCAAGCGAAGTCTTCGAACTGGGCGTGCCGGTGCTCGGCATCTGTTACGGCATGCAGACCATGGC
>JBAUSV010000039.1:0-1848 GCA_049581885.1 Gammaproteobacteria bacterium | reverse complement strand
GCATATACCAGCGCGACAGTGGTAAAGGTATTGGCCGAACGATTTCCATTGTAGCGGCGTGGGCTAGAAGGCGCTCCGTAGGCCGCCAGCGACCGAATTTACGGCAGTCAGGGGAACAATGAGCCGTCCGAAGTCCTGATGATGTCTGTCGTCAGGGGGTAGGTAGGCCGACCTAATATGCGGGTGGCCGCGACTCCCGCTCTTGACCCGGAGCAGACGGATTCGCCCATGCTTGGCCGCATCATCCTACCGCCTTCAGCACGTCAACGATTTCCCGAAGCTCGTTTGCCAATTGCCCAGGCAGCTTTTGGCAAAACCGGTCGGCAAGGCCGCAGTAATACCAGAGGGTCTTTTCTTTGGGTTGATTGAACCTGGACCAAATGCGTTCGCCGACCTCGGGCTTACGCAGGTCACGTAGGATCGCACGCGCGTTGTGCACCTTGTCCGCCAGCGACACCCGAAGCACATCCTCGTCAGCCGTCTCCAGGTGCGCGAGGTAGGCTTCCTTGCGCTCCTGCCAGTGTGCCTTGCGCTCGCCTTTTGCCGTGTCGGCTAGGCTGTCGGAACACGCTCTGACAACCCTCGCCACACGTTCACCGAAACGGTTTCTGACGTCCTCCAGGCGTGCCGCGCCGCCCTGATCTTCGACACTGTCGTGAAGAAGCGCTGCAATGGCAAGGTCTTCGTCGCCGCCATACTCTAGGACAGTCGCTGCAACGGTCAGAAGGTGGGCGATATACGGGGTCGATGTGCCTTTGCGGACCTGCCCACCATGAACGTGGGTGGCATAGAGGAGTGCCCGATCAAACCGATCAGTTAGCACCGTTGCCGGGTTCATCCGCATTCCCACAGTATGCAGGACTTCCCGAAACAACAAATCAAAATCATTCTGATGACTATGGGATGGAAAAGGAATTTCCTGGCCGTTATTGAGCACATTGAAACCATCCTCTAGCAATTTTGGTTCCAGTATCCGGCAAACATTCACCTTGATTAGGACTAACGGAATTGACCGATCAGGTGATAACCGTAGCAGGTCGGCAAAAAGTAACGGGTGATCTCGGGTAATGACTTCATCGCGATCAACATCAGGCGCATTTACAGGCTCGTATGTGGCGTCTACCAAAAACCCACCTGCTCGTTGAAATGCCCGCAGGCCACTTTCTTTGGTGTCCGCATTAAAATCGAGTAGCCGCATAAGCGCAGCGAAGAGTGGCTCGCCCGTAGAGCCTGTATTGTCGTAAAAATACAGCCCGTTGGCCGGAGGAGACTCAGCGATGATGACAAGCCTGAGGGTTTCCGGTTTGTATTGGCGCCTGATCGCAAGATAATAGTCTTTATCCCGTCCCGGCATAATTTGATCTCCACTGACTAGCTCGGACGCCAGGATGCCCAGCCTATCCGCAAGCTCAGATGAGACAGGTCGTCCCATGATGAACTCATCGGGACTGGCTCCTCCGGCAACCCAACCAGAGCCGGACTTCCAGGTTTCTACGCGGCCAGATCTTGAGCACGGCCTTGATCCGCTTGCGGTCGTCCTCGGGGTCCAGATCGAGCACCTCGGCGACGGCGCGCCCGCGCGTTACCGGAACCGTTTCGAGGCGTTACGCGATGTTCAATCTAAGGAAGCAATACAGGTTGCGCGTGTAAATATACCATCTAAGATATTGTCGTGAACCAGGATTGTGTGGGGGGGGGCGCTATGTCTGCCCAGGGAAATCGCGATGGCGATCGGAACACGACCGACGACGCCCGCAGCAAATCCCGAGTCATAAAACGCTCGATTGTAGTCGGCCATCACAAGACCAGCATCAGCCTCGAAGATGTCTTCTGGAATGAACTTCGGGC
>JBAUSV010000038.1:0-1982 GCA_049581885.1 Gammaproteobacteria bacterium | reverse complement strand
AGGATGGGAATGGATATCATTTTCTGCAGGAACGTGATCATTTATTTTGATCGTAAGACCCAGATAGGACTGTTTGAGAAGTTCTATAACCAACTTGAACCTGGCGGCTATCTGTTCATCGGACATTCTGAAACATTGCACGGAATTAATGACCAGTTTTTGTCTGTGGGGACCGCGGTGTATCAGAAACCTGTTTGAAACAAATGAGGGGAGAGAGTACAGTGAGCAGTAAAATCAAGGTCCTCATCGTGGATGACTCGGCCCTTGTGCGGCGGAGTCTCGATGAAATTCTGCGTTCCGATCCTGCCATCGAGGTTATAGGGATGGCGGCGGATCCCTTTGTCGCGGCGAAAATAATGATGGGCCAGACGCCTGATGTCATTACCCTGGATGTGGAGATGCCGCGCATGGATGGGATTACCTTCCTTCAAAAGATCATGAGCCAGCACCCCATTCCTGTAGTTATGTGCTCAAGCCTTGTGGAAAAGGGCTGTGAGACGACTCTCAAGGCTCTTGAATATGGGGCCGTGGAGATCATCGAAAAGCCCAAAATGGGGGTGAGGAAATTTATCGAGGAATCTCGTATAAACCTCTGCGACGCAGTAAAAGCGGCGGCCCAGGTGCGTGTCAAACCTATCTCGGTGAACAAAATGAAGGTGGCGAAGAAGCTTACGGCAGACGCTGTCATACCGCCGCCCGGTAGGCAGGCCATGGCCAGAACCACGGAGAAAATAGCGGTGATTGGTGCATCAACCGGAGGAACCGAAGCCCTTCGCATTTTTCTGGAGACCATTCCCGTGGACAGCCCGGGTATGGTGATTGTGCAGCATATGCCGGAGAGTTTTACCAAGGCCTTCGCAGGGAGGATCAATGACCTGTGTGAAATTGAGGTGAAAGAAGCGGAAGATGGAGATCGCGTGTTGAGAGGGAGGGCGCTTATAGCGCCGGGGAACCGTCACATGTTACTGAAGAGAAGCGGTGCGCAGTATCTTGTCGAAATCAGAGAAGGGCCGCTGGTTTGCAGGCATCGACCATCCGTCGATGTCCTCTTTCGGTCTGCCGCAAGATACGCGGGGAGCAATGCCGTAGGTGTCATTATGACGGGGATGGGGGATGACGGAGCAAAGGGGATGCTCGAGATGAAACAGGCGGGGGCTTTTACCATCGCCCAGGATGAGAAAAGCTGCGTGGTCTTCGGCATGCCCGGCGAAGCGATCAAATTGGGTGGAGTAGACAAGGTCTTGCCCCTTGGGGATATTGCAGGTGTGGTGCTCAGGGAGTGCGCGAGGTAGGGCATCAGCCCATGAATGAAGAAGCAGATTCATATAGACATCGGAGGGTTTTATGCGAGTCGAGGGCCTGCGGTTATCAGTACGGTTCTGGGAAGCTGCGTCGCTGTATGCCTCTTTGATCCGGTGCAAAGGATAGGTGGGATGAATCACATCTTCCTTCCTGGAAAGGCCGATATGAAACACTTCGACGATGTGGCTCGTTACGGCGTCAATGCCATGGAGCTGCTGATCAACAGGATGTTGAATCTGGGAGCGAACAGAAGTAGAATTGTGGCCAAGGCGTTCGGCGGCGGACACATTATCCCTGCCATTTCCGAACAGAATGGGATAGGAAAGCAAAATATCGCGTTCACACTCGATTTTCTGGAAAGAGAAGGCATTCGGATCATCAGCCAGGATCTTGGTGGAAAAGATTCCAGGAAAGTCCGTTTTCATACGGATACTGGCGATGCATTCTTGAAGCGCATTCCTTCGGAGCGTTTGGAATGCATAGCAAACAAAGAGAAAAAACGTCTTGGCATCGTTCGAAAAGAGGTCCGAATACCGGGAGATGTGGATTTGTTTCAGCCTCAAATCCCGTTACGGGAAGATCCCTAATCGCTCCAAAAGATTCCAATTGGAATCTCAGGCATTTCCTTTTCCCACATTGCAGATTTTGTTTGTAAGGGGCCTCCCGGGCAATCATCAACT
>JBAUSV010000037.1:0-1655 GCA_049581885.1 Gammaproteobacteria bacterium | reverse complement strand
ACAGATGATGTTGAAGATCCCGCTATCTGTTTGCGGGGCTGGGATAAAGACGAAGCGGAACGAAGCACGAGGAACGATGAACGAAGCATGGGGAAATGAAATGAAACAGAGAAACACCAAAATCGTTTGTACCATCGGGCCTGCGAGCAGTTCCAGAAAAATGCTCAGGAAACTGATCCTGGCGGGGATGAATGTTGCGCGTCTCAATTTTTCTCATGGTACGCATGAGGAGCACCAAAGAGTGTTTGAAAGGGTTCGCGCTCTATCAAAAAGCCTGAACAGACCGGTGGCGGTGATGCAGGACCTTCAGGGCCCCAAGATTCGCACGGGAAAGATAAAGGCTGGTTCTCTCGAACTGAAAGCGGGCGGGGAATTTATCATAACATCTCGGAATATCCTTGGAGAACCGGGGATTGTTTCCACGACCTATGGAGGGATCATCAAAGATCTCGATAAGGGACAATCCATCCTGATCGATGACGGATTGATGGAATTAAAGGTGCTGGGAAAGAATAAGACGAGTCTTACCTGTAAAGTGGTGACAGGGGGGATACTCCATGAGTCCAAAGGCATTAACCTTCCGGGGATTAAGACAGGCATCCCATCTCTGACAAAAAAAGACAAGGAAGACCTGCGTGCCGGAATTGAGATGGGGGTCGATTATGTGGCGCTCTCTTTTGTCAGGAGCGCAAAAGATGTGAAATCCCTGAAAAGAGAGTTGAAGCGCTTGGGCGTCGATGTGCCGGTTATCGCCAAAATAGAAAAGCCCCAGGCCCTTGAAGAGCTGGACGAAATACTGGATGCTTGTGAGGGAATCATGGTGGCGAGAGGTGATCTGGGTGTCGAGTTGTCTCCCGAAAAAGTTCCCATGGCCCAGAAAATGATGATTCGTAAGGCAAACCTTAGGAGAAAACTGGTGATTACCGCCACGCAGATGCTGGAATCCATGACGGAGCATCCCATCCCAACGCGGGCGGAAGCATCCGATGTGGCCAACGCCATCCTGGATGGGACGGATGCGGTCATGCTTTCCGGAGAGACATCCGTTGGCCATTATCCGGTCAAAACGGTGCAGATGATGGAACGGATAGCAATCCAGGCGGAAGCGGATCGTTCCGCTGAGAGCCACTCCTATCCGAAAACTTCCAGCTTTCCGGAGGCCATTTCCGAGTCGGCCTGCCTGGCAGCTGAAAACCTGGGTCTGAAATCGATTGTGGCTTTCTCTCAATCGGGTTTTACGGCAAGACTCATCTCCAAATACCGACCGTCTATCCCCATTATAGCACTGACGCACGATGAGAGGGTTCAAAGGCAAATGACCCTTTACCGGGGTGTGGCTCCCATTCTTATGGCTTTGCTTGAAAATACCGACCAGTTGATTAGTGCTGTTGAAGATCTTCTGTTGAAGCAGAAGCTGCTCCGTAAAAATGACAGGATTGCTCTTTTGAGCGGCATACCGCTGGAGGCCAGGGGGAAAACGAATATGATGAAACTGCACGTGGTGGGATAACAACAAATGCTGGGATGCTGGGATGCTGGAATATCGTAGATCCCGCGTGTGGTTTGCGGGACTGGGATGAGTTCCTTCGGAACGGATGAATAGGATGATTTGGGATGAACAGGATCGTTGGGATGATTGGGATGAATAGCATGAC
>JBAUSV010000036.1:0-5804 GCA_049581885.1 Gammaproteobacteria bacterium | reverse complement strand
ACCGCCAAAATGCGCCGCCGCAACCTTGGTGATCGCCGCCGTTAACGTGGTCTTGCCATGGTCAACGTGACCTATCGTGCCTACATTCACATGCGGCTTCGTACGCTCAAACTTTTCCTTGGACATTCCAGCTGCCCCCCGGCAATAATCAGATCAACAAAAACGGCTGCGGCTCAACGACCGCCGCCACCCAACCTGGAGCCCATAACCGGATTTGAACCGGTGACCTCTTCCTTACCAAGGAAGTGCTCTACCAACTGAGCTATATGGGCGCAATGCGCCACCCTCCGCACTGGAGCGGGTGATGGGAATCGAACCCACATCATCAGCTTGGAAGGCTGAGGTTCTACCATTGAACTACACCCGCTAGGGTTTTCTCCGGACTCATTTCCAACATCCTGTGGTGGAGGGGGTAGGATTCGAACCTACGTAGGCGTAAGCCAGCAGATTTACAGTCTGCCCCCTTTGGCCACTCGGGTACCCCTCCGCGGGAGCAAGCTGGTTATTATCTGTAATTTCGTCTAAACAGTCAACCCCAAATGCCGGACATTGAGTATCTGGCGGTCACACTGCAAAAAATGGTGCTGACGGAGAGACTCGAACTCCCGACCCGCTGTTTACAAAACAGCCGCTCTACCAACTGAGCTACGCCAGCTTCGTGCGCTAGCAGGGCAGTTTATCAGCCCCCGCCCGTGGGCGTCATGCAGGCGCTTGATGTAGCGGCGGTGGCGGGAAACGCGGCCCGTGCGCTGGCCGTGGCAGGTACCTGTACCGCCCATTGCGTCGCGCCCCGAAAACGCTCGTGTATCTGCGGCTGAAACCCCAGCGCCCGGACACGCTCGGCCCGCTTACGAGCATGATCCAGATCGTGGAACAAGCCCAGCGACAGGCTGACCTGGCCTGCGCGCGAACCACTCAGTACCAACAGATCCTCTATGCCCCCACGCCGCAGTTTAGCGGCGGCAGCCTGCGCCGCCGCGGTATCGGTAAACCCGCTCAGAAGGACCCAGTAGCCACTCGCTCCCGATTGCGACTCGGTAACCACATGCGCATCGAATCCCTGCCGCCGCAGGCTCGCCGCGCGGGCGCCAGCGGCCGTTGCATCAGCACTCGGCGTCAACAGCAGACATTGGACGGCACCCGCATCGCCGCCGATCAATTGCAGTGGATGCTGCACCGGAGCCGCGGCCACCAGACCAGCGTCGGCTGGCGACATGCCGGGCACTGCCCAGCGCAACCAGAAGAACAAGGCGAAATTAGCCAACACGACGATCAGTACCGCGACCTTCATTGCGACTCCCGAACCAACAGTCCCAATCCGTCAAGAACCAAGTGCGGCACATGTTGCCATGGCGATGAGAGGTGGGCGAGGATCGTTTCGGCATCGCCGCCCGTAATCACTAGCCGACACGGCGTCTTTTCCGCTGCGGACACGCGGGCCTGGACGCGCTCGAGTAGCCCGGTCACGGCCGCCAAGCACCCCGCCGCCACCGCCGTAGTCGTATCCCGCCCGAATTCGGGAATTTCGTGAACAGCTTCGCCGACAATCTGCAGCGTCAAACGTGTGTTGTGCGCAAGCGCAGCGCGCATCGCCCCCAGTCCAGGCGCGATCAAGCCGCCGTGATGCGCGCCGCCGGCATCGACGTAATCCAGAGTAAGCGCCGTGCCGCAATCGGCCACGATCAGCGGCCCGCCGTGCACATGAAAAGCCGCCACTATGGCCGCCCACCGATCGATACCGAGTTGCGTCGGGTCCCGGTACCCATTGCTCACCCCGTCGGCCGCAGCCGTGGCCTGCAACAATTCGGTCGCCGTATTCCAGCGACGGCTCAGCGTCGTGCGCAGTTCTTCGGTTACCTCCGCCGCAGCTACGCTACCCACAACGACACGCTGGGACAGCGGCACGCTGAGACGTGAAGCAAGCACCTCACCCGGCCGGCCCTCATGCACGGCCACACCGAACCCACCCGGCCCCCGCCAGGCGACCCGCGTGCTGCCCAAGTCAACTAGTAAAGCTTCCGGCATTTCCCAGACTCACTTCGCCGGCCGTATAGAGGGAGAGGCCCGCCGGCGTCTCCACCACGATCTCGCCCAGCGATCCTATACCCCGCGCCACGCCGGTCACCGTATCATCCCCATTCACAAGCTGCACGCGACACCCGGCGAGCACGTCCAGTTGTGCGAATTTGTGCGCAAACGGTTCAAAACCCGCACGCTCGAACTCCAGCAAGGCAAACACCAATGTCCGCACAATCTCAATAGCCAGAACATTGCGGGACGGCAGCGGCGCCAGAGCGGCCAGCGCTACCGTGGTCCGCCCATCGAGCGCGGGCGCGACATGCACGTTCAGCCCGACTCCCACGACCAAGCGCGGTTCGCGTCCGCCCGCGGCCTCGACCATCACGCCACCCAGCTTGGCGCCGCACGCATACACATCGTTCGGCCATTTGAGCCCGATGCCTGGAAAACCGCACGCGGCAAGCGCTTCCACCACGGCCACAGCCGCAGCAATGGCCAGGCCATCCACTCGGGCCACCCGCAAAGGCAGACCGTAAGAGAGCGCAAGGCCCGAGGCAAAGGGTTGCACCCAAGCGTGTCCGCGCCGCCCGCGTCCCGCCGTTTGGGTTTCGGCTAGGCAGAGACTTGATCCCTGCCCCCTACCAGCGAGCACATTGGTGGACTCGCAGATGCAATGCACCTCGACCGCCGGCGGCGGATTCAGATCGGCCAGGCCGGTGTCTATCGTCGTGACATCGAGCGCATCACTCAGCTCCAGGCGCAGTCCGGTCTCATCCTCGTGCACTGGCGCACCCAGCTCCATCAACGCGGCAAGACACGACGTGATCTGGTGCGCTTGCAACCCGAGATCCTCGGCAATCTCGGCACGTGTCAACGGTGCCGGAGCCTCCACCAAAAGTGCGGCCAAGGCGTCAAGCTCAGCCGCGTCCACGGCCCAGCAACCTCACCCGATGGAAACGATGCTCAGTACCGCGCATCAGGCGCAGGACATTGCTGCGATGGGTATAAAGCAGAAACACGGCCAACGCGACAGCAAATACCATAAGCGCTGCTGGCTGCCCCCGGTCAGCCAGCGCAACGAAGATCGGGAACGCGAGCGCGCCGCACAAGGTGGCCGCACTGACATATCCGGTGAGCACCAGCACCACAATCCATACGCCAGCGACCACGGCCAGCGCCAGTGGGCTGAGCATCAGCAATACACCCAGAGCCGTGGCAAAACCCTTGCCTCCGCGAAACCGAAACCACACAGGGAACACATGGCCGACAATCACCGCGCCGGCACAGGCCGGCGCCAGCCACTCGGCACTCGCAGCATTGAGGTGCGGCAAAAGGGCGACGGCGATTACGCCCTTGGCGGCATCGAAAGCGAACACCGCGACACCGAACAACGGACCGCGCGCGCGCACTGCATTGGTCGCACCGGCATTGCCGCTGCCCTGGGTACGCAGATCCACCCCTATCAGACGGCCCAGTAGAAGCCCGCCCGGTACAGAACCCAGCAAGTAGCTCACCACAATAGCCACCACACTCCAAATCACGACATCACTCGCGCGCAGATTAATGCGCATTGTACGGAGCCTGGTTTGCGTTTATTACTTCAATAAGTTAATATTTCGCTTAATTAAATATTCGTGTTATGGAAATTACAGGACAGAAACATGACTCAGTCCAATGCCGATCAAACCGGGAACGTGCTGCGCGATGTACGCCGCATCGTACGGGCGCTCTCCCTGGCCGGACGCGACTTGGCCCGCAGCCACGATCTGACAGTACCTCAGCTGCTATGCCTACGCGTACTCAAGGACGCGGGCATGCTCAGCGCCGGCACCCTAGCCACGGCGCTGTCGCTATCGCCGCAAACGGTGACCGGATTACTCGATCGGCTGCATGCGCGCGGACTGATCGAACGCACCCGTTCGGAAACGGATCGGCGCCAAGTGCTAATCCGTCTGAGCGACCACGGCGAACACCTGCTGGCCACCACGGTGCCTTCGTTGCAGGACCGCTTCGTGGAACGTTTCAGCGCCTTACCCGCAGCCCGTCGCCGGGCACTTGCCGAGGCCCTGGCTGCCATCGTCAGCCTGCTCGAAGCTGAAGCACTCGATGCAGCGCCGTTGCTTGCCCCGGGACATGCTCTGACCACGTCGCCCACGGCGGTGGAAACCGCAGTCGAATCGTCACCGGTGGCTACAGAATTAACGCAAACCGCATCAACAACGTCTCGCTAACTTGCCATTTATTGAGCACGCTCCGCGCGTGCCTTCAGAACCTTTACGGAGTCCGACCATAATGAGTCTGATTGTTCAAAAATACGGCGGTTCGTCCGTCGCCAGCCTCGACCATCTGCGCCGCGTCGCGGCCCGGATCAAGAAAACGCGCGCCCTGGGACACGATGTCGTGGTGGTGGTCTCGGCCATGGGCAAGATGACCTCCGACCTGCTGGGTCGTGCCCAGGCGCTTACGTCCGAGCCGGAGCCGCGTGAACTCGACATGCTGCTCTCGGCCGGCGAACGCATCTCGATGTCGCTGCTCGCGATGGCGCTCGGCGAGCTCGGCATCGAAGCCATTTCGCTCACCGGTGTCCAGGCCGGCATCCACACCAACTCCACGCACTTCAATGCGCGCATCACCGATGTGTCACCGGAGCGTGTGAGCGAAGAACTGGATCATGGCCGCGTCGTCGTGGTCGCGGGCTACCAGGGCGCCACCCCGAGCGGTGAAGTCGCCACCCTGGGACGCGGCGGCTCCGACACCACGGCGGTCGCACTCGCCGCGGCGCTCGAAGCCGAACGCTGCGAGATATGCTCCGACGTGGACGGCATCTACTCCGCCGATCCGCGCGTGGTTGCCGACGCCGTGCGCATTGACCGCATGGCCTACGAGGACATGCTGGCACTGGCCCGCCACGGTGCCCGGGTACTCAATGCCCGTGCTGTGGAATACGCCCGCGAGACCGGTACGCCGGTCTATGCCGTCTCCACCTTTTCCGAGGCGGGCGGCACTCTGGTGCACCACAATGAGCGCCAAACCGGCGGCGCGCTCGGTATCGCTTCCCACGGCGGCCTGATCCGCATGCAGTGGCAATCGGGCCCCGACGGCGACACCCTCGCGGACGCGCTCGACGCCCTGGAGTTGAACGAGCCGTTCCATTACCGCGCCTCGCCCATCCACGGCGGCGGACTGCATCACGAGATGCTCGTCCCCCAAGCTCTGTTGCCCGAACCGGAAGGCTGCGGCGAACGATTGCAAGCGCGCTTCAGCGTGCCCGTCACCACCTCGAACACGATGGGATCGGTCTCGGTGGTCGGGCCAGGCGTGGAATCGGATAGCGACACGCGCCGGCGCTTCACCGAACGCCTGGCGGCCTTCGAGTCGCTGCCCAGCCAATGGCTGGAAGCCCCCGACGCGCTTTCGTGCCTGTTGCCGGAAGCCTCCATCGATAGCGCCACCCGGCTGCTGCACGAGGAATTCATCGCCACAACCAAACGGAAGGCGGCATGAACACCGCCCCGTCCATCGACATTCGCAAACCGCGCGCAGACGATGCCCGCCGCATCCACGAACTGGTCTGCGCCGACACCACCCTGGAGGCCAATTCAGCCTACTGCTACCTGCTGCTCTGCACCCACTTCGCGCAGAACAGCATCGTCGCGGAGCGGCAGGGCGAGATCGTGGGCTTCGTCTGCGCCTACCGGCCGCCGAGCGACCCCGAGGCGATTTTCGTCTGGCAGGTCGGCGTCGCCCCCGCCGGGCGCGGACAGGGGCTGGGCAAACGCCTGCTG
>JBAUSV010000035.1:0-19265 GCA_049581885.1 Gammaproteobacteria bacterium | reverse complement strand
CCAGCAGCGTAGCCGCCGCTGAAGATGTGTGCAAAACTGCATTCGAAACGATCCAGTCCGGCGACGGGAGTAACGCGCACGGATTGTTGTACCTCGGTCAGCACCCGACGCACATCGGTAATGGACGGCGTGGGGGTGTCCAGTGTGTGCAGTTCGAGATCAAAGAGCGCGAATTCGAGTTGACGTACAAGCCGGAGCGCGCCCTGGAAGCGGCGCGAATCACCGAGCGCCTGTACCAGTTCGCTTGGCAACGCCGCGCCGGTTTCCACCTCTGCCGCGAGCGCGGAAAGCCCCGCCGGATGCCAGGCGAATTCCTCGTGCAACTGGCTGGGGAATTCGACCGCATCCCACTCCACGCCGGAAATGCCACCGACTGACGGATAATCTACGGTGCTCAGCAGATGATGCAGGCAGTGACCGAGTTCATGGCACAGCGTCACCACATCGTCGTGCGCAATTAAAGACGGACGCCCGCGCGCGGGCTGCATGAAGTTGGCATTGAGAAACGCGGACGGGCGACGGCTAAGGCCACCCAGGCGCAAGCGATGGCCACCTTCGTCCATCCACGCTCCACCACGCTTGCCCGGGCGGGCGTATAGATCGATATACAGCCGTCCGATACGTTGGCCGTCGCCGCCTGCAAGTTCCCACACTCTGACATCGGGGTGCCAGACGGGTGCGTTTTTGTTGGTGCGAAAGTGCAGTCCGTAGAGTTCACGACACAGTTTTTTCAACCCCGCAAGCACGTGCTCCAGCGGCAGATAGCGGCGCAACGCCTCTTCGTCGAACCCGTAACGCTCTTCGCGGAGCTTCTCGGAATAATAACTAATGTCCCACGGAGCCAAGGGTTCACCAAGCCCGTGCGTCGAGGCGAACTCCGCGAGTTCGGTCAACTCCTGTTCGGCACGCGGTCGTGCCCGCTGCGCCAGGTCAAGCAGAAAGCTGGTCACTTCCTCGGCGCTGCGCGCCATGCGTTCGACAAGCGCGTACTCGGCATAATTCGCATAGCCAAGCGTACAGGCCAGTCGATGCCGTGCGGCGAGTACCGCTTCGATTACCGGCACATTGTCGTGTTGTCCGGCCTGCGGCCCGGCATCGGAGGCGCGGCTTACCCAAGCTTCGTAAACCTGCCGGCGCAGCGGTCGCGTATCGGCGTACTTGAGCACATCACTCACTACGCTGGGATCGAGCGTGAGCAGCCAACCGGCTGCATCTTGTTCATTCGCGCGTTCGGCTAGCAGCTCGACGGTTGCCTCGGGCACGCCCGCCAGTAGTGCCTTGTCCGTGACCGGCAGATGCCAGGCGTCGGTGGCATCCAGCACATGGGCCTCGAACCGGTTTCCGAGTTCGCTCAGCTCCGCGATCAGGCCGCGTACCTGCTCGCGTTCCGTTGGCGGCAGTCCGGCGCCGGAGAGCCGGAAACCGACGAGCGCATGGCGGACCAGCGCCTGTTCCGCCTGCGGTTGTTGCGCGAAATCCGGGGCATCGGACAAGGCACTGAATGCTCGGTAAAGTCCCTGGTGCTGACCCAGCCAGGTTTCGTAATCGGTGAAGGCGGCGAGCGTTTTTTCGTACGCCGCACGCACCGCGGGCGTCGAGGCTACAGAATTGAGATGGCGCAGCGGCGTAAAGCGGCGCCCGAGGTCTTCCCCGATCAGTTCGAGCGTCGGAATCAACGACTGCGGGTCGTCTGCTATGGCGTATTCCACACGCTTGCGCGCCTTGCCGATCCTGCGCTTCAGATCCTCGGCTACCGCTGCCGGATCGAGATCGCGGAACTTCAAACCTTGCGGCGGTTTCGGCATTTGGTTTGCCGGGTCACTCATATGTAAATCAGTCCGGATAATCGCGGGGCTGAGGCGAGCTGCCTGTCACAGACTGCGGCCATCGACGTGCCTTACTCTCAATAATGTGTAGGTGGTCATGTTTTCCTCGGATGTTTTGGCAACAACATGTCGCGCGCAACAAACGTAAGCAAGTGTCCGCGCTGTTGGCAAATCGAACAATTGCACTAGATGGCCTCGCCGAATTCACAATCCACCTCATAGGTGGTTTTTACGCAATGACAGCTGCCTTGATAAATCATCTCGGTACTCCTTGGAAAAAGGGCCGGCTCGAGAGCCGGCCCCGATGGCCCGTGAATGCGGTGCAATGTGAAAGCGCCTTATTCGCCCTCTTTTCCTGACAGGCCGCGGTACTGGAGCATCGGCCCGATCTTCGGCTTGCTGCCGTAGAAGTCCTCGAACATCTTCTCCAGGTCCTCGGTGTTGCCGCGCGAAAGGATCATGTCGCGGTAGCGCTGACCGTTAGCGCGTGTCAGACCGCCGTGGTCAAGGAACCACTGGTAGCTGTCGTCGCACAGCATCTGCGTCCACATATAAGCGTAATAGCCCGCGGCATAACCGCTGCCCCAGATGTGCATGAAGTAGGTCGAGCGGTAACGCGGAGGCACCTGCTCCATGTACACGCCGGTCTTTTCGAGCGCCTTGCGCTGAAAGGTATTGACGTTTTTCACCGGCTTGTTCGCCGATATTTCATGCCACTGCATGTCAAGTTCGGCCGCAGCGACCAGCTCGGTCATGGCGTAGCCCGAGTTGAAGTGTTTCGCCTTCATGAGTTTTTCGACCAGCGCCTTTGGCATCGGCTTGCCGGTCTTGTAGTTGATCGCGTAGTGCTCGAACACCTGGGGATAGAGCGCCCAGTGTTCGTTGAACTGCGAAGGATATTCCACGAAGTCGCGCGCCGTGTTGGTGCCGGACAGGCTCGGATACTGCGTGTTCGCGAAGAAGCCGTTCAGCGCATGACCGAATTCGTGGAACAGGGTCGTCACCTCGTCGAAAGTGAGCAGCGTAGGTTGGCCTGGCGGCGGCTTGGGAATGTTGGTGACATTGTAGATAACCGGCAGCGTACCGAGCAGTTTCGATTGCTCGACCAGGTTGCTCATCCAGGCGCCGCCCGATTTGTTGTCGCGTTTGTAGTAATCGGTGTAGAACAGGCCCAGCGGTGCCCCATCCTTGTCGTACACTTCATACACGTGTACGTCCTTGTTCCACACGGGGATGTCGTGGCGTTCTTTGAAGGTGATGCCATAGAGCTGGTTAGCGGCGTAGAACACACCCTTGGTGAGCACATTGTTAAGCTCGAAGTAGGGCTTGATCTCGCTTTCGTCCAAGCCATATTTCTGCTTGCGCAACTGTTCAGCGTAAAACTCCCAGTCCCAGGGCTGGAGCTTGAATTTGCCGCCGTCCTTGTCGATAACCTTCTGCAACTCGCCGGCTTCATCGCGAGCCCGCGCGGTGGCCGGGCCGACCAGTTTGCCCAGGAAGTCATCCACCGTGGCAGGTTTTTTCGCCATCTGGTTGACGAGCTTCCATGCTGCAAAGTTCGGGTAGCCGAGCAGCTTCGCCTTCTCCGCGCGCACCTCGGCGAGTTTTTTGATCGTCTCCCGGGTGTCGTTGTCACCGCCCTTTTCCGCACGGTTCCAGGAATCCTCGAAGAGTTCCTTGCGCACGTCGCGGTTCGTAAGCTGAGAGAGATCCGGCTGCTGCGTCGTGTTCTGCAGCGGGATCACCCACTTGCCGTCGAGTCCGCGCGACTTGGCCGCATCGGCCGCCGCCGCAATCTGCGCATCGGTCAGGCCTGCGAGCTTGGACTTGTCGGAGACCACCAGCGCTCCTGCCTTGGTCGCAGCCAGCAGCTTGTTCACGAACTGCGCGCTCAGTGTGGCCGCTTCCTGATTGAGTTGCTTGAGCTTGGTCTTGTCGGTATCGGACAAGTTGGCGCCGGCGTGCACGAACTTGTTGTAGTAGTAGGTGATCAGACGCATGGATTCGGGGTCGAGTTTGAGTTTGTCGCGCCCGTCGTAGATCGTTTTCACCCGCTCGAACAATTTCTTGTTGAGGAAAATCGCATCGTGGTGCGCGGCAAGCTTGGGCGCTTCCTCTTCCTGCACTTTCTGTAGCGTGGGGTTGGTGTCGGCACTCGTGAGCAGGCTGAAGATCATCATCACGCGATTGAGTGGCTGCCCGCTTTTTTCCATCGCGACCAGTGTGTTCTGGAACGTGGGCGGCGCCGGGCTATTGGCGATGGCATTGATAACCGCCAGTTGCTGGCGCATTCCGGACTCGATCGCCGGCTGGAAGTCGCTGTCCTTGATTTTGTCAAACGGCGGCGCGTGGAACGGCAGCGTACTCACGTGCATCAGCGGATTGATGCGCGGGGCTGTTGCTGTGGCCGGGGCAGCCGCAGTGGATTTCGCCATAACCGATGGTCCAGCGGCCGGGGCGGTAGAATGCGATTTGGAGCAGGCTGCCAAGGTCAACACACCCGCTGCCAGCGTTCCCATTAAAAGAAGTCGATACATGATGCCCCCCCGTCAGGTGGTAATTGAGGCGCAGCCCGCCGATGTGCAGGTGTAGCGCCGGAAGTGGCACTTTAGCAGCCGCCGAAGCGGCAGCCAAGGGGGATACGTCTCGGCTAATTCACGCTCAGGCGCGAAAATGCCGCGTGTGCCGCCTCGATCGTGGCCTCGATATCGGCCTCGGTGTGCGCCCCGCCGACGAACCAGGATTCGAACGGCGATGGCGGCAGG
Organism: Gammaproteobacteria bacterium; assembly: GCA_049581885.1. Lineage (GTDB taxonomy): Bacteria > Pseudomonadota > Gammaproteobacteria > JAKDMP01 > JAKDMP01 > JBAUSV01. Next base: position 14,674 of record JBAUSV010000035.1, on the reverse strand, counting down.
TAAATGCCCGTATTGAGCATGGCGTGGAAAAAGTGTCCGTAGCGGACTCCATCGGCGATCTGGGCTTCGGTCAGCCGGCGCGCCGGCCCTGCGCAGAAGAACACGGTCAACATCCCGCACACGTGATTGACGATTACCTCGATCTCCGCCTCACGAGCCGCAGCGGTCAGGCCCTCGGCCAGCGCATTGGTGCGGCTTTCCAGTGCTTCGTAAAAACCGGGCGCCGCCGTCAATTCGAGCGTGGCGAGCCCGGCCGCCATCGCCAGCGGATTGCCGGAGAGCGTGCCCGCCTGATACACCGGCCCCTCGGGCGCGAGCTGCGCCATGAGTTCGGCGCGTCCGCCGAAGGCCGCCGCCGGCAGACCGCCACCGACGATTTTGCCGAGGGTGGTGAGGTCGGGCCTCAAACCGTACAGCCCCTGCGCGCCGCCCGGCCCCACGCGAAAACCTGTCATCACCTCGTCGAGAATCACCAGTGCGCCGTGTGAGTGCGCCTCGGCCATCAAGCCTTCGAGGAAATTCGGTTCGGGCGGGATGCACCCCATGTTGCCCGCAACCGGCTCCACGATTACGGCGGCGATATCGCCCCCGCGTTCGGCGAACAAAGCGCGGACCGCATCGGGATCGTTGTACGGCAGCGTGAGCGTGAGGTGAGCGAGCGCAGCCGGTACACCCGGTGACGACGGCACACCGAAAGTAAGTGCCCCCGACCCGGCGGCCACCAGCAATGAATCGGCGTGGCCGTGATAGCAGCCCTCGAATTTAACGATCAGGTCGCGCCCGGTCGCGGCACGGGCGAGTCGAATCGCGCTCATCGTCGCCTCGGTGCCGGAATTGACAAAACGCAGCCGTTCGATCGACGGCACCCGCGCAATGATCGCCTCGGCAAGCTGCGTTTCCAGCTCCGTCGGCGCCCCGAACGACATCCCCTGCGCCGCCGTATCCTGCACGGCTGCGACCACCTTCGGATGCGCATGCCCGGCGATCATAGGTCCCCATGAACCGACATAATCCAGATATCGTCGCCCGTCGGCGCCGAACAGATGGGCGCCTTCGCCTCGCTCCATAAACACCGGATCGCCACCCACGGCGCCAAACGCCCGCACCGGCGAATTAACCCCGCCTGCCAGCACTTTCTGTGCCCGCTCAAATTCGTTCATGGACTCCAATCGGATATGGGATTTGCCGACTATTGTAGAACCGTCGAACGTCTACGTTTTTTGTGTCCCCGTGGTCCGCAGGTATAGCAGCATGCGAGACAGTCCACGCCCGCCGAGAATCAGGACGAGGCAAAAACCACAACGCAACACAGATACGGTGAAATAGTCCCATGGCAACGATCCGGTCACCATATGCGACTGACTCGGATTATAGGGCGTGCCCGGTGGTGAATGCGCGTGTCGCCTGTTCCATATCTTGTGCGGAAAAGATGGCGGATATTACGGCCAGCATGTCAGCACCGGCGGCGACGACGGGTTCAGCATTGTCGGCGGTGATGCCGCCGATGGCACAAAGCGGCACGTCGGTTTCGCGTTTTGCTTCGCGGAACAGCGACAGCGGCGCGCGCACGGCATCAGGTTTGGTGGGCGAGGGATAGATGCTGCCGAAGGCGAGGTAGTCGGCACCGGCGGCCACGGCGTCGCGCGCCAGCGACAACGAGTCATAGCAGGACACACCGATAATGGCTTTCGCGCCAAGCAGGCGGCGGGCGGTGGCAATGACGGCATCGTCGCGGCCGAGATGCACGCCGTCGGCTTCGATGCGAGCGGCCAACCCGGGATCGTCGTTCACAATCAGCAACGCACCGTAGCGGCGCGTGAGTGTGCGCAGCATGCGTGCTTCGGTTTCACGTCTTGCATAGTCCGTGCTTTTGTCGCGATATTGAATTATCCGCGCCCCCCCCGCGAGCGCGGAGTCAACCGCTGCTTCCAAGCGTTCGCCAAGCTGCTCATCGGTGAGCACATACAGCCCGGCAAGTTCCATCCCCGCCTTCCCGGTGCCCGGACTCACTACCATCGACCGGGGATCGCCTGCCCCTGACCGGGCGTGAAGGCTTGCGCAATGGTGCGCTCCATGAACTGCCCGGCAGCCATGATCGCTGCTTCCAGCGTGTCGCCTGCCGCGATCTGCGCGGCGATGGCGGAAGCGAGCGTGCACCCGCTGCCGTGGAAGGTTCCCGGTCGGCGCTGGCCACCGGGAAGCAGGCGAATGCCTTCCTCGGTATGCAGTTCGTGGACGATTTCAGTGCCTCTGCCGTCGCCATCGGTCACCAGGCAGGCGGGCAACCCGAGAGCCAGCAATTCGCTGGCGCCGTCCTGTGGTGCAAGGGCGTGCAGTTCCTCATGGTTGGGCGTGGCGAGTAGGCAGCGTGGAAAAATGCGCTTCCGGTACACCTCGACGAGTGCGGACTCGGCCAGCGATCCACCGCCGCTGGCAGCCAGCACCGGGTCGACGATCACCGGCAATTCGGAATGACGCGCCAATAGCTCCGCTACGGCTTCGCCGATCGCTGCCGTGCCGAGCGCGCCGAGCTTGATCGCAGCGACCGGCAGGTCGGCCAGAACCGCTTCGGCCTGGGCAAGGATCAGTTCGGGACTAAATGGGTCGCTACGTATTACGTTGCGCGTGTCCTGCACCGTAATCAGACTCGCCACCGGCGCCGGATGCGCGCCGAGCGCGGTCGCTGCCTGGATATCGGCCGCCAACCCCGCACCGCCCGAGGGATCAAGTCCCGCGATGACGAGTAATGTCGGTCGTTTCATGGTCTAGCTCGGATTATTCATAAAGGTGTGCGATGGTCGCGCCGTGGATTCAAAAGCATCAAGCGAGGGCGCGTGAAGTCCATGAGCAATGTGGGCTAGTGTAGCGCCTTGTTTGCCCCCTTCCGGCTGCGGCGCGGTGCACTACAATAATGGATCAGTTCGAGCTGATCTATTGCTGCATGACCTATCGCAAATTCATGTGCGTCGTCTGTGGGTACATATACGACGAAGAAATGGGTGACCCCGAGGATGGCATCGCGCCCGGCACCCGCTGGGAGGACATCCCGATTACCTGGAGCTGCCCGGACTGCGGCGCGGCCAAGGAAGATTTCGAAATGGTCGAAATATAGGGCACTACGTCGTCACAGGCTCGGCCAGTGAGAGTCTGAATAAAACCGGTTCTTTCTAGCGAGGGCGCACCCCGTTGAGAAAAATGGTGACCGCCGAGGTGACGTAGCGCGTGCGTTCTTCCTTGTCGGGCGTTGCCGTGAAACCGAGCAGATGTCGCAGGCGCAGATGGCCCATGAGCATGGTCACGAACTGCTCCGCGGCGATACGCGGCATCGCAACCTGCAGCCGTCCACGCTCGACCTGGGCCTCCAGGTAGCTGGTAAGCCAGCGCGCTATGCGATCCGGGCCGAATTTATAAAAACTTTCGGCCAGACTCGGATGGTTGCGCCCTTCCAGCTGGAGCAGGCGGTGCAGGCGCATGATGTCCGAGCAGGACAGCATCTTCAGCACCTCTTCGCCGAAGCGGGTCAGGACGGTCTCCGGATCCTGGTCCGGGAACTGGGTGTAGTCCCCCAGCGTGACACTGAATTGAGCGCATACGTTGAGCACCAGTGCGCGAAACAATTCGTCCTTGTTGGCAAAGTGGTTGTAGATGGTTTGCTTCGATACCCCGGCCTGGTGTGCGACCGATTCCATGCTCGTACCGCTGTAGCTTTCACGCAGGAACACATCGCGTGCCGCTTCGATAATGGCATCGCGACGCGGGGATGTGTTGGTCGTTTCCTTGCTCATCGCGCGTTCATCCGTTTGGCGTCGAGCGGCAAATTCAAACCACGGGCGGTCAGACCGCCGGTGACGGCGAGCAGCGCGTAGGCGGCAACGATACGGTCGCGCTGGGCACGCACCAGTGACACTTGAGCATTGCGCATTTCCTGCACTGCGTTGAGCACATCGAGTAGTGTGCGCAGGCCGTGCCGGTGTTCGTCCCGGGTGCCCTGATAGGCGATGCGGGCCGCGTCCAGTTGAGCCCGGAACGAACTCACCGTGGAATTAGCCGCCAGGTAATTCTGCCACGCGGCTACCGCCTCGTTGCGCGCCTGATCGGTGGTGGCCCGTGTCTGCAGTTCTGCCTCGCTTGCCCGTTCTCGCGCGGCGGCCGTCTGGTCGCGCACCGCACCCCCCTGCCAGATGGGCACACTGACTGACAGACCGATCACGCGGTCGGTGACCTGAGCAAACCCATACTGCGGATTGTTCTGACGGACTACTTCGGCATACAGCCCGATTTTGGGCAGCAATTCTCCGTGCACGCTATCGGCCGTGGCATGCGCGGCCTGGGCGTTGAAGCGTGCCGCCACGACCTGGTAGTTTCGGCTGGCAAGCTCCGTGGCCTGCTGCAAACTGGCCGGCAACGGGGGAATGTTCCGGGGCAACGTCAGACCTGGCGCCGGCGGCTGCCCGATCACGGTGCGGTAATCGGCTTGCGCCTGGGCCAAGTGGGACTGTGCCTGGATGCGCGCGGCCAAAGCACCTTCCATTCGCGATTTGGCCTGCGCCACATCGGTGCGCGTGCCTTCGCCGTGTTTCAGCGATTCCTGCGCCGCGTCGAGTTGCTTGCGCAGGGTCTCGACATTGTGCGTTTGTACCTTGAGCACTGCTTGGGCCGTGACCACGCCGAGATAGGCCTTGACCGCCTGCAGCAAGACTGAGGATTCGCGGGCGCGAGTCATGGCGTGAACCGACGAGGCCGTGTCTTCGGCGGCGTGGATTCGATCCGAAATCGTTCCACCTTGCCAGATGGGTTGATCCAGCCGCACGCCGATATGGCTTTGCGCCAGGGTGGCACTGAAGGGTGGCCCCGGGAAAAAGGTGATTTCACCGGTGGTCTTGTCGCGTCCGACGCCGCCGTCAAGAGCGAGGCTGGGGTACCAACCGTCCTTGGCGACATTGATATCCTTTTGCGCTGCGCGTTGTCCGGCGCGGGCGGCCTGCAATTGGGGATTATTCCGGTAGGCGGCGGCCAGCGCCTGATCCAGCGTTTCGGCGCCTGCCTGCAGGCTCAGCGCTGCGCCGACGAATAGCGCCAGCGCTCCCAGCAATTTAGTGTTCACGTCGCTCTCCGAAAATAGCCTGGACGGTCTAGTCTATTTTAGCGGCAGTATCACACGATAACAAGTCCATATACACTGGTCTTATTGACTGATTTTTATTCTTTATTTAGACTATGCAGTCTATTCCATGAATGGAGTTGAGGGGATGGCCGAAGAACAATCCAAGCCACGTCCTTGGTTGCGGCGTTTGCGGGTGGCATTGATGATCCTCGGCCCGCTGGCGCTGCTCGCGGGAGGGCTGACCTACTACCTGACCCACCGCGGCTATGTCAGTACCGACGATGCCTTCGTGGAAGCCCACATCATCAAGGTGAGCCCGCGCGTGGCCGGCCGCGTGATCGCCGTGCCGGTAGAGGACAACGAAAAGGTCGCGAAAGGGGCTGTGCTGCTCAAGCTCGATCCGTCCACCTACCAGGCCATGGTCGATGCAGCCCAGGCGCGGGTAGGCAGTGTGCGGGCCCAGGTGGCGTCGCTCAAGGCCAAGTACCAAGCACTCGACGCCGAGGTTGTAAGCGCCAATGCGCAGGTGGCGTACCTTTCGCGGGAGGTGAAACGCAATGGTCCGCTGGCGCAAAAGAACGTGGTGACAAATGCCCGCCTCGATGCCCTGAACACGCAATTCACTCGCGCCCGCCAGCAGGTAGAGGTACTTAAGGCCCAGCGCCAGCAGGTGCTCGCCCAACTGGACGGCGATCCGCATCAGCCGGTGGACAAGAACCCGGACTATCTGCAGGCGGCAGCCCGGCTCAAGGAGGCTCAACTCAATCTGGCCGATACCGTAGTGCGCTCGCCGGCGGCAGGCATCGTCGGCCATATCGGCGTACGTCCCGGCGACACGCTGGGCGTCGGGCAATCGGCCTTCCCATTGGTGGAAACCGCAGGAATGTGGATCAAGGCCAACTTCAAGGAAACCGCGCTGACTCACCTGCATCCGGGGCAGCCGGTGACGATCACTGTCGATACCTATCCAAATCATCCCTGGAAAGGACACGTCAGCAGTATCAGCCCCGGTTCGGGGGAGATATTCTCGCTGCTGCCCCCGCAGAACGCGTCCGGCAACTGGGTCAAGGTCACGCAGCGTATCCCGGTACGGATCGATATCGACAATGCCGGCTCCGGCCCGGTTCTGCGTGCAGGCATGAGCGCTGAAGTAAGCGTCTACGTCGGCGGCCACTAAACAAAGTCGAATGAGCGACCACTCGGAACCGCATATCCATCGCGGGGCGATCACCGTCGCGGTGATGCTTGCGGCGCTGATGCAGGTGATCGACATGACGATCGCCAACGTGGCGTTGCCGCACATGCAGGGCAGTTTCGGGGTCAGTCTCGACGACATAAAGCTGGTCCTGACCTTTTTCATCGTGGCCTCGGCTGTGGCTACGCCAGCCATGGGCTGGCTCGCAGAACGCTATGGTCGCCGCCGGGTGTTGCTCGTGTGCGTGACTGGGTTCGCGGTGTTCTCGTTCATGGTGGGTGCATCGACCAGCTTTCCTGAAGTCGTCACCGCCCGCGCTTTGCAGGGCGTATTCGGCTCGGCCTTTGTGCCGCTCGCCCAGGCCATCCTGCTCGACACCTATCCGCGCGAACGCCACGGCACCGCCATGGCCATCTTCACTCTGGGCGTCGTGGTCGGTCCCGTGCTCGGGCCGACGATCGGCGGCTACATTACCCAGTACTACAGCTGGCGCTGGAACTTTTTCATCAACGTACCGCTCGGCTTGATTACTTTGCTCATGGTGTGGAATTTCGTGCCGCGCCAACTGCGTGATAAAACGCGCAGTTTCGATATGCTCGGCTTTATTATTCTGGGTCTCGGCATCGGTGCATTGCAGTACATGCTCGACCGCGGCAACGCCAAAAACTGGTTTGCTTCGCCGGAAATCGTCGCCTGTGCGGTGACGGCGTTCGTTCTGCTCTGGATTTACCCGTGGTATGCAAGTCTCAAGAAGCAACCGTTCGTCAGCCTGCGCCTGTTCCGCGACCGAAACTACACACTCGGCGCCATCCTGATGCTTCTGCTCGGTGTGGTGCTGCTTGCGACCGTGTCGCTGCTTCCACCGTTCATGCAGGATCTCCTCAACTTTCCGGTGTTCGAGACCGGATTGATTCTGGCTCCACGCGGATTGGGCGCGATGCTCGCTGCCATATTGGTGGGGCGCCTGATCAATCGCATCGACCCGCGACTGTTTATTTTTACGGGCATATTGATCAACGTGTTCGCCCTCTACGAGCTGAGTCAGATGACGCTGCAAGTGGATCCCTGGTTCATTGTCTGGACCGGCTTCCTGCAGGGCCTCGGCCTCGGTCAGGTTTTCGTGCCGCTCCAAACCGTGGCGTTCTCAACGCTGCCGGCGAATCTGCGTAATGAGGGCACGCCCATCTTCAACCTGATCCGCAACATTGGATCCAGCATCGGCATCTCGGTCGTGTTTACCCTGCTCAGCCGCAACACACAGATCAACCACGCCGCGTTGGCTGAAAAATTCACGGTCTTCGGTGATCGCCTGACCCGCTTCCTGCATGCCGTACCGCTGCCGCGCGATACGGCACTCGTCATGCTCAACGGCGAGATTACCCGGCAGGCAACCATGATCAGCTACAACAACGATTTCCTGCTCATGTCGGCCATGATGCTTCTGATGGTTCCGCTTCCTCTGCTCATGACCTACCATTACGGCAACGCCATGCCCGGCGAGAAAACCGCAGCGGCCATGGAGTAGAATTGTTCGCGTCAAGGACAGGTTTTCTATCGTGAAAAAGAAATACGGCGTCAAAATCACCCTGCCTGCGGACGACCCCATGCGGGCACCGCATCTGCTGGGTCCGGACTGGTCGTCGGAGCGCTGGTTCGAAACGGTCTCCGAGCGCGATGCATGGGTCGCGGAACAGCGCCACGAGCACACCTATTCGCGCCGCGGTGACATCGTCAGCCAGCTGTACGAGAAGATCGAGCGCGATTGAGCGTGTGAACCGCGCCGGATTCAACCCGGAGTCCGACCGCCGCCACACCGCGAGCGTCAAGTGGGACCGTTACGGCGGACGCGACGTGCTTCCGCTGTGGGTTGCCGACATGGATTTTCCTGCCCCGCCGGCCGTTGTCGAAGCCCTGGAACAGCGTGTTGCCCACGGCGTTTTCGGCTACACTCACGCCGCCGACGGCCTTGTCGAGGCCTTCCGCGACTACGCCCTGAATCGCCACGGCTGGACTGTCGAACCCGAGTGGCTGGTGTGGTTGCCGGGTTCGGTTCCGGCCCTGCATGCGGCCTGTCGACTGATCGAGCCAGCACATCGCGTTGTCAGCACCACGCCGATTTACCCGCCGTTCCTCGCCGCGCCCGGGCACATGGAGCGCGGCCTGCTCGAAGTGCCCATGCTTGCCGATGAAAGTGGTCGTCAGAGTTTCGATCTCGACGCCCTGGGGCAGGCGTTCGCGAACGATGGCCGGCTGTTCTACCTGTGCAATCCCTACAACCCCGGCGGTCGCGTGTTCACCCGCGGCGAACTGAAAGCACTTGGCGAGCGGGCCCTGGCGCACGACACGCTCGTCGTCGCCGACGAACTGCACGCCGATCTGGTGCTCGAACCCGGACTCGCCCATCAGCCGTTTGCCGACTTGTCGCCCGAACTGGCGGCGCGCACCATCACCCTGCTCGCGCCGAGCAAGACCTTCAACCTGGCCGGCCTGGGCCTGGCCTGCGCGGTGATCCCCGACCCCGTCGTGCGCAAACGCTTCCGAACCGCTATCGACGGCATCCTGCCCTACGTTAACGCGCTCGCCTATACGGCCGGCGAAGCGGCGTACCGTGATGGCTGGGCCTGGCACGCCGAACTGATCGACTATCTGCGCGGTAACCGCGACCGGGTCACCGAAGTACTCGCCGGATTGCCTGGCATACGAGCCGGGGCAACACCGGAAGGCACCTACCTCTACTGGATGGATTTACGCGGCACGGGCAACGAGAACCCGGCCCGCCACCTGGAGCGCCACGGCGTCGGCCTTGCGGACGGCGCCGACTTCGGTGCCCCGGGCTTCGTGCGCCTCAACTTCGCCTGTTCTCGTGCTTTGCTCGACGAAGCCCTCGCCCGCTTCGAGACCGCCCTTGCCGATCGCGGCTGAAGCCGCTTCTATCTATCCCCCGTCATTCCGGCGCAGGCCGGAATCCAGTTAAACGAGTCGCGACGAGGACCGTCGCTCCTACACTTTCTCCGGGGTGTGCCGTCGGGCGCGCCGAGAAGCGCAGCTCGCAACGGGGGAACAGGGAGGAGTGTTTGAGGTTTTTGCCATATATGGCAAAAACCGAGTTGCCGACCGGCCCGGTGCGGGCGAGCATCGCAGGGGAGCCGCAAGGTCAAAGGCCTTGCGGCCGCGAACGCCGGCGTTCCCAATCGCGGCAGGGACAACCGTTCCTACATACGAATCCCGGGGTTCGGAACCTAGCTACTGCGGGACGAGGCGAGCAGCCGCAGCAACTCCAGATACAGCCACACCAGCGTGACGGTCAGCCCCCAGGCCAGATACCACTCCATGTAGCGGGGCAATCCGGTCTGCGCACCTTGGTCGATGAAATGGAAATCGAGCACGAGGTTGAAAGCGGCAATCGCCACGATCACCAGGCTGATGATGATCGACAGCCGGGAGTGAGCGAACAGCATCGAGGTGTCGACGTGGAACAGGGTGAGTAGCCAGGATACGCCGTAAAAAAGGAATACACCTAGGGTGGCCGCCATGATCCCGCGCTGGAGTTTGGGCGTCACCTTGATGATTCCGGTGCGGTAGAGCACCAGCATGCCGATCATCACGGCAAAGGTGAGCCCCACTGCCTCGATCACAATACCGGGGTAGCGATTGTTCAGAAGCGCCGAAATACCGCCCACAGCAAGGCCTTCCAGCACCGCGTAAAGGGGGCCGGTCACGCGTGCCCAAGTGGGCTTGAACACTGTCGCAATGGCGGCGACGAGTCCGCCGATCACGCCGGCAATGAGGTAGCCCGAAATCGCCTCGGCCGCGGCGGACGGTCCCGCGGGCAAGGCTGCCGCATACCGGCTCCAGACCCAAGCCGCGGCAATCACGACAAGCGCCACCAGCATGATGGTCTTGTTGATGGTGCCGCCGACGGTCATGGCGCCTTCGCCCACCTTCGCCTGCGGAATACCGCGGGATGAAAGCGCGCGCAGGGCCGGGTTGCTGCTCCTAGAACGAACTGGATCCATGTCAACTCCAACGGTTTTAACGGTCTGGCTAAGCATTATGACCGAATCCGGAGCGCAAGGTTCGCCCCGGATCGCGTTATGTTCTATGCTGTTGACGATGGACCTGAACCAAGGAGACGCCGGTCGTGCCCACCAAAAACCTGATCCGCGCGCTGGCTATTGCCTTGATGGGCGCAAGCCTGTTCAGCGGGTGTAAATTCCTCAACCCCGCCACCACCACCGCCGAAGGCGTGTATTTCGGTTTCTATACGGCCAACGACGGCTCGAATCCCGTAGCTATTTACGGCGCGATTCTGCCCAAACAGTACGCCTACTTCGGGGACGCTAACGGCGATCTCTACATCCTGCCGAATGACATTACCAATGGCAGCTTCAGCGGCAGCGTCACCGCTTGGCCGCCGTTCGGCGAAACTTTCAGCAATGGGGATAGCCAGCGCAGCTTCAACCTGTCCGGTCAGGCGAATGCGAGCAATAATGTTGTGACCGACATCACCGGCATTCTCAGCGGCGCCACCGGCGGCGGCAGCTTTACGCTCACGCACAATGATCTGTCCACTCCGGCCCCCTCGCTTGCCAACCTGGCCGGCACCTACCAGGGCTACTACTGGGGTATCAGCACTGCTATCAGCCTCACTCTCAATGCCGACGGCAGCTTCACCCTCAACGATGCATTCGGTTGTTCGGGTAGCGGCACGCTGAGCGTGACTTCGGGCTACAACTTGCTGCAGCTCAACGCCACCCTGACCGGCAACTCGGTGTGTGCAGGCACGGTCAGCGGGCTCGGCTTCACTGATACCAAGGACCTCAACGACCTGTTCAACAACGGCTCCGGAACCTACATCTATCTCGGCGCCTCCAACTCGAACACCGGCTTCGTGGCCGAGCTCTACAAGTCCTGATGAACGGACTATGAGCGCCGTTTCGACTTCGCCTGCCGCGCATCCTGAAACTGCGCTTACCGTCGCCATTTCCTCGCGCGCGTTGTTCGACCTGGAGGAGAGTCACCGCATTTTCACCGAGCAGGGACTGGAAGCATATGCCCGCTACCAGATCGAGCACGAGGACGAGTTGCTGGAACCGGGTGTTGCCTTCGCGCTGGTGCAGAAACTGCTGCGCCTGAACGATGCGATGCATCGGCGGGTGAACGTGATTCTGCTCTCGCACAACAGCGCCGACACCGGCCTGCGCATCTTCCGCGCCATCGATCACCATGGGCTGGACATCACCCAGGCCGCGTTCACCAATGGCCGCTCGCCCTATCACTACGTCACCCCCTTCGCGGCGGATCTTTTCCTCTCCGCCGACCCCGCCGACGTCGCGCGTGCGCTCGAGGCCCACACCGCGGCCGCCACCATCATCCCGCGCCGGGTCGACCCCGCGCCCGGCGAGCAATTGCGCATCGCTTTCGACGGCGATGCCGTGCTGTTTTCCGACGAGGCCGAGCGCATTTTCCGCGAAGGCGGCCTCGAAGCCTTCACCGAAAGCGAGCGCCGTGCCGCCCGCGAACCGCTGGCGGGCGGTCCGTTCAAGAATTTCCTCTCCGCGCTGCATCGAATCCAGTCCGATTATCCGATCAACGACTCCCCGATCCGCACCGCGCTGGTCACCGCGCGCTCCGCGCCCGCTCACGAGCGCGCCATACGCACCCTGCGGAACTGGAACGTGCGTATCGACGAGGCGCTGTTTCTGGGCGGCCTCGACAAGGCGCCGTTCCTCAAGACCTTCGGCGCCGACATCTTTTTCGACGACCAGCGCCGCCACTGCGAGGGCGCTTCGGGCCTGGTTGCCACCGGCCATGTGCCGCACGGAGTCGCGAACGAATGAAAACCAGCACCGAGCTGACCGGTTGGCACGAGGAGCGCCAATCGGCCTGGCTATATCGCATCCTTGCCGAACGCGAGGCCGACACCCCGGGCCGCGCCCGGCTGTTCAACGACCTCGCCGTGGCGGCCGAACGCCAGGCCGTCGCCTGGGAACGTCGCATCGAGGCCAAGGGCACCCTCGTGCCCGCCTTTCACCCGAGCCTGCGCGCGCGCATCGTCGCAGCGCTGATCCGACGGTTGCCGCCGGCCCAGCTCAAAAGCATGCTCGCAGCCATGAAGCTGCGCGGCCTGTCCGTCTACAGCAACGCGAGCGCCCCCTCCAGCCATCCCCAGCCCGCACGCGCCGGAGCGCCGGAAAGCTTCCATCACCGCCTGGAGCGTGGCGGCGGCCTGCGCGCCGCGGTCTTCGGCGTCAACGATGGCCTGGTGTCCAACACCAGCCTGCTGCTCGGCCTGGTCGGCGCCGGGATGAGCCGCTCGGTGATCGTGCTCACCGGCGTCGCCGGACTGATCGCGGGCGCCGCCTCGATGGCCGCCGGGGAATACGTTTCGATGCGCTCGCAGCGGGAGATGTTCGAATACCAGATCGGGCTCGAGCGCGAGGAGCTCGAGATGTACCCCGAAGAAGAAGCCGCCGAACTGGCGCTGATCTACACCGCCCGCGGCATGGATCCCGAGGCCGCACGCCAGCTTGCCGACGACACCATCGCCAACCCGGAACAGGCGCTCGATGCACTGGCCCGCGAGGAACTCGGGCTCGACCCCGACGCGCTGGGCTCGCCGTGGCGCGCCGCCTACGCCTCCTTCATCGCCTTCGCTCTGGGCGCCGTGCTGCCGCTGCTGCCCTTCTTCTTCGGCACGGGCGGGCCCGCGCTGATTGCCATGCTCGCGCTCGTCGCCATCGCCCTCGCGGCCGCGGGGCTGGCCACCAGCCTGTTCACCGGCCGTTCCGCCGTGTACAGCGCCATGCGCATGCTGCTGATCGGAGCCGTCGCCGGCGCCATTACTTTCTTCGTCGGCCGTGCCATCGGCTGAGTCGCGGCGTTGATATGACTTCCACTTGTCAAGTAGGCACCCGGTTCGTCATGGCGGCACCCCGAGGTAAAGGGGTGGGGTTCGGCCATGGCCCGGCCAATAATGTCGACGGTGGATCATGCTGATATCCGCGGGTTGGCTACCGCATTACTGAGTTCCGTCCTGTGGGTCTTGCCGCACTCTAGGAACGTGCGTCGTCTATCTGAACTGCGTTCAGTGACGGTCACATAACGCCGTCGCGGGTTACCCACTGCACCGGGCCAAGCCATGGCCGTTCCCCGAAACCGATTCACTTGGGCCGCTCAGTTCGTCTCGAGCGCGCGCGCGGCGGCCCAGAGGAAGGCGGCGAGCTCGCGAGCCACCGCGGTGACGGCCACATTCTTGTGCTTGCCGCGGGCGGTGAGCTTCTGAAACACATGGTGAAGCCGAAGCTGCGCTTTCCAGGCAATCGCCCGCAGGGCCGGATCAATCTCGCCGGCGCGGGCCTCGATGATGCGCGAGACCTTGGGGCTGTAGCGATACGACCAGGCGGCCTCGATCAGGAGCGTGCGTGCCCAGCGATTGCCGCAGCGGGTGATGGGTCCCTGGCGGCGCGTGGCGCCGCTCGAGTGCTCGCTGGGCACCAGCCCCAGCCAGGCCATGAACTGCGTGGGCCGGCCAAAGCGGGCGAGATCGCCCGCCTCGGCCACCACGGTCCAGGCGACCGTCTTCTGGATGCCGCGAAAGGCCAGCAGGGCCTGGGCGAGCGGATAACCCGACCACTCGGGGGCCAACGCATCGAGTTGTCGTTCCAGCCGATCGCGGCGGCGCTCGCGCTCGTTGATCGCATCGATGAGCTCCTGTAAGACGATCTGCTGGGCCGCACTCGGGAGCACCTTCTCCGAAAGCCAGCGCCGGTGGGCCGCCGACCAGTTGGCCCGTCCGGTGTAGCGGATGTCGTGACGCAAGAGAAAGGACTTCAAACGCTGGCGGGCCGCGGTCACATCGCGCTTGGCCTGCTGCCAGGCGCGCACCACGTCGCGGAACTGCTCCTCGCCGGGCGTGGGGATGTGCACCAGAGTCAATGTCCCGGCCCGCAGGGCCAGGGCCAACTTGCGCGCATCGCGCCGATCGGTCTTGACCCGATCGCCGGGCCTCTGCGGGATCAACGAGGGCGCCGCTACCCCGCACTCGTAGCCTTTCTCGCGCAGATAGCGCTCGAGCCAGAATCCGCAGGGGCCGGCCTCGTAGACCAGGCGCAGCCGTCCGCGCCCCGAGAGCTTCTTGAGCAACCGATCAATCGCGTACTGCTGGGTGCCGATGGTGGCCACATCCACCACCGGCTCATCCGGGTCGGCTCCGATGCAGGCGACGGCGATAGACTCCTTGTGAACATCCAGCCCGACAAACGTTGTAGTATCGTGAGACATGCTGACCTCCGCGTTGGGGAACAAATGGGCGTAGTGACAACGATACGCCGTGGCGGCTCTGGCCTCTGGCCAATCCCCGGTGAGTACCCACC
>JBAUSV010000034.1:0-6685 GCA_049581885.1 Gammaproteobacteria bacterium | reverse complement strand
AGCCCGAACGAGGCGCCCTGGCCGACCAGCGATCCGGCGCGGGCGATCAGAGCGTCGCGGGCCGGGGTGCGTACGCCCTTGCCGAGGCGTTCGCCCACGACCAGGCCGGCGGCGGCGCCCAGTGTCGAGGTCAGGGCGAGCAGCGGCACGCACAGCATGTTGAGTCCGTAGCCCGCGTACATGAATAGCCAGTGGCGCCCGCTCGCGTCGGCGCCGCGGCCGGAAAACCAGCGCACCGCGTAACCAATGAATTCCGCGCCGCCACCGATCACACCGACCAGCAGCGCACTGGCACCCAGAGAGCCGAGATAGGGACCGACGATGCTGCGGGCTCCCTCGTAGGTCATGTCGGCGAAGAAACTGACAACGCCGATCGCGACAATGAAGCGCCACGCGCTGCGTCGTTCGCTGTTGTTGTTGCCGGCGTCGTTCACCCTAGCCTCCGGGTTGCGGGTCTGCCAAGGTTAACCGCCACCACGCACTGTCGCAATGTCAGCCAGATGAGTGACTTTAGAATATGTGCGAAGGAATGGCGGGATATCGGAACCTCGATAGCGAAAGGAGGAACACATGAGTACACTCGGATTCGTCGGCCTTGGCACCATGGGCCGCCCCATGGTCGAGCGGCTGCTGGACGCCGGCTACGAGGTCCACGGCCATAACCGGACCGTCGCGAAAGCACAGGCGCTGATCGACAAGGGCCTGCACTGGTGCGATACGCCGCGCGAGGTGGCCGAAAAGGCCGATATCGTCATCAGCATGCTCAGCGACGACGACGCCCTGGAAGCGGTGGCCGGCGGGGACGGCGGCATCATCGCCGGCCTGGGCAGCGGCGCGATCTACGTGGACATGAGCACGGTAAGCCCCAGCCTCAGCCGCAGGTTGGCGGAGCAGGCCCGCAAGCGCGGCGCGCAAATGCTCGATGCGCCAGTGGCTGGCAGCGTGCCGCAGGTGGAGCAAGGCAAACTGACGATCATGGTCGGCGGCGACGAAACGGCGTTCGAGACCGTGTCGCCGATTCTCGGCACCTGGGGCAAGCCGTGCCACATCGGAACGAACGGCCAGGGCCTGCTGCTGAAGCTCGCGATCAACATCAGTCTGGCGGCACAGATGATCGCCTTCAGCGAGGGCGTGCTGCTGGCGGAAC
Organism: Gammaproteobacteria bacterium; assembly: GCA_049581885.1. Taxonomy (GTDB): domain Bacteria; phylum Pseudomonadota; class Gammaproteobacteria; order JAKDMP01; family JAKDMP01; genus JBAUSV01. Next base: position 5,538 of record JBAUSV010000034.1, on the reverse strand, counting down.
GGGGCGGTATCGACCGTGAGTTGGCGCTAGAGATCATGGCAGGCAGCGCGATCGGTTCGCCGATGCTCAAGGCACGCGCGCCGTTCCTGAAGAAATTGCCCGAGCAGAGCTGGTTCACGCTCGACCTGTTGCACAAGGACATTCGACTGGCGCTGGATGCGGGCGGACAACTGAAAGCGCCTCTGCCATCGGCCCATGCCGCGGACGAGACGCTCGAGCAAGCGCACGAAGCCGGATTCGGCCGAGAGGACATCGCCGCCGTGTTCAAGGCCCTTGACGAAGGTCGAGCCGGTAGCGACTGACACCGTAAAAAACACGGAAGACGCCCACGTACCTTCGCTGTTTCTGGGGCCCCATCCTGTACCACTTTCCTGTTTCATCGCCGTCTACGGTTTCCTGAACGTGGAAGGTAATTGATCATAAGTTTCTTGACTTGAATCAACAGTCCTCCGCGGGCGGCGGCGTAGCTTATTAGCCTTGCCCGAAATGACAGAAGGACAGGTACCTGAATGGCAACAACGACGGACAGGCGAGGCGATCTGACGCCCCTCCGTGGGCAACATGTCGATACCGTACGTCTGCTGTTCGTGGCGTCGGAGATCTATCCGCTGGCCAAGACCGGCGGTCTGGCCGACGTCTGCGCCGCGCTGCCGAACGCCCTGGCGGGCCTGGGCATGGACGTCCGGCTGCTGATGCCGGCGTATCCGGGTGCCCGAGAACTGCTCGCTGCCCCGCGTGCCGCCAGCGATCTCGGGGAAGTCCTGCCGGGCATCAGGGCTGGCCTGGTTGCAGGCCGGACGCCCGATACGGGATTGCCCATCTGGCTGGTGGATTGCCCGGCACTCTTCGACCGGCCGGGCGGCCCTTACCAGGACGACGACGGCCGCGACTGGCCGGATAATGTCTTGCGCTTCGGTCTGCTCTGCCATGCCGCGGCGCTCATCGCTATGGACCGGGCAGGACTGAACTGGCGCCCCGATATCGTGCATGCCAACGACTGGCATACGGGTCTGGTACCGCTGCTGCTGAAACAGGGCGGGGCGGATCGACCGCGCACCGTATTCACCGTGCATAACGCGGCCTTCCAGGGCAATTTCCCGATTGATGAGACAACGGCCAGGCTGCAACTGACGCCCGAAGCGCTGGGTACCGACGGCATCGAATTCTACGGACAGATGTCCTTCCTGAAGGCGGGCATCCGCTACGCCGACAGGGTCAGCACGGTGAGCCCGACGCATGCGCGCGAGTTGCTGACGCCCGGATTGGGGTTCGGCATGGAAGGCTTGTTCCAGGCTCGGGGCAACGACTTTCTCGGAATCATGAACGGGATCGACGTCGGGCTCTGGAACCCTGCGACCGACACTCATCTCACGGCCTGCTACACGCGCGAGCAAGGTCACGGCAAAATCGTCTGCAAGGCGACGCTTCAGCACCAGTGCGGTCTCAACGTCGATGCCCAGGCACCGCTGGTGGCCTACATCAGCCGCCTGACGCACCAGAAGATGGCAGACGTGGTACTCAAGCATCTTCCGTCCCTGATGGACCGGCACCCGCGACTGCAGTTCGTCTTGCACGGGCGTGGCGAACTGACCCTGGAGGAAGGCTTCATGCAACTGGCCCACCGTTACCCGGGCCGCATGTCGGTACGCATCGGCTACGAGGAAGCACAGGCGCATCATCTCCACGCCGCGGCCGACATTCTGCTCCACGGCTCGCGCTTCGAGCCATGCGGACTCACCCAGTTGTATGCCATGCGCTATGGCACCATCCCGGTGGTGAGCCGGGTAGGCGGCCTGGCCGACAGCGTCGTTGATTCCGGCTCCCCGGGCAACCACATACGGAAGGCCACCGGGTTCGTGTTCGACGAAGCCAGTGGAGATGCCATGGAAACCACGCTGGACCGCTGCCTGGAGACTTACGAGAAGCGGCCACGGACTTGGACGGCGCTGCGGATCCGTGCCATGGATGAAGATTTCAGTTGGGCGCTTTCCGCCCGCAAGTATGCGCGGCTCTATAACGGACTGACAGGCGCATCGATTGCCGTGCAGACTGCCCTCGTAGCGGCAGAAGCTACAGAAGGGCGCAGCACGGCGGTTTTGCGGACGCTCCGCGCCACCGCTTCCCGCGGCGTGTCTGCAAAATCGCGGCCGGCGCTGGAAGTCGACGCCACACAGGCCGCCTGACTCATCGAATCCCCGACAGGGGAGTGGAGGTTTCATGAAACAGAAGTCCGCTCCAGGCAAAAAGCCGACCGCCGCCAAGCGGCAGAAATCTTCCGGGCTGCCGGCGGTAGCCGCTAACAAGGCGATTGCGAAGACGAAGACTGCGCGCAAGACGGTGCCATCCGTCGGTGCCCAGACCCGCCACGAGATGATCGCCCAGGCGGCCTATTTCCGCGCCGAACGGCGAGGTTTCGTCGGCGGCGGCGAAGTGGAAGACTGGCTCGAGGCCGAACGCGAAATCGAACGTACGCTGAAAGGCTGAGGGCTACTCATTGTCGTTATAGCCGGTCCGCTATCGACCGTTGTGTGATCGACTTCCGTGTATTTCACGACATGCCGGGCTCCATTGTTGATGGGCGTGCTGATCACCAATCGCTTCCTTCTAGCCCACAGCGAGGGCGCGCTGTGGGCTGAGCGGGGCGGCATCGACCTCAAGCATGCGCTTGATGTCATGGCGGGGAGCGCTATCAGCTCGCCGATGCTCAAGGCACGGGCACCGTTCCTGAAGAAACTGCTCGAACAGAGCTGGTTCACCCTCGATCTGCTGCACCCAGTCGTTCGAGGGGGATGCCTCTCGCCTCCGGCCCCAGCCTGATCCAGGGAATCATCGCGGCGACGCCGATGAGATAGAACGCGCCGGCGAGGATCAGTGCCGCGGCAGCCGAATAACGGCCCGCCACAAATACCAGCAGCGGCGGAGCAAGACCGGCCGAGACGCGTCCGAATGCGACCGACACGCCGATCCCGGTGGCGCGGGAACGCGTAGGGAAGATTTCCGCGAAGGTGGGGTAGGCAGCTACCCAGCTGCCTGTCGTCGCGGCACTTGCGAGAATGAACAAGGCGAGCGTGGCCGCGGTCCCGATTCCTAGAGCACCCGCCATGCATGCCAGGATTAAAGCCGAGAAGGCATAGAAACCTGTCACGGTTTTCTTCCGACCGCTGCGCTCGATCAACCAGGCGGCAGTGAGCGCCCCACCGAGTGCGCCACCGCTACCCAGCAGGTAGAAGAGGGGGGTTCCGGCAAATGACAGGTGAAGGGCCGGTATGACGGCGAGTGGCACCAACGCAAAGAGTCCGTAGTAGCCGCCTGCCTCTGACACGTCGAGGGCTGCTCCCAGAGCGAGACGAGCCGGATAGTTCCGGCAGAGCATTCCGAGTTCCGCGAACCAGTGAGTGACCGCATGGTAGGAACGCGCCTGCTTTCGCCAGGCGGTTGCCGCTTCAGGGTCCGCGATACGCGCATAAGCAGCTTCTGCATCAGCGGCTCGGCCCTGGACCATAAGCCAGCGTGGAGATTCCGGCAGTGCCCGCCGAGCCCAGAGGACGAACAGGGCAATGAACGCACCGGCACCGAATACGAATCGCCAGGCAATTGCCGGAGGAACAAATGCAAGCACCCCCAGGGTGAGTCCACCACCCAGAATTGCGCCCAGCGGCCAGAATGCCATCACCAGGGCGGAAGCGCGGCCTCGCCAGCGGGCGGGCATCAACTCGGCGACGGCAGCATTCACGGCGGAATACTCGGCGCCGACGCCGATTGCGGCGATGCCTCGCAGCGCGAGAAACATCCAGAAATTGACGGAAAATGCTGCAATGAAGGTCGCCGCAGCATAAAGCAGCAGGGTCGATACGAACATTCGACGTCGGCCGAACCGATCCGCTGCCCAACCGAAAACAAGCGCTCCGATCAGAATGCCGGCGAGCCAGATCGATATGGCCAGCGTGCTCTCCAGTGCCCCCAGCGACCAGACGTGACGCAGAATGGGCAACACGTTTCCTACCAGCGTCACCTCGAAGGCATCGAGCATCCACCCCAGACCCAGGGCTATCAGGATCTTCGTATGGACGGGCCTCCACCCGCCCGAATCCATGGCGTGCAGCGCCGGCCCGGGGGCGGCCTGTTCACTCATCCCGGAGAACCTGCGCTTTTCTAGTATTTGCCGGCGAGGGCAGCCCGGATACGGGCGCGCGCTTCGGCATCCAGATGTGCAGGCTTCCGTAGTTCGGTGGGCTGCCCGGATCGCAGCCAGCGGCGCATGAGGGCGAGCTGCCGGCGGTAATGCCGGCAACCGGCGCACAGGATCAAGTGGAATCGCAGGGCGGCGCGTTTGCGCATCGCCAGGGGGCGGTTCATGCGATCCGACATCAAGCGTGCTGCCTCGGCACAGGTCATCATGATCAATTTCTCCCGGTCCTGTCCCCGGCGAACCAGGAACGTTCTATGCACTCGCGCAGGGCGAGGCGAGCGCGGTGCAATCTAACCCACAGGTTGGTCGCGGTAATGCCCAGGGCCTTACAGGTTTCCTCGCTGTCCAGTTCGTCGATCTCCACGAGCCGGATGGTCGTTGCCAGCTTGTCGGGAAGGCCGCCGATGCAATGATCCAGCATCGACCAGAATTCGCTGCGCTCGAAATCGCTTCCGGGATCCTGCCAGGCGGATGGGCGAAGACGCCACGACCCACTGGCGTCGAAGGCGCGCTCGATAAGGGCATCGGCCTCGTCATCGTCCTCGATCAGGACCTCACGGGCGCTGCGGCGGAACTGGTCGAGGATCTTGTGCTTGAGAATGCCGAACAGCCAGGTCTTCTCGGCCGATGCGCCGCGGAACGTTTCCCGGGCGGAGAGGGCGGCCAGCAGGCATTCCTGGACGGCATCCTCGGCCCGCGGGCGATCCCCCAGGCGCGAAAGCGCGAAATGGAACATGGCGTCGCCATAGTCGGAAAGCCAGCGTTCCGGGTCGGTGCGGCCGTCGTCGTACGTCGAATCCGGGTTACTGGTCACGGGCGGCTCGGGCGGTCATTGGGGGCATTCTAACCAGACCCGTCGCGGTCCGTTGTAAGGATGAGCCGGGTTCCCCGACTCAATAGCAGGGACGCCGATGTCCCGGCGGCGCGGAAGCGCCCTTTCAATCCAATGCATTGTTTTCAGGAGATCATTCATGTCAATCGCAAAATCCCGAATCGTGGCTGCAACGGCAGCATTCTGCCTGGCTGCGGCAAGTGCAATGTCGATCCCGGCCTTTGCACAGTCGCCGGGCAGCAGTTTCGTCACCGTCAAATCCAGCCACGATTACTCCACGACCGTAAGCGCGCTCCAGCATTCCGTGAAGGACAACGGGCTCATGGTGATGGGCAAGGTCAATCAGAAGGCCATCCTGTCGATGACCGGCCTGCATCTGGCGGGAGCCGAGTCGTTCCTGGTCGGCAACCCGCGCGTCGGTAAAAAGCTTTTCTCCATGAATGCGGCGGCAGCCGCCGTGGTCCCGGCGCGTATATCGGTCTGGGTTAACGGCGGTACCACGTACGTGGGCTACTTC
>JBAUSV010000033.1:0-1814 GCA_049581885.1 Gammaproteobacteria bacterium | reverse complement strand
TTGACGCATGTCTGGCACGACGACTGCGGCTTCCGCGCGGCGGAGATCCGCAACCGAGCCATCGCCGCCGCGCGTGGTGACTACTGCATTTTCGTGGACGGCGACTGCATCGTGCGGCCGAACTTCGTTGCTGCGCATCGCCGGCTGGCCGAGCCGGGTTGGTTCGTCACCGGCAACCGGGTGCTGTTGTCGTCGGCTCTCACCGTAAGCGTTCTGCAAGAGGCGCTGACACCGGAGCGGTGGGGCTTGGTCAGGTGGCTGACCGCGCGTTGGCGTGGCGGTGTCAATCGCCTGGCGGCGCTGTTCTACCTGCCGCTCGGTCCCTTGCGCCGGTTGCGGCAACGCGCCTGGCGCGGCGCGCGTTCATGCAATCTCGCGATCTGGCGGACCGACCTGGAGCGGGTCGACGGCTTCGATGCGGATTACGCCGGTTGGGGCAAGGAAGATTCCGATCTCATCATACGCCTGCTGCATGCTGGCATTCGCCGCAAGGATGGGGTATTTGCGACCGGCGTGCTGCACCTGTGGCATGCGCAAGCGGACCGGGCATCCTTGTCAACCAACGAACGGAAACTCTCGGACATGATGATGAGCGAGCGCATCCGCGCTCGCCGCGGCTTGTCCGATCTCAAGACCGAAGCACCGGTCAAGGTGCTGGGCTGAGCGATGGCCGGATCCGTATTGGCTAAGATATTCGATCCCAAACTGATGGCGGACAGGGCGGACTGGCTGGCCGTCGCGGCAGCGGTGTCTGTGCCGTGGTCGACCTCGGCCACTAGCATTCTGATAGTGATCTGGGTGCTCGCGCTCGCGCCGACACTGAAATGGCCCGACGTGAGGCGCGAGCTGTTGACGGCGGCCGGCGGCCTGCCGGTACTGCTTTTCCTGCTCGGTGCGCTCGGCATGATATGGGCCGGGGTGCCGTGGGAGGCACGGCTCGGCGGGCTCAACAGCTTCGCCAAGCTATTGGTGGTGCCGTTGCTGATCGTGCAGTTTCGCCGTTCCGACAAGGGCGAGTGGGTGCTGATAGGATTTCTGATTGCGTGCGTAGCGCTCTTGATTGCTTCGTATGCTGGCGTCGTGATCGCCTGGTACTGGCTGAAGTCGCCTGGGGCAATTCACGTGCTGAGCGTCTTGGTGAAAAGCTACATCATTCAAAGTGCCGAGTTTGCCATATGCGCGGCCGTTCTCTTCGATATTGCGGTCACGTCCGCGATCGCCCGGCGGTGGTTTGTCGCGATCGGCGCGGTGCTGTTGGGGGTCGCTTTTGTCGGGAACATTGTCTTCTTCGTAACAGGCCGGACGACGCTGGTCATCCTGCCAGTGCTGGCTGTCATATACGGCGTTCGTCGGTTTGGCTGGAAGGGGCTGTTCGCCGTATTCGCCCTTGGTGCCGTCATGGCCGCAATGGCGTGGACGATGTCGCCCTATCTGCGCTTTCGCGTCGAAAGCACTTTTACGCAGACAAGGGCCTATGAAACCGAGGACGCGGCGACTTCGACGGGTAAGCGGCTCATGTACTGGACCAAGTCGCTCGAATTCATTGAGAGCGCGCCCGTGCTCGGCCACGGCACCGGTTCCATTCCCGCCATGTTCCGGCAGGCTGCCGTTGGTCAGACAGGGGTGGCGGGCGAGGTGTCCACCAATCCTCACAATATGACGTTTGCCGTCGCGATCCAGATCGGGCTCGTCGGCGCCCTGGTGTTGTGGGCGATGTGGATCACTCAGTTGTCGCTTTTCCGCGGGCCCGGTCTGGTGGCGTGGATCGGACTCGTATTGGTCGTGCAGAACCTCGTCGGATCGCTGTTCAATTC
>JBAUSV010000032.1:0-3219 GCA_049581885.1 Gammaproteobacteria bacterium | reverse complement strand
AGCGGGCGCGGCGCAAAGGAACGGTCGGTGGCATCGCCCGAGAGCGCCCGGTGCAATTCGGCCGTGCGCTGGCCGAGGCGGCTGATCTGAACCAAATAGGCGGTATGGAAGGCATCGTCTTCCTCATCCTGTTCGGCGAGCGCGATCTTTTCCAGCGCACGGCCCAGGTAATCCAGCGTGTAGGTCCAGCCATCGCCCTGGTTGTGCAAGTAACGATAGGCAGCGGCCAGCGCCGTGGGCTTGCCCGTGTCGTCGATCCATTCCAGCGTGCCGAGCAACGGGGCCGTGTTCTCGTAACCCGCCCGGGTAAGGAAGCGCAACATCTCCAGCTCGGGGCTTACCCCGGCGCTCAGGCGGCGGTAGATCTTGAGCACGACATTGTCGCCGTAGCGTGCCGAGGAATTGCTTTGCTCCACGCCCAGCGTACGCAACGGCTGCGGCGCGCAGTCCCCGGCCTCGAGCGCCGGCGTACGGGAAAAACGCAACTGGCCGCCACCGCTCTCGAGCACGCGTTCCTCAGCCATCTCGCCGAGCAGAATGCGGGCGAACTCCGGCATGACGCCCGCATCGACCAGCGCCCTGAGCTGGGGGCCGCGGCGTACGCGTGCCAGCGTGTAGGGCATCAGGTCCGCGCCGCCCGCACCATCGTCGGAATCGAGTCCGAGCGGCAGGAAGTAGCGCTGCGTGTCGTCGCCTTCCGCAACCTCCACGGTGGACAGCCAGAACGCCCCGTCGCCCGTGTCCCGTAGCTCGCCGAGCGAGCCCATTCGCGGCTGCTTGATGTCGTCGCTTTTGCCCGCGAACCAGCGCTGGGCGCCCAGCCAGGCAGGCAGCACCTCGCGTTCCAGCGTCCTGCGCATCCCGCCCTCCGCCAGCTCGCCCAGCCCGTGGCGGACGACGAGCGTCACGAACTCGGGCGCGAACTCGTGGACCGGCGCATGCCAGGCCGGAGCTTCGTCGGGCCGGGCCAGCAGGAACCAGAACCAGCCGTAGCCGGACAGCGTGAGAGGGTAGTCGCGTTCCCCGATCGGCGGAAACGGGTTGCGCCCGAAGAGTTCGATCGGAATGCGGCCGCGGTACTCGGCGAGTTCGAGTTCCACCGCCTGGGCCGAACGCCCCAGGTTGAACACGCACAGGATCGAGGCGTCCTCGTATTCACGCAGGTAGGCCAGCACGTGGCGGTTGCGCGGGAACAGGAACCGTTGGCTGCCGCGCCCGAAGGCGGGTTGGCTGTTACGCACGGTGATCACGCGCCGAGTCCAGTTGAGCAGGCTGGCCGGGGTTTTCTGTTGGGCCTCGACATTCACCGCTTCGTAGCCGTACTGTGCGTTCATCACCGTCGGCAAATACAGCGCGGCCGGATCGGCGCGCGAGAACCCGGCGTTGCGGTCCGGCGACCATTGCATGGGCGTACGCACGCCGTCGCGGTCGCCGAGGAAGACGTTGTCGCCCATCCCGATCTCGTCGCCGTAGTAAAGCACCGGCGTGCCGGGCATTGAAAACAGCAGCGCGTTCATCAACTCGATGCGGTCGCGGTCGTTGTCCATCAGTGAGGCCAGGCGACGGCGGATGCCGAGGTTGATGCGTGCACGCCGGTCCGCCGCGTAGTGCTCCCACAGGTAATCGCGCTCGCGGTCGGTCACCATTTCCAGCGTCAGTTCGTCGTGGTTGCGCAGGAAGATCGCCCATTGGCAGTTGTCGGGAATCTCCGGCGTCTGGCGCATGATGTCGGTCACCGGATGGCGGTCTTCCTGCGCGATTGCCATGTACATGCGCGGCATGAGGGGGAAATGAAACGCCATGTGGCACTCGTCGCCGGTGCCGAAATAGGCGTTCACGTCCTCCGGCCACTGGTTGGCTTCGGCAAGCAGCATGCGGCCAGGATAGTGTTGATCCACCTCGGCGCGGATGCGCTTGAGTACCGCGTGGGTTTCGGGCAGGTTCTCGTTATTCGTGCCCTCGCGCTCGACCAGGTAGGGTACGGCGTCGAGGCGCATGCCGTCCACGCCCATCTCCATCCAGTAATGCAGCGCCTTGACGATTTCCTCGAACACGCGCGGGTTGTCGAAATTGAGATCGGGCTGGTGTGAATAGAAACGGTGCCAGTAATAGGCCTTGGCCACCGGATCCCAAGTCCAGTTCGAGCGCTCGGTGTCGAGGAATATGATGCGCGTGCCCGGGTACTTGGTATCGCTGTCGCTCCATACGTAAAAGTCGCGGGCGGCTGAGCCCGGCTTGGCGTGGCGGGCACGCTGGAACCAGGGATGTTGGTCGGAGGTGTGATTCACCACCAGCTCGGTGATGACGCGGATATCGCGTGCATGACAGGCGCGCACGAAGCGCCGGAAGTCGCCGAGCGTGCCGTAGCGCGGATGCACCTTGCGGTAGTCGGCGATGTCGTAGCCGTCGTCGCGCAGCGGCGAGGGATAGAACGGCAGCAGCCAGATCGCGGTCACTCCGAGCTCGGCGATATAGTCCAGCTTCCTCGCCAAACCGCGAAAGTCACCGATGCCGTCGTCGTTGGCGTCGAAAAACGCCTTGACATGGGTCTGGTAGATGACCGCGTCCTTGTACCAGTCGGGCAGGGTCGCCGTATCCGTCATGCCGTCACCCCTTTTCCACGCGCAGGATCATGACCGGCCGCTCGGGTCCCAGCTGCACGCGCTGATGCCGGCCTCGCCATTGCCAGGCGTCGCCCAGGAACAGTTCTTCGACGGCAACCGTCATGGCATCATCCGCATTGAGTTCTTCCAGCGGCAATTCGATGTCCGCCTCCTGCGCCTGGTGCGGATCGAGGCTAACGATGACCCAGATGAGGTTGTCCCGCGCCTGCCGGGAGTAAAAGAGGATGCGGTCGTTGTCGGCACGGTGAAAACGCAGGTTGGTGAGCTCATCGAAGGCCGGGTTCTCGCGGCGAATCCGGTTGAGCGCGGCGATCTCGGCCCGGATGTTGCCGGCCGCGCCGAAGTCGCGCTGCTTCAGTTCGTACTTCTCCGAATCCAGGTACTCCTCGCGTTCGCTCCCGTCTGCGTTCAGCAACGGCTCGGCCTCGCACAACTCGTAGCCCGAATACAGGCCCCAGGAAGGCGCCAGCGTCGCCGCCAGCGCGGCACGGATCACGAACCCGGCGCGTCCGCTGTGGTGCAGCTGATGGGGATTGATATCGGGCGTGTTGGGCCAGAAGTTGGGACGGAAATACTGGGGTGAGTCGCCGCTCGT
>JBAUSV010000031.1:0-4517 GCA_049581885.1 Gammaproteobacteria bacterium | reverse complement strand
CTGGCCGAACGCACCATCAAGTCTCCGTACGACCGGGCAAGGTTTGAGAGCCGACTGGTGCGTGTGCGCGAATCACTAGAAGATGAAAATCGATTCAAACCAACGTGCTAGTCAAGGATGATTCTTTGTGTGTCTTAGCGTCCTTTGCGTCTTTGCGGCGAACGGTCACCGTCCGGCCTCTCTACGACAGCACTGACGGCAAAGATGGTTATGTCAGCCTGGAGGTCAATCCCCATTTGGCGCACGACACCAATGGGTCGAGCGGGAAACCCGCCGGTTGTGGAACGCCGTGAAGCGGCCCAACCTTTTCATCAAGGTCCGCGCGAAGGCTGAAAAACTGCCCGCCATCAAGCAACTCATCAGCAAAGGAACCGACATCAACGTCACGTTGCTCTTTGGATTGCCGCGTTACCGGCAGGTGGCGGAAGCATCGATGCCGGTGAACCTACCCTGACTCGCCACAGCCATCTATCAGGAGGTCCGATGATAGTCGTTATCACACTCTCCCCGCGGGACTACGACGCGGTTCTGTTCGACCTTGACGGGGTGTTGACCAAGACGGCAAGCGTGCATGCCGCGGCCTGGAAAAAGCTGTTCGACAGTTTTCTCGAGCAGCGTGTCACCCAGGCAGGTGAGCCGTTCGTCCCCTTTGACATCGACACCGACTACCCGCGCTACGTCGACGGCAAGCCGCGTTACGACGGCGTGGCGGCCTTCCTCGCGTCACGCGGGATCGAATTGCCGTTGGGTGCGCCCGAAGATGGTCCCGACGCGCAAAGCGTGCACGCGTTGGGCAATCTGAAGGACCGCTATTTCCTGCAACACCTGGAGCAGCACGGCGTCGAGCCCTATGATGCGGCGATCATGCTGGTGAGAACACTGCGAGCGCAGCAGATCAAAACAGCCGTCGTGTCCTCCAGCAACAACTGCGCGGCGGTGCTCGATGCAGCGGGTATTGCGCAGCTGTTCGACGCGCGAGTGGACGGGATAGACATTACCCGCCTCGAGCTCAAAGGCAAGCCGGCGCCGGATGCTTTTCTGGAGGCGGCACGACGCGTCGGGGCGGCGCCTTCGCGCGCCGTTGTCGTGGAGGACGCGATCGTCGGCGTCAAGGCCGGGCGAGCCGGCCGATTCGGCTGCGTCATCGGCGTGGATCGCAGAGGGCATGCCAAGGCGCTGCGCGATGCCGGCGCCGACGTCGTGGTGGCCGATCTGGTGCAAGTCCGGGTGGCAGTAGATCCGCCTTCTGAGTGGTCACTGGTGTTTGAGGGCTTCGACCCGGCAAAAGAGGGTATCCGCGAAGCCTTGTGCACCCTGGGGAATGGCTATTTCGCAACGCGCGGCGCCGCCGTCGGGGCCGTGGCGGATGACATTCACTATCCGGGGACCTACCTCGCCGGCGGCTACAATAGGTTGCGCACCGACATCGCCGGCCGAGTGGTCGAGAACGAGGACCTTGTGAATTTCCCCAACTGGCTCGCGCTCGGGTTTCGTATAGGCGAGCAGGACTGGTTCGATGCGCGAACGGCCAACCTCCTGTCGTATCGCCAAGAACTCGATCTGCGGCGCGGCATGCTGTTGCGGAGCATAAGCTTCGAGGACAACCAGGGGCGGCGCAGTACGCTCGAGGAGCGACGTCTGGTCTCGATGGGCTCCATGCATCTGGGCGCGATGGAACTGACGCTGACCGCCGACAACTGGTCGGCAGGCGTTACGGTGCGTTCGGCCATCGACGGGCGCGTCGTCAACGCGGGCGCGAAGCTGTACCGCAAGTTCAACAACAAACACCTGGAGCCGCCGGTGAGCGCGGTCTTCGGCGAGGATACCCTGTATCTGACGGTGCGCACCTGCCAGTCGAATATTCATGTCGCGCAGGTGGCGCGAACGCGAGCGTTCCTGGACGGACAGCTTCTCCAGGTCCGGCGCCGAGTCATCGAAGAACCGGGATACATCGGGCAGGAGCTCAAAGTCGACCTCAAGGAAGGCGAGACGTTGGTGCTGGAGAAGCTGGCCTCATTCTACACCTCGCGCGATCAGGCCATTTCGGAATGCGGGCTGGAGGCGCGCAAAGAAATCGTGCGCGCGGGTCGCTTCGATGTTGTGATGGCGGACCATGTGCTTGCCTGGGAGCACCTGTGGCACCGCTTCGATGTGCATATCAAGCCGGCCGATTCCGGGTTCAAGCTGAACGTCCCGATGCTGCTTCGGTTGAACATGTTTCACCTGCTGCAGGCCGTATCGCCCAACTCCATCGGACTCGATATCGGTGTGCCCGCGCGGGGCTGGACCGGGGAAGCGTATCAGGGCCATATATTCTGGGATGAACTGTTCATCTTCCCGTTTTTCAATTATCGCATGCCTGAAATCACCCGATCGCTTCTGATGTACCGCTACCGGCGCCTGGGCGAGGCGCGCGCTTCCGCCGCGGCTGCTGGGTATAAGGGAGCGATGTTCCCCTGGCAGAGCGGAAGCGATGGTCAGGAGGAGACCCAGGCACTCAACCTGAACCCTCGCTCGCAGCGCTGGGTGCCCGACAACTCCTACTTGCAGCGCCACGTGGGCAGCGCCATCGCCTTTAACGTCTGGCAGTACTTCCAGGTCACTCGCGATGTCGAGTTTCTTCATTCCTACGGCGCGGAGCTGATTCTCGATATCGCCCGCTTCTGGTCGAGCATCGCGAGCTACAACGACGAGCGCGGGCGCTACGAGATCCGCGGCGTGCTGGGTCCCGACGAATTTCACGACGGCTATCCCGATTCAGCAACGCCCGGCCTCAACAACAACGCCTATACCAACATCATGGCCGTGTGGGTGCTTTGCCGGGCGCTGGAGGTGCTCGATCTGCTGTCCGAGGTGCGTCGTGCCGAGCTCACGACGCGGCTTGGATTGTCGGCGGAGGAGATCGCGCGCTGGAGCGATATCAGTCGCAGGATGCTTGTACCGTTCCATGACGACGGGATCATCAGCCAGTTCGAGGGCTACGAAATATTGCGTGACCTCGATTGGGAGAACTACCGGACCCGGTACGGCAATATTCAGCGTCTCGATCTCATCCTCGAGATGGAGAACGACAACGCCAACCGTTACAAGCTCTCAAAACAGGCGGACGTGCTGATGTTGTTCTACCTGTTTTCCGCCGAAGAGCTCGGCGAATTGTTCGAGCGGCTGGGTTATCCGTTCGAAGCTGCGACCATTCCTCGAAACATCACCTACTACGCCGACCGCTCGTCCCACGGCTCCACGCTGTGTCGTGTGGTGGATGCCTGGGTCCTGGCGCGTTCCGATCGGCAGCGCGCGATGGACTTTTTTGCCGAAGCGCTGCAAAGCGACGTGAGCGATGTTCAGCAGGGCACCACCGAGGAGGGCATCCATCTCGGCGCAATGGCGGGAACTGTCGATCAGGTGCAGCGCGTATCGACGGGTATCGAAGTTAGAGGCGATGTCCTGCGACTCAATCCGGAATTGCCGCGGGAGATGGAGCGTCTCGACATGCGCATCCGCTACCGCGGGCATTCACTCGATCTGAGGCTGACGCGCGACTCGCTCACGATCCGCGGCCGTGACGGCGCGGCGCCGCAGATTTCCTTGTGCGTCGACGGTAAGGTCTGCGAATTCGTCAGCGGCACTACCCGCGTGTTCCGATTGAACGAGGAGGCAGCGGATGGAGAAAATGCTCTCGGTTAACTCCCCGGCTTTCCCGTGGGACTGCCGGTGTTTGACATTTCCGGGGCCATGCTTTCCTTAATCCCGGAGGCCTGCGATCAGAAAATGTCGCATAAAGCAAAGCGAGATACCGGTTAGTCTGACTCTTTGAAAACACAAAAGGAGAAATGAAATGAGCAACCAGAACGCAGTCGTTGGAATCTACAAGACCCACACCGAGGCCGAAGCCGCAGTCAAAGAGCTCCAGAAATCGGGCTTTGACATGAAAAAGCTCTCAGTGGTGGGGAAGGACTACCACACCGAGGAGAATGTCGTCGGGTTCTACAACGCAGGAGACCGGATGAAATTCTGGGGGAAGCTCGGAGCCTTCTGGGGAGGCTTGTGGGGGATTCTGTTCGGCTCGGCCTTCTTCGTCATCCCCGGGCTGGGCCAACTGGTAGTGCTGGGTCCCCTGGCCATGATGATCGTGGGTGCTCTGGAAGGCGCTGCTGTGACCGGAGGGCTGAGCGCTCTGGGCGCTGGACTGTATAGCCTTGGAATCCCCAAGGACAGCATCGTCAAGTACGAGACGGCCCTCAAGTCGGATAAATTCCTGGTCATGGCCCACGGATCCGCCGACGACGTCGCCAAGGCCAAATCGATCCTGGAGTCCACGGACCAGGAAGATCTCGTGGTGCACCAGTAGTCACCGCGAGACCCACGCCGCGGCCGAAGGGCCGCGGATACACAGACTCATGAGAGATAGATTTCACCACAAAGGAGATAGGCCCTATGGGAGATATCAATCGGATTCTGGTCGTGAGCCGATCAACGAAACATTCTCAAAAAGCCGTTCTATACGGAGTTTCGCTTGC
>JBAUSV010000030.1:0-3126 GCA_049581885.1 Gammaproteobacteria bacterium | reverse complement strand
CTGCTGGACCAGACCACAGGTCTCCTCGATCAGAGGCCGTGCAGCGCGAACCTCGTCTTCAAGCGATGTCATGGGCAATGTGCCCCCGGGCGCCCATCCCGACTGTTGCTCCAGCCACGCTTCCCACGCCGAGCCGCGGGACGCATTGGCCTCGCGGAGGGCGCGTCGCGGGGTTGATCTGACCTTGCGCTTCAGCGCTCTGTGATCCGGACCTTCTAACAGCCTTGCCGGACCGCGTGTCTCTTCTGCCCCCGTAGCGACCGCAGCTTGCCCTGCCTCCACGTAAACGTAGCTGCAGGCATTCTGAACTTCTTCCACCTCCTCCCAATCCTCCAGCAAGAATCCCTGGAAAGGGAACGGTGATTCGAGCCAGGGCCGATCCAGGCGCGACACGTACATGCCCGGCTTCAGATCCGAAACGTCAACCTTGCGCTCTTCACTCATGTCGGACTCCATGCTCGTGACAAGCGGCAACCATCCCAGTCCCCGTCTTGTCGACACTTTGGCCATATAGCCCCAAGGTTTTATCATATTACAGCCGCTAGTCCCTTGTACAAGGCTCATGGCCCGCCTTTGAGACAACTTGGCGTGATCAGTCGACCCCGATAACGAAAAGCCCCGCTCGAAGCAGGGCTTTTGTGTTGGCTGGGGGACCAGGATTCGAACCTGGGTTGGCGGAGTCAGAGTCCGCAGTCCTACCGCTAGACGATCCCCCAAAACAGGATCGCTTCCAGTGATCAGCGCTTGCTGAACTGGGTCGCCTTGCGGGCCTTGTGCAGACCAACCTTCTTGCGTTCCACCTCACGGGCATCGCGCGTCATGAAACCGGCTTTGCGCAGGCTCACCTTGAGTTCGGCGTCGTAATCGACCAGCGCACGGGCCAAGCCATGGCGAATCGCGCCGGCCTGCCCGGTCGGGCCACCGCCCACGACGGAGACGAACACGTCGAAATGATCCAGTGCCTTGGCTTCCACTAACGGCTGGCGCACGATCATGCGCGAGGTCTCGCGACCGAAATACTCGTCCAGCGGCTTCTGGTTGACCGTGATGTTGCCGCCACCGGGACGCAGGAAAACCCGTGCTGCCGCCGTCTTGCGGCGCCCGGTTCCATAATTCTGTCGGGTTGTTGCCATTGTCTTTTTGCCTATATCAGAGCTTCAATTCTTCGGGCTGCTGAGCCACGTGCGGATGTTCGGTACCGTTGTAAACGCGCAATTTCTTCATCATCGCGCGGCCCAGCGGGTTACGCGGCAACATGCCACGTACGGCGTGCACGATGACCTCTCCCGCATCCTTTTCGATTTGCTTCTCGAAGGTGATGGTCTTGAGGTTACCGATATAGCCGGTGTGGTGATGATATTCCTTCTGCTTGCGCTTGCGCCCGGTCACTCGGACCTTCTCGGCATTGATCACCACGATGTGATCGCCGGTGTCCACGTGGGGCGTGAATTCAGGCTTGTGCTTGCCCTTGAGCCGGCGCGCGATTTCCGTCGCCATGCGTCCAAGCACCTGTCCTTCGGCGTCCACGACATACCAGCCGCGCCGCACCGTCTCGGATTTTGCCGATACCGTTGTCTTCATTACAAAAAATGCCCGTATTGGCCACATTCAAGCCGCCTAGGATACCTCAAGAAACCGTCTTGGCGCAAGCCTTTCGAGGCTCGCCAGGTGGTTAATCCGGCAGACGCAGCCGCTCAACAATACGCCCGTTCAGCAGGTGTTCGTCAATGATTTCGTCGATATCGTCGGTGTCGTCATAGGTGTACCAGACGGCATCCGGGTACACCACGGCCACCGGTCCCTCACTGCAGCGGTCTAGACAGCCGCTGCGATTGACCCGCAGCTGGCCCGGCCCCAACCTTCCCAGCGCTTTCAGGCGCCGCTTGGCATGCAGGCGAATGACCTCCGCATCGTGCTGAGCGCAGCACTGGGAGCCATCTTCACGCTGATTGACGCAAACGAAAAGGTGGCGCTCGTAGTAGCTCACGCAGATAGCCTGCCAGCGCAGCCCTGGCTTAACTGAAGATATTGCCCAGTGTGTACTGGACGGAAAGCGACAGTGTGGTAGTGGTTTGCGGATTGCCGATAGGCACGTTCAAGTTGTGCTGGGCCCGGTAGGAGAGCACGAAAGCCAGGTTGTTTACGAGCTGGGCCTGCACCCCTAGCTGGAACTGGGAATACAGGTTAAAGCCGCTCTTTTCCAAGGTCAAACTTTGGATAATACTGCCGTTTTTGCTGAACTGCCAGTTATAAAGCTCGCGTCCACGGGCAGCAGCCGAGCTTTTGGTACCGCCCGTGATCTGCTCGGCCCGCGTATAGCCGGCACCGAGTTCAAACGAGAGCTTCTGAGTTTTGGTCTTGACCACACTGAAACCGTAACCGAGTACGGCCGAACTCTGGTAACGGTAACCGCTGAACCGATCGTGAATATAGCCCAAATAGCCGAACACGTAGCTGCGCTCGGTGAGTCGACGGTTGCTTTGCGCCGCGCCGAAATACTGTTCCGCGGTGGTCGTGCCGTCGGTGCTTGCCGTGATGGCCTGCAAATCGAGCCGGTGCTGCCACAATTCGGAGTTGTAGCCCAGCTGGAGTTGGGTGTTGAGGCTCGTCGAGGTGCTTACACTGTGTGTGGCCAGATAGCCGAGCGAGAACTGCATGCCAAAGCCCAGATTCTTGGGCTTCTTGACAGGATCTATGACCAGTGTGCTGTTGGCAAAACTGGCCAATCCGGCCGGCTCCAGACTGATACCGCCAGCAAGCAGGCTGGTGGCGAGTGTGGTGGCAAACAGA
The DNA here is from genome assembly GCA_049581885.1 of Gammaproteobacteria bacterium. Lineage (GTDB taxonomy): Bacteria > Pseudomonadota > Gammaproteobacteria > JAKDMP01 > JAKDMP01 > JBAUSV01. The sequence continues at coordinate 336 of JBAUSV010000030.1, read as the reverse complement.
AGCATCGGCGACTCCTACGCAATCAGGCGCTTATCATAACAACCATGAGTGAAATCGAGCCAGCTTTATTTGCCCACTTGATCACGGACGCCGAACGCTGCGTGAAGTGTGCGCTGTGCCTGCCGTATTGCCCCACCTACGGCCTGACGCACGAAGAAGGCGATTCGCCGCGCGGACGCATCGCACTGATCCAGGCGCTTGCCGAGGGCTCATTGGAACCGAGCTCGGTGGCGCGGGCTCATCTTGAGGGCTGCCTCAGCTGCCGCGCCTGCGAGGCCGTATGCCCGGCGGGCGTGCCGTATGGACGCCTGCTCGACAATGCCCGGGCCGAACTGA
>JBAUSV010000029.1:0-4549 GCA_049581885.1 Gammaproteobacteria bacterium | reverse complement strand
GTATTCGTCATTGCACGGATAAGCGTGTATGGCTGGGGGCCTGTTCATGCCTTTTTTATGGGCTCCACGACTTTATATTCCGGCACGCTGTTGACTGACACGATCCCGGAGTTGAGAGACTACGGCGTTGAGGGTGAGGCAGCAAGCAGTCAAGACGGCGCTGTATTCTCGCGGGCGCGGGCTAGTGTCTGGTTGGCCCACAATGCGCAGCGTTTGAATCAAGCCCTCGCGAACGACTTAAAAAAGCTGCAGATGCCGCTGTCTGCTTATCTGCAAGGCCGCTCCTGATCCGGCAGTTTGGCGTTGAACAGAAACGCGATTCACGGGCTATTTTGTGATGGGTTCTAGTGGTTTATCTGGTTGGCGGGGGCACGGTCAGCAGTTGGCCGATTTCGAGCCGATTATTGTCAAGATTGTTGTAATCCTTGAGTGCGCGCGAGCTAACGCCTGCTTTTTCGGCGATGACAGAAAGGCTGTCGCCGTTCCTGACGCGATATTCGAAGGAAGGTGGTGGCAGCTTGAGAACCTGGCCGATATGCAGGTGCTTGCTGTGTAAGTGATTGTAAACATCTAGGCGCCATACGTTGACGTGCAGTCTCAGAGCGACGCCGGAGAGAGTGTCGCCCGGGCGCACCCGGTAGCCCGTATCGGCGGTGACGGTTCGATTGCTTTCGGGGGGTTGTGAGTGATTCGTAGCTGATGTTTGAGGCCTTTGCGAGCGCACTACTTGCGTTGGACGCAGGTCGTGATGTGCGAGAAACTCGCGTATGCCGAGGTAAATCGCATTGGCCAGTTCTTCCCGGAAATGCTGTTCATGAAGTTCCCTGGCCTGGTACGGGTTGGAAAGAAAAGCGGTCTCGATCAGGATCGAGGGAATCAGCGGGTCGCGCAAGACTTCAAAGTTTGCGTATTGCACATGGTGTTCGTAAAGCGGTTCGTAATGGCTCAGATTCCTGAGTACGTCGGTGCCGAGGTCGGTGCCGTTGGCGATGGAAGCTCTCTGCAGCATGTGGCTCAAAGCGGAATTGACCTCGCGGTTATGGGTGGCAAACTTGATGTTGCCGATGGTGGGATCAGCCGCGTTTTCGGTGCGCGCCAAAAGGCGGGCTTCGGCATTACTGGCGCCGTGTTCCGACAACGCATAAACCGCACCACCTTTGACGCGAGGCACTCTGGGGTAGGCGTTGGCGTGAATGGAAATAAACAGCGCGGCATGGTGATCCTGAGCTTCCAGGACCCTTTGCCTCAGACCCACATAATGGTCGCTTAGGCGCGTCAGGAATGCCGTTAGCCCCGGTGTTTTGTCAATTTTTTGCGCCAGCATTTTCGCTATGGACAGGGTGACGACTTTTTCATCCAGGCCATGCGGACCATGGGTTCCGGGATCGGAGCCACCGTGCCCTGGGTCAATGGCTATAACTATATTTCCCTTGCCCGGATTGACTTGTAAAAAAGGTTGATTCGCTCGACGAGAGACGGCCTTGGCGGGTTCTGCGTGGTCATTTCCAATGGTCGATTTTTGTAGTGTTCCAATCCGCACCAAAAGGCGAAAGCCCGGGGCATGGCTTTGGGGGGATGAGGCCAGTTGAACAGGTTCTTTTCCGGTCAGGTTCAGCACATAGCGTAATACTTGATGCTTGCGCTCGGCCCAATGCAGGCTTTCCACAAGGCCACAACCGGAGGTTTCGTTGGCGGACTGATACGGGAAGCGGGTCGAATCGAGATCGATGACCAACCGTTGGGGATGGGAGAGGGTGAAGTAATGGTAAACAACCTGAGCAGGAAGTGTCAGCTGCAACCGGGTTTGTCCGTGGTGAACACTGCAATTCCACATCGGGGTCTGGGACGTGCCAGCTTTTGCCGCAGTGGGCAGGAAAGCGAGTAGCAACCAAAAGGGGGCTGCAAATTTCCTTGAGGCACCAGTCTGCATTCACTCTTCCGCCAGGGGCCGGGTGGAATTCCGATGCGCTATTTTAGCCGCAATGACGCTGTGTATAAAAATGCAACTGATTCGTCCGTCCGAACGTCGGACAATAATACCGTCGAGAAGGTCCGAAAGAAATGCGGCCACGATACAGAACGCAAACCCCGTTGCTACGAGCCGTTTCAATGCCATGACGAGTATCGTCACCGCGAGCGTAAATCGCAGAAGAGTCAGTGCGACGGGAAGCCGACTTGTCAAAGCGTTAGCCGAATACACCGGAAACCGTGAATCAAAGGGTCCGATGTGGTTTCTAAATTTAGCCGCCCTTGACGGTGAGTTTGTCGACCACAACGCGTACGCCGTTGGTCTTGCCAGCGACCTGTGCGGCCAGCGTCTGGGCTGCCTTGGAATCGACTTCGCCGGTGAGCGTCACTATGCCGCCCTGTGTGCTGACGTGTATGTCGAAACTTGCCAAACCCTGATTGGCGGCAAGACGTGCTTTGACGTGCGCCGTGATGGCACTGTCGCTTGCTGCTGCCTTGACCTGGGTGGCTACCTGTTTGGCGCCCTGCGCCATTTCCTCTGCGCCGCGTTTGAAGTGATCGCCGGACGAGTTCGGTTTGCTGTTGTCGCAGGCGGCGAGCATCAAGACGCTGACAGTAGCCGTGATGATCGCCAGTGTTTTGTATGAGCGCATGGTCAGATCCTGCAGATGGGTGTCCTGACAGTCATGATAGCAATCTTTATACGGCTGCTTCCGACGAGTGCTCAAGGGTAACGGCTACTGCGTGGATGACGGCTGCGATACGTGCGGCGCTTTGTACGGCTTGTGCGCCCAGCCCGTGTTGGCGCAGTGTTTTTTCGTGCGAATCCATGCAGGCCGAGCAGCCGTTGATGGCAGAAACTGCGAGCGAGGCCAGCTCGAAGCAGATCTTGTCGCAGCCGGGACGGGCCATCACGTTCATGCGCAGGCTGGCCCGCAGATTTGAGTATTCTGGATCGCTTACCGCATGAGTGAATCGGTAGTAAATGTTGTTCATGCCCATGATGGCCGCTGCTGCACGGACTCCGTCCAGCTCAACCGGTTGAGCGTGTTTGGCCGCAAATTCCGTAACTGCCCGGGTGAGCGGTGCATGGCGTGCGGCGATGGCCGAGGCGAGGGCGACCAGGGCGATCTGTTTTTGATCGAGACCGGGTGCGCCGCCTTCACCGAGCACCGATTCCAGGTTCAGGCGCAGATCCTTGGCGTAGTCGGGCAGGCTGTCTTTCTGCTGCTCCAGCGTCATTGAACTCTCCTTGTAAGGGTGGGAGCGAGCTTGCTCGCGGTTGCTGTTTGAGTATCGCGAGCAAGCCACTCTTATTCCACTCGAATTATGCGGCCTTGAGGGTTTCCGCGCCCGGCGTCCAGCTGCACGGGCAGAGTTCGTCGGTCTGCAGCGCGTCAAGCACGCGGAGCACTTCGGCCGGGTTGCGACCGACGCTCCCCTCGGTCACGTAGACAAAACGGATCACGCCCTCGGGATCGATCAGGAAGGCTGCGCGGCGGGCTACGCCTTCCTCGTCGAGGATACCAAGTTCGCGGCTGAGATCCTTGTTGATATCGGCAAGCATAGGGAACGGCAGATCCTTCAGATCCTTGTGGTCACGACGCCAGGCCAGATGCACGAACTCACTGTCGGTGCTGGCCGCGAGAATCTGGCAATCGCGTTCCTTGAACTGTTTGACCATGTCGCCAAAGCCCTTGATTTCGGTCGGACATACGAACGTGAAATCCTTGGGGTAGAAGAATACGCACAGCCACTGGCCCTTATAGGTCGTGTTGTCGATGTTGCTGAAGGCGGTCTCCAAGTCGTCGATGCCGACGGTGGCCTTGAGGTTGAATTGCGGAAATTTGTCGCCTACGGAAAGCATAAGAAGTACTCCTGTGTACCAGTATGAATAAATCGATTCGTTGATTGCGGACGCCGAACTCCGTCCTTGGGTGTCAAGGATAATGGTTAAGGTTTGATATTTCAAATATATTATTTATATACTATTCATAGTTTACGTATATCACACACATGAACCTGCGAGACTTGCGCTACCTTGTGTCCCTGGATGAACATCGGCATTTCGGCCGAGCGGCCGATGCCTGCTTCGTCAGCCAGCCCACGCTTTCGACCCAGCTCAAGAAGCTGGAGATGGAACTCGATACCGTGCTGATAGAACGTGCGCCGCGCGAGGTGCTGTTCACCGATGCGGGCAAGGCGGTACTGGCACAGGCGAGGGAAATCCTGGAGCGAGCCGACCGTATTCGGATTATTGCCCGACAAGCCGAAGACCCGGGGGTCTGCACATTGCGCCTGGGAGTTTTCCCCACGCTCGCGCCGTATCTGTTGCCGCATGTTCTGCCCGAGGTCCACCAACGTTTCCAACGACTGGAATTGCTCCTGGTCGAGGAAAAGACAGAGGAAGTGCTTACGCGGTTGCGGGTGGGACGACTGGATGCGGTCCTGGTTGCGCTACCGGTGCCGGACGAAACCCTGCACACGGAATATTTGTTCGATGAACCGTTTGTGCTTGCGCTACATGAATCGCATCGACTTGCGTCGCATCGGGCAATTGCATTCGATGATCTCGCCGGGC
>JBAUSV010000028.1:0-58501 GCA_049581885.1 Gammaproteobacteria bacterium | reverse complement strand
CATCGAGTGTGATCAGGTTGCGAGGCATTCCGGTCATGGGGCGGGTTCCGTAGTCTCGTGATTGGGTGCGCCGAGCCACCCCTCGAGGATGGTACGCGCGGCTTCGGCATTGAGCCGCGCTCGGTCGGGCCGTCGCTGGCGTCCTTCCTGACGCGCATGGGCCAGGGTCTCGCGCGCTGCCTCGGTGGAGAGCGCCTCGTTCCACAGGCTAACCGGCCGCTGCAGGCGCTCTTCCAGCCGGGAGGCAAAGTCGCGCGTCTCGCGGGCGAGGTCGCTTTCTGTGCCGTCCAGGTGACAAGGCAGACCGACGATCAGGCGGGCCGGTGCCCATTCGCTGCACACGGCCTCGATTTCGGGCCATGGCAGGCGGCCGCTGGCGGGCACGGTTACGCTTTTCAGGGCATGGCTGGAACCGGTCAGGGTTTGCCCGACGGCAATTCCGATATAGCGCCGGCCATAGTCGAATCCGAGCACCGTATCGGCCATTCCCCACGCTCCGCAATTGCCGTCTGGTGCGCAGTTTACCAAGCTTAGAGGAAATTCTGCGGTAGAAAGTGTTTCTCAAGCACGGCGAGCACAGTAGCGCCCCGACCGCTCGCTAGGCGTGCCCGGATTCGGAGCTCAGCTGCAACGGATCGATGCCGATCTGAATGGCGGCCTGACGCCAGCGATCCTTGATCGAAGTGTCGAAAATCACCTCCGCTGTGGCCGGAACCGGGAGCCACGTATTCTCGCGCAGCTCGTTCTCGATCTGACCGGGTCCCCATCCGGCATAGCCGAGCGCGATGATGAACCGCTCCGGCCCTGCACCCTGGCTGATGGCATCGAGTATCTGTTCCGAACTGCTGACGCCGAGCGTTTCGCCCAGGCTGAGCGAATCGGCAAAGCGTCCCGGCGCATCGTGAATGACAAAACCGCGCTGGGTTTCGACCGGGCCGCCGGAAAACACGGTTCGCTCAGCGACTTCCGCATGATCGGCGCGCAGGTTGAGCTGTTTCAGTACGGTTCCCAGGTTTAATTGCATCGGCCGATTCACGATGAGACCCAGGGCACCTTCCTCGCCGTGTTCGCACATCAGTACCACGCTGCCGCTAAATCGGGGATCGGTCAGAGAGGGCAGGGCGAGCAGCAGTTGCCCGCCGAGTCGAATGTTCTCAAGCGGCATTGCTCAAGCGCCGCCGGCGTGGGCAGGCCGGGTGTGCATTTGCGTGACCTTGGCGCCCGCGGCCCGCAGCAGCGCCAGCAAACCGTGCGGACCGACCATGTGCTCCACCCCGACCACCACAAAACAGGTCTGCCCGCTGGCAAGGCATTTTTTGAGATGCGGCAGCCAGCGCGCGTTGCGTTCGTCGATCAACCGTTTGCGCACGTTCACAAAACCCTTGAAATTCTCTTTCTGCAGTGCCTCCAGCGTAGCCATGTCTCCGTGTGCCCAAGCCGCATGCAGTTTGGCAAGATCCTGCTTTGCCGTGGTGGCCTGAGCCAGGGTTTGCATCAGGAAGCGTTTCTGCACAGAGAGCTTCATGTCGTTGAAAAACGACAATTGCTCGGCCACCGTTTCCAATCCGTTGCTGGCCATCTTGCGCTTTCTGGCCAACCGGGCAAAGTGCATATCCGGACCCAGTTGGGGTTTGTACCCGAGCTTGATGAGCAGGGTATCGGCAACGCCCACGGCCGCCAGCCAGGGTTTGAAATGGGCGTAGTATGACAAGTCGATATTCGCTTTGGCAGCGAGCGCCTTGGCCCGGGTCCAGTCTGTCTTGCCCATGACTTTTCCCAACGTGGTGTTTTGCAGCATCCCCATCTGCATGGCCTGCTGGCTGACCGTGGAGGGGTCGAGATGGGCCAGATTGAGTTCTTCGACCAGACGGTCCGAGTCGTAGAAGGCCTTGGTGTAGGCGGTAGGCAGGGGCAGATCGGCCTGGGTGAGCGCGTGCATCGAGCCCGCGAGATACATCACGTGTCCGGCGTGGTCACTCACGCGCCACAGTGACAGCGGTGTCGTCGGGATCGCCGTCCCCTTGGCCAGGGCGGGCGGCAGGCTCAAAGCCAGCATCAGGCCCAGAACCGTGAGCAGCCAGCGGCGGGTGGTGCGATTGACGATCATGCGCGAGTATCCGAATGAATCATGCTCTGTATTTTAACCGTCCCGTCACGGTCGGGGCGAACCGCTGAATTACCGTTAGAATGGCGTTTTAAGGCGGATATGAGCCATGTCTGCACGCACCTTGACGATGACCGATGCACTGTACGACTACCTGATCGGTCATTCCCTGCGTGAATCGGAGGTGCTGAGACACCTGCGTGAAGCGACACAACGCATGAAGCAGGCAAGCATGCAGATATCGCCGGAACAGGGCCAGTTCATGGCCTTGTTGGTGCGCCTCATCGGTGCCCGACGTTGTCTCGAAGTGGGCACGTTTACGGGGTATTCGTCCACTGCAGTGGCGCTCGCGCTGCCGGCGGACGGTCGTGTGTTGTGTCTTGACGTGAGCGAGGAATTCACCCGCTACGCGCGTGAAGCCTGGCACGAGGCCGGCGTGGAAGACAAGATCGAGTTGCGCCTGGCTCCGGCCCGCGACACGCTCTCGGAGCTGATCGACAAGGGCGAAGCGGGGCATTTCGATTTTGCCTTCATCGATGCCGACAAGAGCAATTATCCGCATTACTACGAGGCGGCGCTGAAATTGTTACGGCCCGGTGGGCTGATTGCCGTGGACAATACGCTGTGGAGCGGGCGCGTGGCCGATCCCGCGGATACGAGCGAGGATACGCAGGCCATTCGCGCCTTCAACGACCGGGTGCACGGCGACGAACGGGTCGACGTGTCGCTGGTACCGATCGGCGATGGACTGACCCTGGCCCGCAAACGATAAAAGGATTCAGCAGGAGATATGAAGAACGCCAAGCCCTTGACCGAATTGTATGAGCCGAGCCGCGTGGAATCCGCGGTGCAGGCCGAGTGGACGCAGCGTGATGCGTTCGCCGTTGGCGAGCAGGCACCGGGTAAAAAGTTTTATTGCCTCTCGATGCTGCCCTACCCGAGCGGACGGTTGCATGTGGGTCATGTACGCAATTACACGATTGGCGACGTTATTGCGCGCTTCCGTCGCATGCGTGGCGACAACGTCTTGCAGCCGATAGGCTGGGATGCTTTCGGCCTGCCCGCCGAGAATGCCGCCATTCAGAACAATACGCCGCCGGCGGAGTGGACGCGGCGCAATATTGCCGAAATGCGCGGTCAGCTGGAACGCATGGGTTTTGCGCTCGACTGGTCGCGTGAATTCGCCACCTGCGATCCGGATTACTACCGTTGGGAACAGTGGTTCTTTGCCCGCCTGTTCAAAAAAGGGCTGGTTTATCAGGCGAGCGCCACGGTCAACTGGGACCCGGTGGATCAAACCGTGCTCGCCAACGAACAGGTGGTGGACGGGCGCGGCTGGCGTTCCGGCGCGCCGGTGGAGCGGCGCGAGATCCAACAGTGGTTTTTGAAGATAACGGCCTATGCCGACGAGCTTCTGAACTGCCTGGATGAATTGCCGGGATGGCCCGACGAAGTCAAGACTATGCAGCGCAATTGGATCGGCCGTTCAGAAGGGTTGGACATTCGCTTCGAGGTGGTCGGTGAAAACGACACGTTGCAGGTGTTCACTACCCGCCCCGACACCTTGATGGGCGTGACCTATCTGGCGCTCGCGCCTGAACATCCGCTGGCCCTGCGCGCGGCTGAGCACGATCCGAAACTCGCGACCTTCATCGAGAGCTGCCGTCACGGCGGTGTGAGCGAAGCCGAACTCGAGACCCAGGAAAAGCGGGGCATGATGACGCCGTTCGAGGTCGTGCATCCATTGAGTGGTGAACGACTGCCGGTGTGGGTGGCGAACTTCGTGCTGATGGGCTACGGTACCGGCGCGGTCATGGCAGTACCGGGGCATGACCACCGCGATTTCGATTTCGCACACAAGTACGAATTGCCGATCCGACCCGTGGTTGCTATCGATGGCGAGGATTACGAACCGACGGAATGGCGTAACTGGTACGACGCGAAGGACGCGCGTCTACGCATCGTCAATTCCGGTTACGGACTTGATGGCCGGGGCTACCGTGAAGCCTTCGAGCTCGTGCTCGCGCTGCTGGCCGAGAAGAACCTGGCCGAGCGGCGGGTGCAGTACCGTCTCCACGATTGGGGTATTTCGCGTCAGCGCTACTGGGGTTGTCCTATTCCCATCATTCACTGCCCCGATTGCGGTCCCGTGGCGGTGCCCGATGCAGAACTGCCGGTGCGTCTGCCCGAAGAGGTGACCTTCCAGGGGGTGGGTTCGCCGCTCAAGACCGATCCCGAATGGCGCAAGACGACCTGTCCGGGTTGCGGGAAACCTGCCGAGCGCGAGACCGATACCTTCGATACCTTCTTCGAGTCCTCCTGGTACTTCGCGCGCTATACATCGCCGGATGCGAAAGCCATGGTGGACGAGCGGGCGCGCTACTGGCTGCCGGTGGATCAATATATCGGTGGTGTCGAACATGCGGTGCTGCATCTGCTCTATGCGCGCTTTTTCTACAAGTGCATGCGCGATGAAGGCCTCGTGCCGGGCGACGAGCCCTTCACGCGGCTGCTCACGCAGGGCATGGTGGTGGCTGAAACCTTCTACCGCGAGCACGGATTGCAGCGCGAATGGTTCAATCCCGCTGCTGTGGAAGTGGAGCGCGACTCAAAAGGTGCCGCCGTTGCTGCGCGTTTGCGTGCGGACGGCCAGCCGGTGAAGTTCGGCGGCATCGAGAAGATGTCGAAATCGAAGAACAACGGCGTCGATCCGGAAACGCTGGTGGCCCGCCACGGGGCTGACGCGGTGCGCCTGTTCGCCATGTTCGCGGCGCCGCCGGAACAGTCGCTGGAATGGTCCGATGCGGGCATCGAGGGTGCGGTGCGTTTCCTGCGCCGGTTGTGGAGGTTGGTGCGCGATTACCAGTCGCTGGATGTGCCGACGGGTGCGGGTGACGAGCAAACGGTCAAGGCCTTACGCCGCAAGTTACACCAGACTATCGCCAAGGTCGGCGACGATCTGGAACGGCGCTACGCGTTCAACACCGCCATTGCGGCCAACATGGAACTGGCCAACGAGCTGTCCCGCTTCAAGCCGGCGACGGCCGGGGCGCATGCCTTGATGGGCGAGACGCTACGCGCGATGGTGCGTATGCTCGCGCCCATCGTGCCGCACGTCACGCAGACATTGTGGCAGGCACTGGGCGGCGAAGGTTTGGTGATGGATGCCGCGTGGCCGGAAGCCGACGCCGGCGCGATGGAGAGTGATACAGTCCGGCTGGTGGTACAGGTGAATGGCAAGCTCCGCGGTCAGATCGAAGTCGCCGCCGATGCCTCGCGCGAGGAGATCGAGCGCCTGGCCCTGGCCGAGGAGAACACGGCCCGTCATATCTCAGGCCACGAGATCTGTCGGGTGGTTGTCGTGCCTGGTCGCCTGGTCAATGTTGTCATCGGTTAGGAGCTAGAATTCAGCCATGCGACCGATTCCGATTTCCCGCTGTGCCCTTGGGGCGAAGATTACGCTCTCGTGCGTTCTGACGTTCGCCGTGGCCGGTTGCGGCTTTCAGCTTGCGGGTACGGTTGGACATTTACCGCCAGTTATGCACCATACCTGCATCCGGAGTGGAGAGCCTTACGGGCATCTGGAAAATCTATTGCGCAACGCCATCCTTGCCAGCGGCGAGCAGGTGAGCACGTCCTGCGACGATACCGATGCGATACTCGACATCATGAGCCACTCCGTTCAAAGCCGGCTGCTTGCCGTCAATTCCAGCGGACAGCCGCAGGAATATTATGTTGTCTATCGGGTCAAGTTCCAGTTGCGCGACGCGGCGGGCAAGGTGTTGCTTGCACCGACTACGCTCAAGACGCAGCGGTTGATGGCTTATTCGGTGACTAACAATTTAGGTGTGTCCAGCCATGAGCGGTCGCTGATAAGTGACATGCAACGTGAGATAAGCCGCCTGATCCTGCTGCGTCTGGAGGCGCTGGATCGGCAGACGCCCCAGCCGCCGCCTGCAAGAAATAAAACAAACGTTTAAAATAGGTTCAGGCAAGTAAAACGTACCCGGCAGCCCAGCAGGGTGGGGGACGTCATTCGACAGGAACCCCGTCAAACCGGGGTTTCGCGCAGGCAATCAGGAGAGACGACGATGCAGGATCCCAATCGTTTAATTCGCCGTGTGGCCGTGCTCGGAGCAGGTGTGATGGGCGCGCAGATTGCCGCGCATCTGTCCAGCGCGGGGCTGCCGGTGCTGCTGTTCGATCTGCCCGGCAAGGACGAGCCGAACGGCGTGGTCAAGGATGCGCTCAAGCGACTCGGCAAGCTCAAACCGAGCCCGCTGGCATCCTCGCAAACGCTCGCGGGCATCACGCCCTGTAACTACGATCACGACCTGGAGCGTCTGCGCAAATGCGATCTCATCGTTGAGGCCATCGCCGAGCGCCGCGATCTGAAGCAATCCCTGTACGAAAAAGTCGCGCCGTATGTGAGCGACGAGGCGCTGTTCGCAACCAACACCTCAGGCATTTCCATCGGCGAACTTGCCACCGCTTTGCCGAAGGCGTTACGAGCTCGATTCTGCGGTGTGCATTTTTTCAACCCACCACGCTACATGCACTTCGTCGAACTGGTCCCGCACGCCGGCACCGACGGCGAAGTACTCAATCGCCTCGAAGGCTTCCTCACTACGGTGGTTGGCAAGGGCGTTGTGCGCGCCAAGGACACGCCGAATTTCATTGGCAACCGGATCGGCGTGTTCGCCATTCTTGCCGTGCTGCATCATGCCGAGCGTCTGAAGCTGCCACTCGATCTGGTGGATCGCCTCACCGGCCCCGGCATCGGCCGTCCCAAGAGCGCGACGATGCGCACCTCCGACGTGGTTGGGCTCGACACCATGAAGCATGTGGTCGACAACCTCGCCGAAACTTTGGGCGACGATCCCTGGCATGAATACTTCAAGCTGCCGGGCTGGCTGGAGACGCTGATCGAAAACGGCGCGCTCGGACAGAAAAGCGGCGCCGGCATCTACCGCAAAGGCAAGGGCGGTATCGAGGTGATCGACCCGGACACCGGCGAGTACCGACCGGTGAAGTCCGCGCTCACCGACGAGATGCGTGCTTTTCTCAAGGAACACGACCCGCGGAAGAAATACACCATGCTCAAGGACATCGACCACCCGCAGGCCGACTTCCTGCGCTCGGTGTTCCGCGACCTGTTCCACTACAGCGCCTGCCTGCTGGGCGACATCGCGCATAGCGCGCGCGATGTCGATTTCGCAATGCGCTGGGGCTACGGCTGGAAGCTCGGGCCGTTCGAGACCTGGCAGGCGATCGGCTGGAAGGCGTTGGCCGCCGACCTGGAACAGGCCATCGCCGACGGCAAGACCATGGGCACGGCGAAGCTCCCCGCCTGGGTGAAGGAACGCGATGCGGTGCACACGCCGGACGGCTCTTGGGATGCGGCCTCGGGCGAGCTCGCTCCGTTTTCCTCGCACCCCGTCTACAAACGCCAGGTGTTCCGTGAACGCGTCATCGGCGAATCCGCGCCTGAGTTCGACACGTTGTATGAAAACGATGGCGTGCGCTTGTGGGATCTCGGCGACGGCGTGGACGTTCTCTCGTTCAAGAGCAAGGGGCATACCGTGGGGCCGGCCGTTCTTGAAGGTGTCGGCGAAGCCCTGAAGCTCGCCGAAGGCGACGCGAAAGCGCTGGTCATCTGGCAGGACTCGGAGCCGTTCTCTTACGGTGCGAACCTCAAGGAGATCGGCGAGGGTGTGGCCGCCGGCACGCTGGATCCGGAGAAGATGATCGAGGATTTCCAGCGCACCTCGCTCGCGCTGCGCTACTCGACCCTGCCGACCGTGGCCGCGGTGCGTGGTATGGCGCTCGGCGGCGGCTGCGAGTTCGTGCTGCACTGCGATCGCGTGGTAGCCGCGCTGGAAAGCTATATCGGGCTGGTTGAGGCCGGCGTTGGTCTGGTGCCTGCGGGCGGCGGCACCAAGGAATTTGCCCTGCGCGCCGCCCAGGAAACCGGGCCGGGCTGGCTATTCGACCGCCTCGCCAAGCGCTTCGAGCTGATCGGTCTCGGCAAGGTGGCCTCCAGCGCCCAGGAAGCGAAGGAATTCGGTTTCCTGCGCGAGAGTGACGTGGTGGTGTTCCACCGCGACGAGCTGCTGCACGTGGCCAAGGCCCAGGCGCTGGCGATGTACGAATCCGGCTACCGGCCGCCGCGGGTGCCGGCGGGCATCCCGGTCATGGGCCGCACCGGTATCGCCAACATCAAAGCGCAGCTCGTGAACATGCTGGAAGGCGGTTATATTTCGAAATACGACTTCGAACTCGGTGCTCGCATCGCCGACATTCTGTGCGGCGGTGAAGTGGACGAGGGCGAACGGGTGACCGAAGACTACCTGCTGGCGCTCGAGCGCAAACACTTCCTCGAGCTGCTGCAGCAGGATAAGACGCGCGCCAGAATCGAGCATACATTGAAGACCGGCAAGCCGCTGCGTAATTAAGGAGTACAGAGATGAGTCAGATCCAGGACGCCTATATCGTTTCTCCGCTGCGCACGCCGGTCGGCAAGGCGCCGCGCGGCATGTTCCGTCACGTCCGTCCCGACGACTTGCTGGTGCATGCCATTCGCGGCGTGATCGATGCCAACCCCGGCGTGGACACCGCGCGCATCGAGGACGTCGTCGTCGGTTGCGCCATGCCCGAGGGCGAGCAGGGGCTGAACGTCGCGCGCAATGCCGCGCTGCTGGCGGGCCTGCCCGATGCCGTGCCCGGCATGACCGTCAACCGCTTCTGTTCCTCCGGCCTGCAGGCCATCGCCATTGCTGCCGACCGCGTTCGCCTCGGCGCCTCCGACCTGGTGCTCGCCGGCGGCGTGGAGAGCATGAGCCTGGTGCCGATGGGCGGCCACCACCCGGCCTACAACCCCTCGATCTTCCAGCGCAGGGAAGACTATGGCATCGCCTACGGTATGGGTATCACCGCTGAGAAGGTAGCCGAGCAGTTCAAGGTAAACCGCGAGGATCAGGACGCCTGGGCCGCGCAGAGTCACGCGCGGGCGTTGAAGGCTATCGAGAACGGCGACTTCAAGGACGAATTGCTGCCTTATGAAATCACCCACGCCGTGCCGCACCGGGAAAAGGCCAAACTCGACATGAAAACCCGCAGCTGCGACACCGACGAGGGGCCGCGTCCCGGCTCAACGCCCGAAGTGCTTGCGAAGCTGCGTCCGGCGTTCGCCGCGAAGGGCAGTGTCACTGCCGGCAACAGCTCGCAGATGAGCGATGGCGCCGCGATGTGTCTCGTCGCCAGCGAACGCGCGGTGAAGGACTATGGCCTCACGCCGATCGCGCGCCTCGTCAGCTTCCGGGTCGCCGGCGTGCCGCCGGAGATCATGGGGATCGGTCCGAAGGAAGCCGTGCCCAAGGCCCTGAAGGCGGCCGGGCTCAAGCTTGACGACATCGATTGGATCGAACTCAACGAGGCCTTCGCCGCGCAGACCGTGGCAGTGGTGCGTGATCTGGGTCTCGACCCGGAGAAAACGAATCCGCTCGGCGGAGCGATCGCCCTCGGTCACCCGCTCGGCTGCACCGGCGCCAAGCTTACGGCCACCGCTTTGCATGCGCTCCAGCGGCGCAACCTCAAGCACGCCCTGGTGACCATGTGCATCGGCACCGGCATGGGAGCCGCCGGCGTCTTCGAACGCGTCTGATCCCCCGCTGGCGGACTCAGCCTCCGGTGCGCGGGCTGGGTTCGGATGCCTGAGACGCGGGTGACTGCGTCATGGGTGCTGGTGCCGAAGCCGGCTTTGCACCGCTTGTTAGTGCGGGCACATGCACCGTGCTTGTCTTCGGGCTCGGTTGATTCGCTTTCTTGACGGCCGCTTCGGCCTTGATGGCGCTGAGTTGCGCGGGTGTGATATTTCTGTGCTGCATGGCACTGTGCTTGGAGCAGGCGCCAAGTGTCAGGGTACCGGCGCCGATCATGGCTACGACGATAAGCCTTTTTGTATTCATACGATCCTCCATAGAAAGTCCAATTTTGGACGCTTCGAGTTAACCCGAAGCTTCTTGAATACTAGCGCCAAGCAGGGCTTTTTACAAACGGCATCGGCAACGGTATGCTCCATGGAGATTGAGCCGCTGCGGCCGGCGCCGGTCGAAAAGTCACGCAATGACGAGCGCGAAAAATCATGATTGATGACTTGCCGGAAATTGGAACCGAACAGGTGCCGGTTGCATCCAGGCCGGTAGAGCAACCCCCATCAAAACGGCGGCGTGCCTGGCCGTGGGTAGCGTTTGCCAGCGTGCTGGTACTGTTCCTGGCGAGCTGGATGCCCGTGCTCTCCTTGCGTTGGCACAATCCGCCCACCACCGCCTTTATGCTCGAGACCGCGGTCGAGAAGGGGCAGGCCGTGCGCCACGTCTGGGTACCGTACGCGCGCATCGCCCCGCCCATGCGCCTCGCCGTCGTCGCCAGCGAGGACCAGACGTTCCCGACGAACCACGGCTTCGACTTCCGCGCCATCAGCAAGGCCATCAAGCACAACGAGCAGGGCGGCACCGTGCACGGCGCGAGCACGATCACCCAGCAGACCGCGAAGAACCTGTTCCTGTGGCCGGGCGGCGGCTACTTCCGAAAGGCCATCGGCGCCTGGCTCACCATCCTGGTCGATGCCACCTGGCCCAAGCGCCGCGTGCTGGAGATGTACTTGAACATCGCCCAGTTCGGCCCCCACACCTTCGGCGTGGAAGCCGCAGCACAAAAATACTTCCACAAGCGCGCCGCCCAACTCACCGCCCCCGAAGCAGCCCTGCTCGCGGCAACGCTACCCGACCCCGACCACCTCGACCCGGCCCAGCCCTCCGACTACCTGCGCCAACGCCAGCAATGGATCCTCGAGCAGATGCAGCAGTTGGGGAGTGGCTATCTCGCCAGTGTTAATCATTAATTAGATAGTGATGCACCCGGAGTGGTGTGGTTTCATCCAGCGATGGGCAAAACGCAAGACCAGACCCCGTATGCTCACACCCAGAATTTAGTACCGCATCGGATGTGGATTAAGTCAGATGTGGGTTGATCTGGCTAATTAGAAAAAGTGGTTTAAATTAGGCCGACCCGGATCCCTATTTTCCGCGTTTGCGGTATGCGGCACGTCCACCACCCCAGTTGCTGACGTCGGCGATGATGGCGATCACAAAGAGTACCAGCCAGAGGCCGGAGAGCGCGTGGTTATTGTTCAGCATGGCTGCCAGGTAGGCGAGGGTCGTGTAGGGCATGAAGATGAAACCCAGGATGGGCCAGATCCGGGTCTCGAATGCGTCTCCGATCCAGCCGCTGAGCAGCCAGATGAAAAAGATCAGGACACGCGGAACGATTAAGCCGATGATTGCGAGCAGGCATCCCATATTGGTCCTCCCAAACTGGCAGACGAAAAACAGGTTCCACTATTATGACTGTCAATATGGTACCCATGAAATCCCAAGGGGTCAGGTTGGACTGTCCCCGGTCTACTGGACACAACCGAGCCCCACGCCGAGGCCTGTTCGAAGGCCTCAAGATTAAAATGGTAAACAGGCTCAGGCCTTACATTTGCCATTGGGTTCGGGACGCCGTCGTCTGTCCCTTATTATCCGGGGTATTCATTCTACGAAGCCCTCGCTCTTTGGCGCGGATATACCAGCTTCATACCAAGATGAGCGGTCTCCCCAAAAGATATTATGCTCAGGGCTCATTCCAGGCTCGGAATCGAGGGAGCCAGCCGGAATAAAGAGCTTCTTTCCGCTTTTGTTCAGAAACGGCAGGCCAGATCCGCACTCCGAGCAGAATACCTTGGTGAATAAACGATCGCCCTGATAATCGAAACGCTTCACATAGTCTTCGCCTGAGAGCCATTTCACCTCGGCGGGCGCAGCCAGAATGTTCGAGGCAAAAGCGGAACCCGTAATCTTTCTGCACTGTTCGCAGTGACAGAAATAAAATTGTTGGGGTTCTGTTTCAATGGAGTATTTGACTCTTTTGCATAGACAGCTTCCCGTCAAGACACGCTGGTTCATGGTCTCTCCTTGATAGACATAACGTCTGAGTCAAGCCGTCGCGCAGCGGCGTCGGCGTGAACGAATTGCTGGGCCTATGACTGGCAAGCCAACCTATTGCATGCTAGTGCTTTCCGAGCTTGCCTAGTTCCCTTTCCAGCAGGCTCGCCATCTTGTGAGCAGCGCCGTTTACCGCCTGGTCAATTGTGAGTGCCAGGTGGCTTACAGATGTTGGTTCGCGCCCCGCGAGCCGCGCCTCAAGCAAGCATCGCTTGTCAACACCAGACTTCGAGGTGCTGTTCTCGTCACGCAGGTGCACTTCCAGTCTGGTGATTCGACCAGCGAAGTGCGCTAGAACGTGATTAAGAGTTGCCTCAACACTTTGAGCCAATGCTTCGCGCCCAGAGATATTCTTGTCTGTATTCACTTGGATTTGCATGTCTATTGTCTCCATTGATTTTGAGTGTCGTGGGCCCTGACGCAGATTCCCGGTTGCGGGCAGGCCGCGTAGCGGCTTTCTGTCAACTGCAGCGATTCGTTAGGCTTCCTTGATACGGACATACAGATGAACAACGGAACTTCCGCCGCTGCTCTGCCTTTCATCTACTTCTAAGTAGGACTGATCCCGAACCAGGTCACCAAGTTTCTTGTAACCAAAATTGCGAGAGTCAAACGAAGGATCGTTCTTATTCACCAAGCTCCCGACTACCCCGAGGGACGCCCAACCATCTTCCTGGGCTGCAGATGAAATGGCTGACACGAGTAACTCCCGCAGCTTTGGGTTCGTAGCCTTCTGCGGTTTGCTCTTCTCCGCAGAATCGCCGAGGATCTCCGTAAATACAAACTTGTCGCACGCTGCGACGAATGGCTGCGGAGTCTTCTTCTCCCCGAATCCATACACGGAAAGCCCGGCCTCACGAATTCTAGTCGCGAGACGGGTGAAGTCGCTGTCGGAAGATACGAGACAGAAGCCGTCCACCTTCCCTCCGTGAAGTAGGTCCATGGCATCAATGATCAGCGCGGAATCCGTCGCGTTCTTGCCCTGTGTATAACTGAACTGCTGGATGGGTTGGACCGCATGGACGTGGAGCACATTTTTCCACTTGGCCAGATTTGGTGTCGTCCAGTCTCCGTATGCGCGTTTTACGGTGGCCGTGCCGTATTTGGCAACCTCGCCAAGTATCTCCGCTATGACTGATGCTTGCGCGTTATCAGCGTCAACGAGCACAGCCAGGTTGGACGTTTCATGAGTAGCCATCGATGCGTTCCTGGAAGCCTAATCCGTTTATGTGACGCAAGATCATGAAAAGCGTAGCACAATGCCCACAGAAAAAGACTTGTAGCCGAGAAATGCGTCGTTAATGGATTAATTTATGGATGAAAATAATCCGGATTACTTGGCTTCGTTGATCGGGTCGTCTGTTTTTTTCCTGAGCGTTTCCCACATCTCGTAATCGGTCAGGGTAGGTTTGGCGAAACCGCCGCTGACGACGAAGTAGAGGAAGCCGAGCTTGCTTTCCAGCTCCGTAGAATGCTGGAGCAATGCAAAATGCAAGACATGACGCACGTATTCGGCAACAAGCAGGTCTGATGGTTGAAAACTATTGCCGCTCAGGTCTTGCGCAGCAGTTTCAGGAATTCGCGCAGGGGGCGGGTGTTGATCACGTCCTTCGCCTCGACCCAGCCGCGGCGCGCCTGGTCCACGCCGAAACGGATGCCTTCGAGGTCGGACACGCTGTGCGAATCGGTGGAGATCGCGAGCATCACGCCCATGTCCTTCGCCATGCGGCAATGTTCGCCGTCGAGGTCCAGGCGCGCCGGCTGGGCGTTGACTTCCAGGAAGATGCCGTGCTCGGCCGCCGCCTTGCAGATCTTCTCGAAGTCGACGTCAATGGGTTCGCGCTGTCCGATGTGACGCGCCATGGGATGGGCGAGGCCGGAGAACAGCGGGTGGTCGAACGCGCGCAGGATGCGATCGGTCTGCTTGCGATACGGCAAGTCGAAGTGCGCGTGGACCGTGCCTAGCACGAAGTCCATTTCCGCAAGTACGTCGTCCGGCAGGTCGAGCGAGCCATCCTCGAGGATGTCCGTCTCGGCCGATTTCAGGAGGCGGATGCCCTTCAGCCGTTCGTTCAGCTTGTCGATGACCGCGAGGTGCCGGCGCATGCCCCTGGCGTCGAGTCCGTGCGCGATGCGCGTCGCGTGGGTATGGTCGGTGATGGCCAGGTATTCGTAGCCGAGCTTGCGTGCGGCCTCGGCCATCTCCTCCAGGCTGGCGTGGCCGTCGGTCGCGGTGGTGTGGCTGTGCAGGTCGCCGCGCAGGTCCTCGACCGTGACCAGCTCGGGCAGGCGGTGCTTTTGCGCCGCCTCGATCTCGCTGCCGTCTTCGCGCAGCTCGGGCGGGATCCAGTCCATGCCCAGCGCCTTCGACAGGTCTTTCTCGGTCTTGCCGGCGATGCGCTCGTCGCCGCGGTACAGACCGTACTCGTTGAGCTTGAGATGTTTGTCCTGCGCGATGCGGCGCACGGCGATGCTGTGCGCCCGGGAGCCGGTGAAGTAATAGAGCGCCGCGCCGAACGACACCTCGGGCACCACGCGCACGTCCACCTGCAGGTTCATGGCGAGGATGACGGTGGCGCGCGTGTCGCCCTGCGAGACGATGTCGCGCACGCCCTCGAATTGCGTCAGCTTTTTCAGGATCGCTGCGCCGTCCTTCGCCGTGATCACGATGTCGATGTCGCCCACAGTATCCTTGCGCCGGCGCAGGCTGCCGGCCACGGCCAGGCGCTTTACCCCGTCCAGCCCCTGCAGGTAGTCGATGAGCGGCGCCGCGAGATTTTCCGCATCGGCGAGGCGGAAGCGTTTCTGTTCCGCGGCGAGATGTTCGATGGCACCGGCGATCTTCGCCGCGAGCTTGTCGCCGAAGCCGGGCAGCTCGGCGAGCGTGCCGTTCTTCGTCGCGCGCAGGATGTCACGGGTGCTTTTCACGTCGAGGCTGTCGTACAACAGCTTGACCCGCTTGGGGCCGAGGCCGGGGATGCGCATCAGGTCGGTCAGCACCAGGGGTGTTTTCTTCGCGGCCTCATCGAGCGCCGGCAGCTTGCGGGTCTCGACGAGGATGGTGATCTTCTCGGCAATGGCCTCGCCCACGCCGGGCAGTTTATCGAGATCGGCGCCTTCGGCAACGAGGTCGGCAAGCGGACGCGGATGGTCAGCGATCACCCGTGCGGCGTTGCGGTAGGCACGTACCCGGAAGGGGTTGTCTTCTTGCAGTTCGAGCAAGTCTGCCAGCCGCTCGAACGCGTCTGCAATTTCTGTGTTGGTCATGCGCCTTGCCATGACTTTACGCTACACCGGATTCGGCGCGGGTGCCTTGATCAGGGTCAGATCGCGCGGGACTTCAGGGCTCGCTTTCCGGAACGTGGACGAGGGCGGCGAGCCAGGTCGTCGCGTCGGCGTCGCTCGGGGCGCGCCAGTCGCCGCGCGGCGAAAGCGATCCGCCCGAACCCACCTTCGGCGAGTTGGGGATGGCGCTGCGCTTGAACTGGCTGGCGCGGAAGAACCGATCCAGGAAGACCTCCAGCCAGTGGCGGATGTCGCGGATGCCGTAGGCGGGGCGGCGGTCTTCCGGCAACGGGGGCCAGGCGCCTCGTTCGGCGTCGTGCCAGGCGCACCACGCCATGAACGCGACTTTCTCCGGGCGGTACCCAAAGCGCAGGGTGTAATACAGGTGAAAGTCCTGCAGCGGGTATGGGCCGATGACGTCCTCGGTCAACTGCCCGGGTTCGTCATCGGAGTGGTTGGGCACGAGTTCCGGGCTGATGTCGGTGCGCAGCACGTCTTTCAGCACGGCGCTGGCCTGTTCGCCGAAGCCCTGCGTGTCGGCCGCCCACTGCAGGAGATAGCGCACGAGTGTCTTTGGCACGCTGGAGTTGACGTGGTAGTGCGCCATGTGGTCGCCGACGCCGTAGGTGCACCAACCGAGCGCGAGTTCGCTCAGGTCGCTGGTGCCCACGACCAGGCCCTTGTGCAGGTTCGCGAGGCGGAACAGGTGTTGGGTGCGTTCGCCGGCCTGGGCATTCTCGAATGTGACGTCGTAGTCATGCTCGCCGTCGCCGAAGGGATGCCCGATGTTCTCGAGCAGCGTGCGGGTGCTTTCCCGGATGTCGATTTCCCCGGCCGTGCAGTCGAGTGCGTCCATGAGCCTTTGCGCCTGCGCGAGCGTGCGTTCGCTGGTGGCGAAGCCGGGCATCGTGTAAGCCAGTATGTTCGAGCGCGGGAGGCCGAGCCGGTCCATCGTGCGTGCGCACACCAGTAGGGCGAGGGTGGAGTCGAGTCCGCCCGAGACCCCGATGACCGGCTTGTCCAGTCCGGTGGCGCGAATCCGCTGGGCGAGGCCCTGGGTCTGGATGGCGAACACGTCCTGGCAGCGTTCGTCGCGTTGAGCCGGGTCCGCCGGCACGAACGGGAAACGCTGGGGGGGGGTGGCCAGCGGCAGGAACGGATCGGCGGGCAAGGGTTCGTCGATGTTCACGGTCCGGAAGTCGCCGGGCTTGATGCCGGTCACCGCCCGGTTCTGTGCGAGGCTGGTCTGGCGCATGCGGTCCTGCACGAGGCGCTCCAGGTCGATGTCGGCGCGGATAAGCCGGCGCTCGGGGGAGAAGCGCTTGCTCTCCGCCAGCCGTGTGCCGTTTTCGTGGATCATGGCGTGACCGTCCCAGGCCAGGTCGGTGGTGGACTCGCCTTCGCCCGCAGCGGAATAGACGTAGCCGGCGAGGCAGCGGCCGGACTGGCTCGCGCACAGCAGGCGCCGGTAGTCGGGCTTGCCCAGCGTGACGTTGGACGCGGAGAGGTTGGCGATGACGGTGGCGCCGGCGAGCGTGGCATACGTCGAAGGCGGTATCGGCAGCCACAGGTCCTCGCAGATTTCCACGCCCAGAGTGAAGTCCGGCTGCGACTCGAAGCGGAAAAGGAGATCCGTACCGAACGGGATGTCGCGTTGGCCTGCGAATGCGAGCGCATCGACGGTCGGACAGGCCCCGCTCGCGAATTGGCGCATTTCATAGAACTCGCCGTAATTGGGCAAATAGGTTTTGGGGACGATGCCGAGCAGACGTCCGCGGTGCAGCACGGCCGCGCAGTTGAACAAGCTCGGCCCCGCGCGTACGGGCAGGCCGACCACGGCGACCAGCGGCAGCTCCACGGTGTCGGCAAGCAGTGCGGAAAGCGCCGATTCGGCGGCCTCCAGCAGGGCCTGCTGGCGGAAGAGATCCTCGCAGGAATAGCCGGTCAGCCCGAGTTCGGGGAAGACGATCAGACGCGCGCCGCCCCGTGCCGCTACGTCCATCAATTCGGCGCAACGCGCGCCGTTGTCCGCAGGCCGGGCGAGAGCGACGCTGGGCACGGCGGCCGCGACCCGGACGAAACCGTGTGAATAGAGGTTGAAGAAGGGGCGCTCTGAAGGGCAGGTGGACACGGCGGGGTTTCTCCGGGGCAATTCGATACGCAAGTAGCCTTTCATCATAAAGCCGTTGGCCGCCGGAGGGGACAGCGTGCACGCCGATGCGCCGTGGGCGGTCGCCAGGATTAGAATAGAAAGGGGAGTTGGCCAGGCGATCGCTGTGCCGCAGAAAGGCATGGAGGAAAGTCCGGGCTCCATGGATCAAGGGTGCCAGGTAACGCCTGGGGGGCGCGAGCCTACGGAAAGTGCCACAGAGAACAGACCGCCGATGGCCTTCGGGCACAGGCAAGGGTGAAACGGTGCGGTAAGAGCGCACCGCGTCGCCGGCAACGGAGACGGCACGGTAAACCCCACCCGGAGCAAGGCCGAATAGGGGAACTGCGGGCTTGGCCCGCACGCGCGATCCACGCGAGATTCCCGGGTAGGCCGCTTGAGGCGCACGGCGACGTGCGTCCCAGAGGAATGATCGCCCGCGACAGAACCCGGCTTATCGGCTGACTCCCCACTTTTTACCACTAGCCCGGATACGTCACCAGCCGGCTACGGGCCTGCCTCAAGGCATTTTGTACGCTCATGAATTATTGAGGCGGTGAGATTGTCTCGCTATTAGCGTCAGCAGCCTATCGGCCCACGGCGGCGGGTAGAGCTATGCCTCGACTACGCCACCATCCCGAATGCCGGGATAACGAATACAGGTTAAAGCAGCAAAATCAGGTTTTACAGCAGGTTTTTCACATAAGCTGCTGAACAATCTGAAATCTTGTCTGAACAGGGCAGAATTTTGGCCTATTCGGCGGGGCAAAAGCGTATGCAAACCGTAGATTTCTCTTGACTTTCCGGGTTTTTGGTACCTATAGTGTCCACTAGTGGGAAAAAGTGGGAATCCATGGGGGCAGGGTACTGATGTTCCGCGGTCTGAATCAGGTGAGTCTGGATGCCAAGGGTCGGCTGGCGATCCCGGGTCGTTATCGCGAGTCTTTGCTCGAGATGGCCTCCGGGGAACTGGTCGCCACGGTCGACCGCGACCGCTGCCTGTTGCTCTACCCCCGTGACCGGTGGGAAGAGATCGAAAGCAAGCTGGAGGCGCTGCCCAGCATGCAACCCGAGGCGCGCGCACTCCAGCGCATGCTGCTCGGTTACGCCGCCGATATGCAGATGGATAGTCATGGACGCATTTTGTTGCCGCCGGCGCTGCGCGAATACGCCGAGCTTGAACACAAGGTGGTGATGATCGGGCAGGGTCATCGCTTCGAGTTGTGGAGCGAGGCACGCTGGGCAGAGGTTGCCGAGCAGTGGAGCGCAGGGATCGGCATGGGCGAGAAGGGTTCGAGCGCACTGGAGAACATTGCCTTGTGAGCGAGCGCTCGCCCGAGAGCGATCAGCACGTACCTGTTTTGGCAGAGGAGGTGGTCGAATGGCTGGCACTGAAGCCGAACGGTACGTACGTGGATGGCACTTATGGGCGAGGCGGGCACAGTGCGTTGATTCTCGAACACCTGAATGCCCAGGGACGATTATTGGCTTTCGACCGCGATCCGGCAGCGGCTCAGGCAGCCGGCGAACGATTTGGCAACGAAGGACGGTTTGAATTCGTGCGTGCTTCATTTTCGCAACTTGCAGTGAAATTGAACGAGCGTGGACTGGCCGGTTCCATTGACGGCCTGCTGCTTGATGTCGGGGTGTCGTCGCCGCAGCTTGACGACCCTCAGCGCGGGTTCAGTTTCATGCACGACGGTCCGCTCGATATGCGCATGGATCCGGAGTCCGGCGCAAGCGTTGCGCAGTGGCTCAACGGCGCACGCGAAAACGAGATTGCCGATGTGATTTACCAGTACGGCGAGGAACGTTTCAGTCGTCGCATAGCCCGCGCTATCGTCGAACGCCGGCAGAGCGCGAAATTCACGACCACGGCCGACTTGGCTGCCGTGATAGCGCGTGCGGTACCGCGCCGCGAGCGGCGCATTCATCCGGCGACACGCAGCTTCCAGGCGCTGCGTATTTTCATCAATCGCGAACTGGAAGAACTGCGCACCGCGTTGGATGCGAGTCTCGATATTCTGGCGCCCGGCGGGCGTTTGCTGGTGATCAGTTTTCATTCGCTGGAAGATCGCATCGTCAAGCGCTTCATGCGCGACGAGGCACGCTCCGAATCGCCGCGACTGGCTATAGCGGCGCGGCTGATCCGTGCTCAACCCGAAGAGGCTCGAAGCAATCCGCGTGCACGCAGTGCACGCTTGCGTGTGGCGGAGCGTATGGCATGAAGATGTCGCCGCGCATGGCCTGGATCGCATTGGCCGCGGCTGTGGTGTTCGTCAACGCGTTGTGCGTGGTGTACAGCGCGGCTCGCAACCGCGAACTGTTCATGCGGACAACACATCTGAGTGTGCAACACGATCGACTGGTGGTGCTGCGCGGACAACTGGCGCTCGAGGAATGGACGCTGGCCGCCCATGCCCGCATCGCTCATCTCGCTACCACCGAGCTCAACATGCAGGAGCCGGAGAAGGTGAAGATTGTGGAGGTGCGCAAGTGAAGCTCACCGCGCGTATGCGCTTGATCTCGGTAGCGGTGTTCTTCGTGCTCGCCGCCGGCGCATTGACGGCTCGCGCTGTCGATTTGCAGGTGCTGCGCCATCCGTTTCTGACCAATCAGGCATCGTATCAGCACTTGCGTACCATCGAACTCCCCGCGCATCGCGGCATGATTCTGGATCGCAATGGCCAGCCGCTCGCAATTTCCACTCCGGTGTACGCGGTCTGGGTCAATCCGCGCGTTGTCATCGGACACAAGGTCGATCTGGCTCCGGTTGCCAGGGCGTTGCATCTCGATCCCGCCGAAGTCGCACACCGGGTGCGGACTAACGCCGATCGGGCTTTCCTGTATCTGGCGCGCGACGTGGTGCCTAGCCAGGCCAAGGCGATCGTTGCCAACGACTTGCCGGGTGTACATGACAAACGCGAATACCGTCGCTACTATCCGGCGGGGTCGGTGGCGGCCCAGGTCGTCGGCTTCACCAACATCGATGACAGCGGTCTGGCCGGGCTGGAGCTGGAATATAACCAGTGGCTCGACGGAACACCGGGCGCCATGCGCGTGATAACGAGTGGGCGCGGACACCCGGTGGAAATCGATGATGTGGTGCGCCATCCGCATCCGGGGCACAACCTGACCACTACGCTCGATATGCGCATTCAGTATCTGGCCTATCAGACGCTGGCACGCATGGTCGCAAAGCAAGGTGCATCCTCGGGTTCGGTGGTGGTGCTCGATGCGCGCACCGGCGGCGTGCTGGCCATGGTCAACCAACCTTCCTGCAACCCCAATGTACGCGCCGATCTGAAGCCCGACCTGTGCCGCAATCGAGCGGTGACCGATGCGTTCGAACCGGGCTCCTCGTTCAAGCCTTTCATTATTGCGGCCGCGCTGAATTCGGGTAAATGGACACCGCAGAGCACGGTTAAAACCGGTGATGGCGTGTGGAGTATTGGCGGCTACACGCTGCACGATGACGAGCCGCTCGGCACCATCACGCTCACGCGACTGTTGCAGCAATCGAGCAACATCGGCGCTGCCAAGGTGGCCTTGTCGCTACCGTCCGATTATCTCTACCGGGTGCTGACCGGCTTCGGGTTCGGTCGCCCGGCGGCGAGTGGGTTCCCCGGCGCGGTCGATGGGCGCATGCCGTTTTACGGCCGTTGGCACCCGGTGGAGCAGGCCGCCATTTCCCGTGGCTATGGTGTTTCGGTGAGTGCGCTTGGGTTGGCCGAAGGTTATCTCGCCATTGCCGATAACGGTGTGTACCGGGTCGCGCGTTTCGTCAAACGTCAGGGGCAATCGGCGGGCGTGCGCGTGGTGCCGAACGCTATTGCGAGCGAACTGCGTCAGATGCTGACTAGCGTGGTCTCCCCCGACGGTACCGGTTTTCGTGCGCAGATTCCGAATTATCGGGTAGCCGGGAAAACCGGCACTGCTCGTTTGTACAAGGACGGTGGTTACAGCGATCTGTACAACTCGGTGTTCGCGGGCATGGCGCCGGCTGCGGATCCGCGTTTGGTGGTGGTGGTGGTGATACGCGGCGCCTCGCGGGGACACTTTTTCGCCAGCCAGGTGGCGGCGCCCGTGTTCCGCAAGATCATGGCTTCCTCGTTGCGCCTGATGGACATTGCGCCCGACTCCGGCACCGTGCTCGCCCAAAACCAAGTCTCTGGAAAAAAGGGGCCGAAGTCATGAATGTTTCTCCCTTAGCGGATCACAGCAAGACGCTCGATCGGCTGCTTGCCGGATTCACGAAAAAAATTCCGGTGCCGGCGCTCACGGTACCCGGACTAGCTCTCGACAGCCGTCGCGTACGACCGGGTTGGGTATTTCTCGCCTACCAGGGAACGCACGAGCACGGCATGGTTCACGCTGCGGAAGCCTGCGCGCGAGGTGCGGCAGCTATCGTGTACGAGCCGGTGCCGGATATGAAGATGCCGAAGCTGCCGCCCAAGGTTGCCTGTGTCGAGGTGCCCGATTTGCGCGCTGTGAGTGGACTCATCGCGTCCCGCTTTTTCGACGACCCGAGCGCGCACATGAGCGTAACCGGCGTGACCGGCACCAACGGCAAGACCAGCGTGACCAGCATTCTGGCGCAGGTGCTCAGCAACTGGGGTCAGCCCTGCGGTTTGATCGGTACTCTGGGTTACGGGCTGTACGGTATGCTTGAGCCTGCCATTGAGACCACGCCAAACCCGGTGCGTCTGCAATCGATTCTGGCAGCGTTGCGTGACCGCGGAGCCGGTCAGGTGGCCATGGAAGTGTCCTCGCACGCACTGGATCAGGCACGGGTGGCGGGCGTGCATTTCGAAAGCGCGGTGTTTACCAACTTCACGCGCGATCATCTCGATTATCACGGCACGATGGAGGCCTACCGCAAGGCCAAGGGCAAGTTGTTCGCCTGGCCAGAGCTGCAGCGTGCGGTACTCAACCTGGACGATCCGGCGGCCGAATATTTCGCCGGCTGCTGTGCGTCCGATGTCGAATTGATTGGTTATGGCTTGCGCCCGGAAGTGCCCACCTGGTTCCGCGGCCGGCATCTGTATGCCCGGGATGTGCGGGCCCACGGCATGGGCCTCGAAATGCAGGTTGATGGCGATTTCGGCAGTGGCACATTGCGCAGCTTGCTGGTGGGCCAGTTCAACGCGGAAAATCTGCTGGCCGTGCTTGCGGTGCTGCTCGCGCAGGGACGTCCGTTCGGCGACACGCTGAGCCGCGTCTCACATGCGCGTACCGTGCCCGGACGCATGGAAGGTTTCGGCGGCGGGAATCAGCCGCTGGTGGTGATCGATTATGCGCATACGCCGGATGCGCTGGAGCAGGCGCTGAACGCGGTACGAGCGCATGCCAGCGGCAAGGTGTGCGTCGTGTTCGGTTGCGGCGGCGAGCGCGACCGGGGCAAGCGGGAACAGATGGGTGCGGTAGCCGCTGCCGCGGCCGAGCGCATCGTGCTCACCGACGACAATCCGCGCGGCGAAGACGGCAGCAAGATTATTGCCGACATACGCAACGGCATTCCCGAGCAGACGGCTGCGCAGGTCAGCGTGGAACGGGATCGGACGCAGGCCATTGCCGACGCCCTTGAAGCGGCGCACGCGGGCGATGTGGTGCTGGTGGCCGGCAAGGGGCACGAAACGGTGCAGATCGTGGGCGCCGAACGCCGTCGTTACAGCGACCGCGATACGGTGCGTCACCTGCTGGGGGTGCCGGTATGGTCATGACGCGCACCCTGCAAAGCGTGGCCAAGGCCACGCGCGGACGTCTGATCGGCGCCGATTCGGCTTTCGACGCCGTGGCCAGCGACAGCCGTCGGATGGAAGCGGATGCGTTGTTCGTGTGCCTCGAAGGTGTGCACTTCGACGGTCACGATTTCGCGCGCATGGCCGAGGAAACGGGCGCAGCGGGCTTGCTGACGCATCACGATGTGGACTCGGCCCTGCCCCAGGTGCGGGTCGCGGACACACTGGCTGGGCTGGCGGATTTCGCCCACGCCTGGCGCAAGGCGCACACGGTGCGTACGGTCGGCGTGACCGGTTCCAACGGCAAGACCACGGTCAAGAATCTGCTTGCTGCCGTGCTCGCGCAAGTCGCGCCGACGCTGGCGACTAGCGGCAACTACAACAACCTGATCGGCGTACCCCTGACACTGGCCCGGCTTAATTCCGAACACCGCTTTGCCGTGGTGGAAATGGGCACCAATACGCCGGGCGAAATCGCTCGTCTGGCCGAGATTACAGTACCTGATGCTGCCGTGGTGGTGAGCGTTGCGCCCGCGCATCTGGAAGGCTTCGGAGACGTCGCCGGGGTGGCGCGCGAGAAGGGTACGCTGTTTGCGGCTCTGCCCGAAGATGGATTGGCGGTGGCGCCAGCGGATTCGCCCTGGCTGGCCGAATGGCAACGCACGTCGCGGGTGCAGCGCTGGATCGGTTTCGGGTTGGACGAGAGTGCCGAGGTGCGGGCACGGGATGTTGAAACTACGGCCTCGGGCACGCGCTTTAGCCTGGTGACACCTGCAGGCGAAGCGCCGGCGGAGCTGCAATTGCTGGGTCGCCATAACGTTATTAATGCGCTGGCGGCGGCGGCGGTTGCCTGGGGGCTCGGCGTGGACACGGCGACGATTGCACGCGGGCTCGCCATCGTGCGCCCGGCTTCCGGTCGGCTGGTGCCGAGCGAGCTGCCCTCGGGCGCCATGCTTATCGACGATACCTATAACGCGAACCCGGTGTCCGTGGCTGCCGCAATAGATGTGGCCGTGGGCAGCGGGCGACCGGTGTGGGTAGCGCTTGGCGATTTGGGTGAATTGGGCGCCGAGGCGGGTCCATGGCACATGCGTATTGGGCGCGAAGCACGCGAGGCCGGCGTGCAAACGCTTTATACGCTCGGACCGCTCGCCGCCGCTGCGGCCGAGGCTTACGGAGAAGGTGGACAGGCGTTCGAGGATGTGCAGGCTCTCACGGCGGCACTGGTCCAAGCCTTGCCGGCCGATGCGGTGCTCCTCGTCAAAGGATCGCGCGCCGCACGCATGGAGCGGGTGGTGCAGGCGCTTGCCACGGACGGGGGGACACGCTGATGCTCCTTTGGCTTACGCAGTATCTCAGCCATTATGTCAGTGGCTTCCGCGTCTTCGACTACATCACGTTGCGCACCGTGCTCGCGGTGCTGACCGCTCTGGTGTTTTCCTTCGCATTGGGGCCGCTGCTGATACGTAAACTCAGCCTGTTCAAGGTGGGGCAGTTCGTGCGCAGTGAAGGACCGGCCAGCCATCTCGGCAAGGCCGGGACGCCGACCATGGGCGGTGCGCTGGTCATTGTGAGTATTATCGTGGCGGTGCTGCTGTGGGGACAACTCCAAAACCGATTCGTGCAGGTGGCGCTGGTGACGCTGACCGCGTTCGGGGCAATCGGCGCGGCGGACGACGTGCTCAAGCTGCGACGCGCGCAGTCGAAGGGACTCAGTGCACGGCGCAAGTATCTGTTGCAATCGCTTGCAGCGGTCGGGGTCGGCGTGTGGCTCTACCTGCTCCGCGACCAGGCCTCTGAAACCACCTTTTATCTGCCGTTCGTCAAGCAGGTGGCCATTCCGATGGGCGGCTGGTTCCTGCTCTCTGTGTATCTGGTGGTGGTGGGCAGCTCCAATGCGGTGAATCTGACCGACGGGCTTGACGGCCTCGCCATCATGCCCACGGTGCTCATTGCCGGTGCGCTTGGCGTATTCGCCTACGTGACGGGCAACATCAAGATCGCCGAATATCTGAGTATTCCCTATGTGTCGGGCGTGGGCGAACTCTCGGTGTTCTGCGGCGCATTGGTCGGCGCCGGCATCAGCTTCCTGTGGTTCAACACCTATCCCGCGCAGGTGTTCATGGGCGACATCGGTGCGCTAGCGCTCGGCGCCGCACTCGGTATTGTCGCCATTATGGTGCGCCAGGAAGTGGTGCTGTTCATCATGGGCGGCGTGTTCGTGGTGGAAACCCTCTCGGTGATACTTCAGGTCGGTTCCTACAAACTTACCGGGCGGCGTATTTTCCGCATGGCGCCGCTGCACCATCATTTCGAACTCAAGGGTTGGCCCGAGCCCAAGATCATCGTGCGCTTCTGGATCATCACGGTGATCCTGGTGCTCGTCGGTCTATCTACGTTGAAGGTGCGCTGATGAAAGACGGGGCACGGAATTTGTCATCCGGGACCCGGCTGATCGTCGGGTTCGGCAGTACCGGTGCGTCGGTGGCGCGCTACCTCGAGCGCGAGGGACTCGCATACGCGGTAACCGACAGTCGCGCGCATCCGCCCGGCGCGGATGCGTCGATGCAGGCGCCCCATGTCTTCGGCCGCTTCGAAAGTCCGCTGCCCGCCGACCAGATTGCGGAGGCCGTGGTTTCGCCCGGCGTGTCCCTCGGCGAGTCGCTGCTGGAAGATCTGCGCGCCCTGGGCGTACCTGTCGTCGGCGATATCGAACTCTTCGCACGTGCCCTCGACCGGATTCCGGATTCCGGATCCCGTGTCCCGTCTGTCATAGCCATTACCGGCACCAACGGCAAGAGCACGGTGTGCAGTCTGGTTACCGCGATGGCCCGCGCGGCGGGGAGGGTTGCGGTTGCCGGGGCGAATCTCGGCACACCAGCGCTGGATCTGATCGACCCACGGGTCGAGTTGTACGTGCTTGAGCTGTCGAGCTTTCAACTCGAACTCACGCACTCGCTCGCACCGCTGGTGGCTACGGTGCTCAACGTCAGCGACGATCATCTCGACCGTCACGGTTCGATCGAGGCTTACGTCAACGCCAAGGCACGCATTTATGCACGCAGCCGGATCGCCGTGTTCAACCGCGAGGATGCACGGGTCATGGCGATGCAGTTCGGTGACGCCACGTGCATCGGTTTCGGACTCGATGCGCCGCCTTCGGAATGCGATTATGGGTTGCGTGAGGGCATGCTGTGCCGGGGCGATCAAGTATTGTTCGCGGCAGCGGATGTCCCGCTGGCCGGTCGCCACAATCTTGCCAACGTGCTTGCCGCATGGGCAATTGCCGCTGCCGCAGGCGTGGACGATGCATCTATCGCGCGTGCGGTGCGGGCGTTTCGTCCTCTTGCGCATCGCCTCACGGCGGTGGGCGAACACGCCGGTGTGCGTTATTTCGACGACTCCAAGGCCACCAACGTGAGTGCGGCGACTGCCACGTTGGCGGGACTCGCCGGTCCACTGGTGGTGATTGCCGGCGGTCAGGGCAAGGGTCAGGATTTTACCGCCTTTGCCGGGATGCTCGCGGAGCGCGCGCGCGCCGTCGTTCTGCTCGGTGTCGATGCGCCGCTGATCGAGCTAGCCATCGCCGGACGTATCCCCGTGGTGAAGGCAGCGAACATGGAGGGTGCCGTGAGCGCAGCGGCCCGGCTCGCACAGTCCGGCGACAGTGTGGTGCTTGCGCCCGCCTGCGCGAGCTTCGATATGTTCGACAATTACGGTGCGCGGGGCGATGCGTTCGCCCGTGCGGTGGAGGCGCTGTTCGATGGCTGCTGACACCACGCTCGCCATGCGTCATCGGATGACGCCTGCGGCCCACCGTGTGCCGGGACCGGCGACCGACGGGGTGCTGCTCGGCACGCTGTTCGCGCTGCTCGGTATCGGGTTGGTGATGGTGGCCTCGACCTCGTTTACTGTGCTCGGTGCGGGCAGCAAGGGCTGGAGCGATTTTCTGCATCAATTCTGCTATGCGCTGCTCGGGTTGGCGGCCATGGCGGTGCTCTACACCACACCGCTGGAACTGTTCGAGAGACTGCGCTACGTTTTGCTCGGTCTAGCCCTTTTACTGCTGGTGGCTGTGCTGATTCCGGGGGTGGGGCATGCCATCAACGGCAGTGCGCGCTGGCTCTCGCTGGGACCGTTTACGTTGCAGGCGTCCGAACCGGCACGGGTGCTGGTGTTGATGTATGTGGCGGGTTACGCAGTCGAGCACCGCGAGGCGCTCACGCGTTCCTTTTTCGGCCTTATCCGCCCGGTCGCGGTGGTCGGGGTCGCAGGGATTTTGCTCGTGGCGGAGCCGGATTTCGGCGGCACGATCGTGCTCTTTATCACTGCCATCGGCGTACTCTTCTTTGCCGGTGCCCGCAAGCGCGATACGGCCATTCTGGCTCTGTTGTTCGGTGGTGCGGCTATCGCACTCGCCGTGTCGTCCCCGTATCGGCTGGAGCGCCTGACCGCTTTCGTCAATCCGTGGGCCGTTGCGCAAGGCTCGGGCTTTCAACTTACCCAGGCGCTAATCGCCGTCGGCCACGGCGGCATTTTCGGGGTCGGCCTCGGGCAAAGCATCGAGAAGCTCGCCTGGTTGCCAGAAGCACAATCTGATTTCCTGTTCTCGGTGCTCGCCGAGGAGTTGGGCCTGATCGGTGTATTCAGCGTGATCGCGCTGTATCTGGCCTTTACTCTGCGTACGCTCAAGATCGCGCGCCGGGCGCTCGCCGCGAATCTGCCCTTCGCCGCGAATCTGGCCTTCGCCATCGGTTTGTTGCTCGGCGTGCAGGCCTTCGTGAACATCGGTGTGAATCTGGGTGTACTGCCGACCAAGGGACTGACGCTGCCATTCATGAGCGCCGGCGGTTCGAGCCTGGTGGTTGATCTGGCTGCTTGCGGATTGTTGCTGCGCGCCGTGCGCGAAATCGGCATGGCTACGGCGCGGGGAGCCAGCAGATGAGCAAGGTCAAATCCATACAGCCTGTGCTCATTCTCGCCGGCGGTACCGGCGGGCATATTTTTCCTGCCCTGGCCGTGGCCGAGGAATTGCAGACCCGCGCCGTGCCCGTGCATTGGCTGGGTGGTGCGAAAGGGTTGGAATCCACTCTCGTGCCCGCTGCCGGTATCGGTTTTACTGCGTTGCCGGGGCGCGGCATCCGTGGCACGGGGTGGCGGCGCAAGCTGCTTGGTCCGCCACGCTTGGTGTTCGCCGTGTATGCGGCTCTGCGCCTGATTCGGCGCCTGCATCCGAGCGCCGCCATCGGCTTCGGTGGATACGCCAGCGGGGCAGGCGGGTTGGCAGCCTGGTTGGCGCGTTGTCCGCTGCTGATCCATGAGCAGAACGCGATTCCGGGCGCCACCAATCGTGTGTTGGCACGGTTTGCCAAACGCATATTGACCGGTCTGCCCGGAGCCTTCGATAACAATGCCACGCTGACGGGCAACCCGGTGCGTCGTGAATTCGCGCAACTGGCGCCGCCGGCGGAACGGTTGCGTGGCCGTCAGGGCGCATTGCGTTTACTGGTGGTGGGCGGCAGCCAGGGTGCGCAGGCGTTGAATGCCGTTGTGCCCGCGGCGCTGGCGCGCAGTACGTATCGCTTCGAGGTGCGTCACCTGTGTGGAGTGGCGCATGTGGAGGAGACGCAAGCCGCCTACCGTGAGGTGGACATAGCAGCAGATGTACAGGCGTTCGAATCCGACATGGCGAGCATGTGTGTGTGGGCCGATCTGGTAGTGGCGCGTGCCGGTGCACTCAGTCTGGCCGAATTCGCTGCCGCCGGTCTGCCGTCCATACTGGTGCCGTATCCGTGGGCAGTGGACGATCATCAGAGCGCGAACGCGCGCGTATACGAAGCCGTCGGTGCTGCGTGTCTTATTCCGCAATCCGAACTGGATTCGGCGCGGCTGAGCGCCGAACTCGATGCCCTCGCCGAAGCCGGGCGCGAACATCTGCTGAGCATGGCCGAATGTGCGTACCGGCTGGCGCGCCCGGATGCGGCGGTGAGTGTGGCCTGTGCCACGCTCGAAGTGGCACAGGCCAGCGTATGAACGCAACGCATGAAACCATGGGCCGCATCCGCCATATCCATATGGTGGGTATCGGCGGCAGCGGCATGAACGGCATTGCCGAGGTGCTGCTCAATCTGGGCTACACCGTGTCCGGATCGGACCTGAAAGACAGCGCGACGGTGAAGCGCCTGCGCGCGAACGGAGCAGAGATTCACCTGGGGCATCGCACGGAAAACCTGACCGCCGCCGACGTGGTGGTCACATCGAGCGCGGTGCATGCCGACAATCCCGAAGTGGTGGCGGCACTGGAACGGCGCATCCCGGTGATACCGCGCGCGGAAATGCTGGCGGAGCTGATGCGTTTCCGCTACGGCATCGCGGTGGCCGGCACCCACGGCAAGACCACGACCACGAGCCTGATCGCCAGCGTGCTGATGGAGGCGGGACTGGATCCCACCTTCGTGATCGGCGGCCGCCTGGAAAGCGCCGACAGCAGCGCACGCCTGGGGCAGGGCCGTTACCTGGTGGCCGAAGCCGACGAAAGCGATGCCTCGTTCCTGCTCTACAAACCGATGATGGCCGTGGTGACCAACGTCGACCGGGATCACCTGGGCTCCTATGGCGATGATTTCTCGCGCCTGGAGGCGAGCTTCATTGAATTCCTTCACCAGTTGCCGTTCTACGGTCGCGCCATCCTGTGTGCCGACGACCCGATACTTGCAAGGCATGCCGCCACCCTCGGGCGCGCGGTGTGGAGCTACGGGTTCGGGGAGGCGGATTTCCGCGCCACCAACGTGCGGGCGGAAGGGCGGCACATGTATTTCGAAGTGACGCGCCCTGAGTCCGAGTCATTGGCGGTCAGTCTCAATCTGCCGGGCCGGCACAACGTGCTGAATGCCTTGGCGGCGATCGCCGCCGCGCACGAGTTGGACGTCGGCGATGCGGCGCTGGTGAAGGCACTCGGCGAATTCCATGGCATCGACCGCCGTATGCAGGCGCTGGGCGAACTCGCCTTCGGCGACGTGCGCGTGCCGCTGATCGACGATTACGGACATCATCCGAGCGAAGTGGCGGCCACGCTTTCGGCGGTGCGCGAGGCCTGGCCTGAGCGTCGCCTGATCGTGGTGTTTCAGCCGCATCGCTACACCCGTACCCATGATCTTCTGGATGATTTCGGCGCGGCGCTGGCGGATGTCGACGTGTTGCTGCTGGGTGAAGTCTATGCGGCCGGCGAAACGCCGATCCCTGGCGCCGACGCGCGTGCCGTGGCTCGTGCGATTCGCAGCCGGGGCCGGGTCGAACCGGTCTTCGTGCCTGATCTGGCCAGATTGGCTGACGTGCTCGATGACCTGATCCGGGAGGGCGATATCGTGCTGACCCTGGGCGCGGGCGACGTGGGACAGCATGCACGCGCTTTGTTCGCCGCGCGGGGGGTGACCTCGTGAATGCCGCCGCACGCATCGATCCGGCGCGTTTCGGCCGCGTGGCCGTCCTGCTCGGTGGCTACTCCGGAGAGCGCGAGGTCTCGCTCATGAGCGGGCGCCAGGTGCTGGCGGGCCTGCGTGCGGCAGGTGTCGATGCATACTCGATCGATCCCCGCGACGACGGGCTCGGCGCCTTGTGCAAGCATCGATTCGACCGCTGCTTCAACGTCCTGCACGGACGCGGAGGCGAGGACGGCACGATGCGCGGCTTCCTCGACACGCTCGCCATTCCCTGCACCGGAAGCAACGTACTCGGCAGCGCCATCGCAATGGACAAATGGATCACCAAGCGCATCTGGCGCGATCACGGCTTGCCCACGCCGGATTGGATCGAGCTGCGCGCTGGCGAAGCGCCGCCGGAGGATGTGTTCGCGCGTCTCGGTGCGGTACTCGCCGTCAAACCCGCGCGTGAAGGCTCCACGCTCGGTCTCAGCCGGGTCAGGGCGCCCGATGAACTGCCGGCCGCGCTGGAGCAGGCTTTTGCCTGCGACGACCAGGTGCTCATCGAGCCCTGGATTGCGGGCCGGGAGCTGACATGCACCATTCTCGGCAAGGCGGCCTTGCCGCTGATTCATATCGAGCCGGCGGTGGACTTTTACGACTTCGAGGCGAAATACGTCTCCGACGCGACGCGTTATCACTGCCCGTGTGACCTGCCTGAGGAACGCGAA
Source organism: Gammaproteobacteria bacterium (assembly GCA_049581885.1). Classification (GTDB taxonomy): domain Bacteria; phylum Pseudomonadota; class Gammaproteobacteria; order JAKDMP01; family JAKDMP01; genus JBAUSV01. The sequence goes on along the minus strand of JBAUSV010000028.1, from coordinate 27,027 downwards.
CGCGAATTGCGCGCGCTGTGTTACCGCGCCTTCGCTGCGGTGAATTGTGCGGGCTGGGGGCGCGTGGATTTGTTGCTGGACGAGTCGGACGCAGCGTATCTGCTCGAAGCCAACACTGTGCCCGGTATGACGGAGCACAGCCTGGTGCCGATGGCGGCCAAGGTGGAAGGTCTGAGTTTTTCCGAACTCGTCGTGATGATCCTCGCGCAGACGCTGGAGGACACATGATGGTGGCTGAGGCGATGACCTTCGTGCGCCGGGTGCAGCCCAGGCACTGGTTGCGCTGGATGCTGGCAGCCGGCGGTGTAGCGCTCGCTTGGGCGTTGATTGCGCACTATACGACGAGGTCCAGCGGGCCGGTGGTGAACGCCGTGGTGATTCGTCTGCCCGCCAACCGCGAGGTGAGCGCCGCTCAGATTCGCTCCGCGGTGGCTTCTGCGGTGCACGGTGGGGTGCTCACAGTCGATCTTGGTGCGGTGCGTGCCGCGGTGCAGCAGTTGCCGTGGGTCGCGGGTGCTTCGGTACGCCGGATGTGGCCCAACGCGCTGGAGGTGGACGTGCGGTTGCGTCGGCCGATCGCGCGCTGGGGCGAGCACGGGCTGGTCGATAGATCCGGTCAGGTGTTCACGCCCGCGAACGTGACGGCCTTCGCTGCCTTGCCGATGCTCAAGGGTATGCCGGACGAGGCAAGTGACGTGTTTGCCGATTTTGGCCGGGTGCAGTCGCAGGTCAGGCCGCTGGGTCTGAAAGTGACCGGACTGAGCGAGAACGTGAGCGGCGAATTGAGGGTTACGTTCGCATCCGGCTTGGCGCTTGTGCTCGGCCACGAGAAACCGTTCGGCCGCCTTGCCCGTTTCATTCATATCGCCGTGCCGGCGCTCGGTCCCAACCTCGAGCGGGTCGCCACGGTGGACATGCGTTATCCCAACGGATTTGCCGTGGGATGGAAGGGAGTAGGAGATCATGGCAGCAAAAAGTGACCGTCGACTCGTTGTCGGCCTGGATGTCGGCACCTCCAAGATTGTCGCCATCGTGGGCGAGTTGACCAACGATGGCACGATCGAGGTCGTGGGCGTGGGCATGCATCCGTCACGCGGACTGAAAAGGGGCGTGGTGGTGAATATTGAATCCACGGTACGTTCGATTCAGCGAGCGGTGGAAGAGGCCGAGCTCATGGCCGGCTGCGAGATTCATTCGGTGTATGCCGGTATTGCGGGCAGTCACATAAGGAGCATGAACTCGCACGGCATCGTGGCCATCCGCGACAAGGAGGTCATGGCGGCCGACGTGGATCGGGTGATCGACGCCGCGCGTGCCGTGGCCATCCCGGCCGATCAGAAGATTCTGCATGTGATCCCGCAGGAATTCGTGATCGACCAGCAGGATGGCATCCGCGAACCGGTGGGCATGTCCGGTGTACGCCTGGAGGCGCGGGTGCACATCGTGACCGGGGCGGTGTCTTCGGCCCAGAACATCGAAAAATGCGTACGCCGCTGCGGGCTCACCGTTGACGATATCGTACTCGAACAGCTTGCGTCGAGTTACTCGGTGCTCACCGAAGACGAAAAGGAACTCGGCGTCTGCCTGGTCGATATCGGCGGCGGCACTACCGACATTGCCATTTTCAGCGAAGGCGGACTGCGGCACACGGCGGTGATTCCGATAGCCGGCGATCAGGTCACCAACGATATCGCCATTGCCCTGCGCACGCCGACCAAGAGTGCGGAGGAAATCAAGTTGCGCTACGCCTGTGCGTTGCCGCAACTTACCTCGTCCGAGGAAACCATTGAGGTGCCGAGCGTGGGCGAACGTGCCCCGAGGCGACTCGGGCGTCAGACTTTGGCCGAAGTGGTTGAACCGCGTTATGCCGAGCTTTTCGCCCTGATTCAGGCCGAGATTCGACGCAGCGGTTTCGAGGACATGATCGCCGCCGGTATTGTGCTGACCGGGGGCGCTTCCAAGATGGAAGGCGCGGCCGAACTGGCCGAGGAAATATTTCACACCCAGGTTCGGCTGGGCACCCCGATCGGAGTCTCCGGACTGGTCGAAGTGGTGCGCAATCCGATTCATGCAACCGGTGTCGGGTTGCTGATATTTGCCCGCGAAGCGCTCACGGGCGGACGTTCGCCCAACGCTCCGCGGGCGAGAAGTTTCAAGGATATGTTCCAGCAGATGCGGCGCTGGTTTGAAGGTAATTTTTAGGTAAGTTCCCAACGGGAATAGGAGGTAGTCATGAGTATGTTCGAACTAATGGACGGTGTCAGTCAGGATGCGGTGATCAAGGTGGTTGGCGTCGGTGGCGGCGGTGGCAATGCCGTGCGTCATATGGTGGCTTCGGGTATCGAAGGGGTGGATTTCATCTGCGCCAACACCGATGCCCAGGCGCTCAGAAACACCAATGCCAAAACGGTGTTGCAGATCGGCTCGGGAATTACCCGCGGCCTCGGCGCCGGGGCGGATCCGGAAGTGGGCCGGCAGGCCGCGATGGAAGACCGTGAACGCATCCGCGAGGTCATCGAGGGCTGCAACCTTCTCTTTATCACCGCCGGCATGGGCGGTGGTACCGGCACCGGTGCTGCGCCGGTGGTGGCGCAGATTGCCAAGGAAGCGGGCGCCCTGGTCGTGGCCGTGGCCACCAAACCGTTTTCCTGGGAAGGCAAGAAGCGCAACGCGGTGGCCGCTTCGGGGTTGAAGGAATTGTCCCGTCACGTCGATTCCCTGATCACCATTCCCAACGACAAACTGTTGCGGGTGCTGGACGGCAAGACCACGCTGCTGGAAGCGTTTCGATGCGCCAACGACGTTCTGTTCGGTGCGGTGCAGGGTATTGCCGAGCTGATTACCCGGCCGGGTCTGATCAACGTGGACTTTGCCGATGTGCGCACGGTCATGAGTGAAATGGGTATGGCCATGATGGGTTCGGGAGCGGCCGTGGGCGAGGAACGCGCGCGGCGGGCGACCGAGGACGCGATTGCCAGCCCCCTGCTCGAGGACATCAACCTTTCGGGCGTCAAGGGCATCCTGGCCAATATCAGCGCGGGCACGGACATGTCTATCGGAGAGTTCGATGAAGTGGGCGGCATCCTGCGCGATATTGCCTCCGACGATGCGACCGTGGTGGTCGGTACCGTGATCGACCCTTCGATGACCGAGGGTGAATTGCGGGTGACGGTGGTCGCCACGGGACTCGGTCCCAGTCAGCACGAAGCGGAACGCCCCGAAATGAAGTTGGTGGCCCAGGGCGGCGGCGATGCAGCGGTAACCGGCGACTACGGTGAATACGAACGGCCCACGGTGCTGCGCCGGCAGCGTCAGGATACCGCGCCTTCGAATTTTGATCCGAACGATCCGCATTACCTGGATATTCCGGCTTTTTTACGCCGTCAGGCCGATTGAGGCGACCTGAGACCAGCGGCAGGCCGGCACATCCGCCCCGAAGTCTTTGGCATACAGGCACTTAGAGGTGGAATATGGGTAGTTTTGTGCTAGAATTAATAGGATTGCGTGCTCTACGTACGCGCCCGACTTTTGTGAGAAAATCTTAGTGGTCAAGCAACGTACCCTGAAGAACAGCATACGCGCCGCTGGCGTGGGTTTGCACACGGGCCAGAAGGTGTTCATGAACCTGCGGCCTGCTGCTCCGGAAACGGGTATTGTGTTCCGCCGGGTGGATTTGGATGAGCCGGTGGAGATTCCCGCCAAGGCTCATCTGGTCGGCGATACTACGCTTGGCACCAGCTTGGTGTCCGGCGATGTGCGCATTGCCACCGTTGAGCATCTACTCTCGGCGCTGGCCGGGCTGGGTATTGACAACGCCTACATCGATCTCTCGGCCTCCGAAGTGCCGATCATGGATGGTAGCGCGGGGCCGTTTGTATTTCTCATCCAGTCGGCGGGAATCGAAGAGCAGAATGCGCCGAAACGCTTTATCCGCATCAAGCGCACGATCGAAGTTCGTCAGGAAGACAAATGGGCGCGGCTCGAGCCCTATGACGGTTTCAGCGTGGGCGTGGAGATCGATTTCGATCACCCCGTGTTCAAGCAGCATAGCCGCCACAGTATGGTCGATTTCTCCAGCACCTCCTTTGTAAAGGAAGTGAGCCGGGCACGCACCTTTGGTTTTTTGCGCGATATCGAATTTCTGCGTAGGCGCAATCTGACACTCGGTGCTTCGCTCGACAATGCGATTGCGCTTGACGAATTCCGTATCCTCAACGAGGACGGCTTGCGCTACGAAGACGAATTTGTCAAACATAAGGTGCTCGACGCGGTGGGCGACCTGTACCTGCTCGGCCACACTTTGATCGGGCGCTACGTAGCCTACAAGCCGGGTCATGGCTTGAACAACGCCATACTGCGCAAGTTGCTGGCCGATGTCACGGCGTGGGAAGAAGTGACGTTCGAAGCGCCCGAAGCGTTGCCGATTTCCTATGCCGGTGCGGCATGGAGTCCGACTACCGCTTAACCGGCTGCCCCCCGTGCCAAACGGCGTAGGGCCGCGGCCAGAGCCTCGTCTCCTACGGTGCGTGCACTGGCCTCCAGTGTCGCTACCACCTGCTCCGGCAGCCACGGCGAGCGCGGTGTTTCGCGGGTCGATGGCTGTGAATTCGCCAGCACCCGGAACACCAGGGAAGGGCGGGAACCCAGATGACGGGTGGCAGCGTCTTCGAGATCTGGAGCCTGGTATCGCAGGCGCGTGGCCCAGGCTGGAGAGTCGGCAAAGATTACCAGCCGTTGACTATTCCCGCTGACGCCCATGAAATGTCTTCGCGTATCCTCGCCCAAGGCCGCGGCCAGCGTATTACGCAGCTTGGCAAGCGTATGCGCATGGCTGTAGACTGCAGAGAGTGTGTCTCCGGATACGCATTGGTTCAAGGGGCGAAACCCCTCCTTGTGAATAACGGGCATTGAATCGAGAACGGATTGATATGGAATTTATTGTAGTACGTCCCGGCCGTCCTTCGCAGCGATGGAAACTGCGTAGCCGCAACGGCGTGGTGCTGGCATTTGCCATTTGCCTGTTGATTGGGGGAGGCGGCGTGTTCGGCTATCTGCTGGGCGCGAAACGCGCACCGGCTGAACTACTCGCCCAGACCCAAGAGCTGCATAGTCAAATCGAAAAGCAAACGCACGAGTTGGCGGATCTGCGCACCCAGAGTAGTGGGGCAATCAACGCTGTCGCCGCACGCATGGCGCAGTTGAATGCCCAGGCCGCTCGTCTCGACGCCATGGGTGCGGAAGTGGTGCATCTGGCCGGACTCAAGAACAGCGGTTTCGATTTCAGCCAAGCGGTCGGCGAGGGCGGGCCCAACACCGGCAACGAACAGCCGTGGAAATTCGGCAACCTCGATTCTGCAGTAAGTAACCTGTCGCAACAGTTGTGGCACGAAGAGCATCAACTCGTGGCGCTCGAATCAGTCCTGTCGTACAAGAAACTGAACGCGCAGATTGTGCCGCGCGGCAAACCGGTGCGGGGCGGATGGATTTCCTCGCCCTACGGTTGGCGTACAGACCCCTTTACCGGCGAACGTGAATTCCACGAAGGCATCGATTTTGCTGGCCGCGAGGGAGCCCACGTGCATGCCGTGGCAGCGGGTATGGTGACCTGGGCCGGTCCCCGTTACGGGTTCGGTAACCTGGTGATCGTCAACGATGGCGATGGCTACACGACCTACTATGCTCACAACAAGAAGGTGCTGGTGAAGGTGGGCGAAGTGATAAAGCGTGGCGATGTGATTTCCCTGCTCGGCGAGACGGGGCGCGCTACGGGTCCGCACGTGCATCTCGAGGTGCACCACGATGGCAAGCCGATCAATCCCTGGCGCTTTGTCGCTGGCCAAGGCACAGCCTGAGGAAGCGGGGGTCCCCGGCCGTCGGCAAATCCGGCAGCTTATTGTTGCCGTTTCCGCCATTATCAAGACGTCAAGGCTCCTGAGGCCCCTGTTAAAATGAACAATCGAGTGTGTGGCTGTCCCCCGCACATAACCGACAATTTTACGACCCAACCGGTTTCTGGATCTTATGCTCAAGTATTTCGTCAAAAGCCGCAACCAAAGGCTACTCAAGCACGTCCACCGTAGCGTGGTGGCAGTCAATGCCCGCGAGGACGAGTTCAAGGGCTTGTCCGACGAGGCGCTGCGAGACAAGACCGCGGAATTCCGGGCGCGGCTGGCTGAGGGTGCAAGCCTGGACAGTCTGCTGCCAGAGGCTTTTGCTGCCGTGCGCGAGGCGGCCCAGCGTCATCTGGGCCTGCGCCATTACGACGTGCAGTTGGTGGGTGGCGTGATCTTGCATCGCGGCAAGATCGCCGAAATGGCGACCGGTGAAGGTAAAACGTTGGTGTCAACCCTGCCGGCCTATCTCAACGCATTGCCGGGCAAGGGCGTGCACATCGTAACCGTCAACGATTACCTCGCCCAACGCGATGCCGACTGGATGCGCCCGGTTTACGATGCACTCGGACTCACGGTGGGCGTGGCGGCTTCCGGGCAGTCGCCTGATGACAAGCGTGCCGCCTATGCAGCCGATATTACCTACGGCACCAACAACGAATTCGGTTTCGATTATCTGCGCGATAATTTGGCTTTTTCACTGGAGGATCGGGTACAGCGCGGATTGCAGTACGCAATCGTGGATGAGGTGGATTCTGTACTCATCGACGAGGCGCGCACACCGCTCATTATTTCCGGTGCGGCCGAGGAAGATACTGCGCTCTATGTACGCATTGACCGCCTGATTCCCCAGCTCAAGGTGCAGAAGGAAGAAGACGGCCCGGGTGATTTCAAGATCGACGAAAAGCAAAAGCAGGTACTGCTGACCGAAGAAGGGCACCAACATCTGGAAGAGTTGCTGCGCCGCGAAGGTGTGCTAAAAGAGGGAGACAACCTCTATTCGGCCGCCAACATGACGCTCATGCATCATGTGAACGCGGGCCTGCGTGCCCATCACATCTACAAGCGTGAAGTGGACTACATCGTGCGCGGCGGTGAAGTGGTGATCGTCGACGAGTTCACCGGACGCACCATGGAAGGCCGACGCTGGTCCGAGGGATTGCACCAGGCGGTGGAAGCCAAGGAAGGCGTCAACATCCAGGCCGAGAACCAGACCGTTGCCTCGATTACATTCCAGAACTATTTCCGCATGTACGACAAGCTGGCGGGCATGACCGGTACGGCCGATACCGAAGCCTACGAATTCCAGGATATCTATGGCCTGGAAGTGGTGGTGATTCCGACCAACAAGCCGATTGCTCGCCAGGACAATCCCGACCAGGTCTACATGAGTCACAAGGAGAAGTTCGACGCCATCATCGAGGATATTGTCGATTGCCACGAGCGGGGACAACCCACACTGGTGGGCACGACCTCGATCGAGGTCTCCGAATACCTGAACGGGCTACTCAAGAAGCACAAGATTCCGCACAACGTGCTCAATGCCAAGCAGCACGAACGCGAAGCCGAGGTGGTGGCAGAAGCAGGCCGCCCTGGCGCCGTGACTATCGCCACCAACATGGCAGGTCGCGGCACTGACATCGTGCTTGGCGGAAACCCCGACAAGGAGTTGGAGGCGGCAGGCGAGGACGAGGTCAAGCGCAAGGCCATTCGCGATGCCTGGCGCGAACGTCACGAAAAGGTGATTGCGGCTGGAGGTCTGCATATTATCGGCACGGAACGTCACGAATCGCGGCGTATCGACAATCAGCTACGCGGCCGTTCCGGGCGCCAGGGCGATGCCGGTTCGAGCCGTTTTTACATGTCGCTCGAAGACAACCTGATGCGCATTTTCGCTTCCGACCGGGTGAAGGGGCTGATGAGCCGCATAGGTTTGCAGGAAGGCGAAGCCATCGAACACGCCATGGTGTCGAAGGCCATTGAAGGGGCGCAACGCAAGGTCGAAGCGCACAACTACGACATCCGCAAGGAATTGTTGGAATACGACAACGTCGCCAACGACCAGCGCAAGGTCATTTATACCGAGCGCTCCGAATTGATGGCAACCGAGGATGTATCCGCACTGGCCACCGAAATGCGTGGTGATGCCATTCGCAACGTGCTCGATGAGTTTATACCGCCCGATAGCGTGGAAGACATGTGGGACGTGCCAGGTGCCGAGCAGGCTCTGGAGCAGGAATTCGGAGCGAAGCTGCCGATCAAGAAATGGCTCGAAGAAGACGATAGCCTTTATGAGGCAGCGCTCAAGGAAAAAGTCGAAAAGCATTTCGCCGACGAATACGCTCACAAGGAATCGCTGGTAGGTACAGAGGTCATGCGCCAGTTCGAGAAGGCGGTTGCGCTGCAAGTGCTTGACCAACTGTGGAAGGAACACCTGGCGGCGATGGATCATCTGCGCCAGGGGATTCACCTGCGTGGATATGCGCAGCAGGATCCGAAACAGGCCTATAAACGCGAAGCGTTTGCGATGTTTACTGAAATGCTGGAACGCTACAAGCTCGAAGTGACCAACATGTTGTCGCGCGTGCAGGTCGAAGGTTCTGCCGACGTGGAAGCGGTCGAAGCCGAGCGTCGCCGTGCGGGCCAGGCGCAATACGAGTATCAGCATGCCGACGCGGCGGCTGCGGCCGGAGCCGGCGGGGCGGAGCAGGGCAGCGCTGCTACGGCGCCGGTGGAAGAGCCCTATGTGCGTTCGGGGCGCAAGGTAGGCCGTAACGAACCCTGCCCATGCGGTTCGGGTTTGAAGTACAAGAATTGCCACGGTCGCCTGAACCAGCGCGCGACAGGATGATAAAAGCCGGGACCCGGGATTCGGGATCCGGAACACGAATTGAAGTGGCAGTTGGCGTACTGCAATGCACGAACGGCAAGGTGTTGGTCAGCGAACGCCAAGCCAACAAAAGCCTGGCAGGCTATCTGGAATTCCCGGGCGGAAAGATCGAAGCCGATGAAACGCCGGCAGCGGCACTTTGCCGCGAACTCAATGAAGAGCTGGGCATTTCCATCGACGAGGCGTGTTTGTGCCCCCTCATCCGTTGCGAGCACGATTACCCCGAATTCCGTGTGAGGCTCTATGTGTATCGTCTCCGAAACTGGGATGGAGAACCCACCGGGCAGGAAGACCAGCGCCTGAGCTGGAAGACGCCGAAGAATTTGCTCGAAGCCCCGTTATTGCCAGCCAACCTGCCGATTCTCAATGCGCTGGTTTTGCCATCAACGCTTTTGATTACTCCTCATCCCGAACCAGGCGAAACGGATGCATTTAAGCAGTGCTTCGAGCAGGCTCTGTCTGGCGATCGACCGGACGGTGCCGTACTTCGTTTGCGTGATCGGGCTCACCTGGAATTGCTGGCAGCCTCGCTCGTTGACGTTGCGAACAAACGGCAAAGGCCTCTGATCCTCAACGCAGGAGAGGTGGTGTCCCGGTTGCCGAAAGGCTTTTCCGGACTGCATTTACCGGCCGCCGTGTTGAGCACGCTTGATGCGCGTCCGGGAGTCGATGGCTGGGTCGGCGCCTCCGTGCATCGCATCGAAGAGGCAGAACACGCTCGCCGGCTGGGGCTGGATTACATCATTGCGGGCAGTGTGAGGGAAACGCCTTCACATCCCGGCAGCAAGCCGCTCGGCTGGAGCGGTTTCGAAAAAATCACTCTTGCCGCCGGTATCCCCACCTATGCCATCGGCGGCATGACGCCCGCAGATTTGACGAAGGTGCAAGCGTGTTGGGGCCAGGGTGTGGCTGCCATCCGCGCCTTCTGGCCGGAAACGGTCTGAGAGAGGCCGGCTGCGCTCGATCAAGAACCTGTCCCGGGCTAATCCGTGACCGTGATCGGACTGGCTAGAGGCGGCAGAGTGCCAGTTCGAAGTCGATGTCGCGTCGCTGTACTTCATCGCGCGTATCGACGCCATTCCAGTGGTGGAATTGAATGGTAACCCGGTGTTTTCCGCCACTCACCATGGGATATAACTTCGAATGAGACGGCAAAGTGATGCGCAGCAGAACGGGTGGATTTTCACTTGGCGGCTGATATTCGTAAATGCCGCCCATGGCCCTGACTGCGCTGGATTCCGTTGCTTCGCGTATGTGTTTCAGGAGCAGTTTCAGAGCGCTCGCGATCGGCGTGAATTCCTCGTACCAGTGCAACAGATCCTTGATGCGTTCGGCTTCGGGTCGCATAAGCCAGCAATGCAAACTCGGCAAATCGAATGAACAGGTGCCGCCGGGGATGCTGCTGCGGCTACGGACTGCGGCAATGAACTCATTGCTTTTGAGGCGTTGTCCCACGCGATCCGGCAGGGATTCCACATTATGCTGTTCGTGTTCGAGTGAAGAAAGAGCGCTTCTGAGTCGCTGATTGTCGATCCCGATCTGCTCGCGCAGACTGGTGAGAACGATACGCTGGCGCTCCAGCTCGGAGAGAATGTCGCGCTTGAGTTCGCCTCGTTCGCTCAGCGCGGCCAGCTCCAGAAGCGCGATCAAGGCCGCCCGCGCGAAATCCGGTTGCGGATTCTGCACCAGGGTGTGGGTGGAGCCCAGCACGCTTTCCAGGCGCAGGAAGCTGCGCATCCGCTCGGTCATCGGATGTTCGAAGGTGCTGACGGGTACGGAAGGTTCGGGATGAGCGCTCATGATCCGAGGATTGTAGCAATCACGGACGAATTGACCTCTGTGCCAGCTTCAGGTAGGAGTCGTGCAGCCGTTCTACGGCGGATTCGAGTACTGCGGGTGATTCGTCGTTCAGGATCACGTCATCGGCCAGTGCCAGGCGGGCCGCGCGCGAACTCTGTGCGGCGAGCGCGGCGCGTGCCGCGGCTTGCGTTTCCCCGTCACGCTGCATGAGCCGTCGAATTTGCGTGTCTTCGTCGCAATCTATGACCAGCACGCGATCCATTGTCCGGGCCCAATCCGATTCCACCAGCAGCGGTACTTCCACAATGGCGTACGGAGCCTGTACTGCGGCCAGGCGTTTGCGCAACAGCACCTCGATGCGAGGATGAGTCAGGGCCTCCAGTCGTCTGCGGGCCGTGGCGTCGTCGAAAATCCGCTGCCGCAAGACATGCCGGTTCAGTGTGCCGTCGGCGCTGAGCAGATCCTTCCCGAAAACACGCACCACGTCGCGGAGGCCATCGCTGCCCGGGGCGAGGACTTCGCGGGCGAGTTCGTCAGTGTCGATGACACAGGCGCCGAGATCTGCAAAGTGACGGGCGGCCGTGGATTTTCCGCTCGCGATGCCGCCGGTGAGTCCGATCGTGAACATGTCGTTCAGTGCCGGAGCGGAGCGGCCCAGTGCAGATAAGCATGCACGATGGTCGGACCTGCGAACAGGGCAAGCACGCCGGCGGCAGCGAGGAAGGGGCCGAAGGGAATGGGATGTTCGCGTCCGCGGCGGCTGGAAAGTAACCAGGCGCCGCCGATCAGGGCGCCCATTGACGCTGCGGCGAACACGATTAGCGGCAGCATGCGCCATCCGGCCCAGGCACCGAGGCAAGACAGTAGTTTGAAGTCGCCGCGGCCCATTCCTTCTTTGCCGGTCAACAAGCGGAAGATGTGGTACACGAGCCAGAGGATCAGGTAGCCTGCCACGGCGCCGATCACGGCCTGTCGCAGAGGCACATAGGTGCCCCAGGCGTTGAACAACAGCCCCAGCCACAGCAGAGGTAGGGTGAGTGCATCGGGGAGCAGGTAGTGCCCGATGTCGATGGCGGAGGCCGCGAGCAACGTCCACACGAAAACGAGTGCGCCGGCCGCTGCGGGAGTGGCGCCGAAATGCCACACCACGATGACCGAGAACAGTGCCGTGATCAGCTCGATGGCGGGGTAACGCAGGCTGATGTGCGTCTTGCAGCCGGCGCAGCGTCCGCGTAGTGCAAGGTAGCTGATGACGGGGATGTTTTCCCAGGGCTTGATTTTGCGCCCGCACGTGGGGCAAGTCGAGACGGGCACCACCAGGTTATAGGGCGCGGGTGTCTCGGCTGCCGGTTCCGAAGCGTCGGTCGTGTACTGTGCGTATTCCTCGCGCCAGCGGCGCTCCAGCATACGCGGCAGGCGGTGGATCACGACGTTCAGGAAGCTGCCGAACAGGAGCCCGATCAGGCCCGTGACGGCCAGCAGAGTCGCGCCGGTCAGCATCGGACTTGTTTGGTAACTGGACTGAGAACCAGTGACTGGGGACTCGAAAGGCTGCTACGCCCGATAGTGGCCGCAAACAGGCAGGCGCAAGTAGTCATCGCAACCACTTCATTCTCATCGCGACGAAGCGCCGCGGGTCAGACGACGTTGCCGAGGTTGAAGATCGGCAGATACATGGCGATCACCAAGGCGCCGACGACCACACCGAGTATCACCATGATCATCGGCTCCAGCAACTGGCTGAGTCCGTCGACCAGGGTATCGACTTCCTGTTCGTAGAACTCCGCCACTTTCGCCGCCATGGCGTCGATTTCGCCAGATTCCTCGCCGATACCGATCATCTGAGTCACAACGCCCGGGAAGATGTTCGTTTCATCCATGGCACGGGCGATACGCTGCCCCGTAGCAACCTGTTTGCTTACCTGCAGTACGGCGTCATGGTAAATGATGTTGCCGGTGGCATTGGCCACCGTTTCCAGGCCCTCGACCATGGGCACACCGGCCGCTTGCACGATGCTCAGGGTGCGGGCAAAGCGGGCCACGGCGGATTTTTTCATAATCATTCCGATCACGGGCACTTTCAGCAGCATACGGTCCTGAAAACGGTGAAAACCGGGCGAACGGCGGCGGCCTGAGACGATGCCGACAATAATGCCGATAAATATCAGCAGATACAGCCAGCCGATGTGCGTCATGGAATCCGATATGCCGATTACCCAGCGCGTGAACGCCGGCAGCGTGGCTCCGAAATCGGCGTAGAAGCCCTGGAACTTGGGGATGACAAAGACCATCAGAATGGTTGTCACCAGAATTGCCGCCACCACCACCGCGGCCGGGTACATCAACGCCTTCTTGATTTTGCGCTTGAGTTCCTCGGTTTTCTCCTTGTACGTGGCGATACGTTGCAGCAATTCATCGAGTTTGCCGGATTGCTCCCCCGTGGCAACCAGGCTGGTGTATAGATCGTCGAAATACTTGGGGTATTTCGCCAGCGCCTCGGAAAGCGAGGTGCCGGCTTCGACATCGGCGCTTATGCCGAGCATCAAGGTACGCATTTTAGGGTTGTCGCTGCCCTGGCCGAGCACAGTGAACGTTTGCACCATGGGCACGCCTGCGGCCAGCATCGTGGCCAACTGGCGGCTCATGTAGGCGATATCGCCTGGCTTGATGCGCTTGCCGGTTTTCTGACGTTCGCGGTGCACCTTGGTCGGCGCAATTCCGCGTCGCCGCAATTCCGCCCGCGCCAGCGTGAGAGTACTTGCCATCAGACGTCCGCGCATGCGTTGTCCGCGGTGATCCCGACCTTCGTATATCCAATTGACCTGTTTGGTATCGGTAGCCATGTTTTTCAGTACCCTATCCCTATGAAGTGGTTACGCGGCGAACTTCTTCCAGCGAGGTTTCTCCCGCCTTCACCTTGTCGAGTCCCGAGCGGCGCATATCCTGTATGCCCTCGGCGCGGGCTAGCTGCGCGATCTCCTGATCCGATGCATCGGTAAGAATTGCGTGTTGCATTTTTTCGGTCATCGGCAGCACCTCGAAAATACCCATGCGTCCCTTGTAGCCCTGGGTGCACTGGTTACAGCCCACAGGGCCGAAGGCATGCACTCCTTCCTCAATCTCTTTTTCGGTGAATCCCTCTTCGCGCAGGGCTTTGGGGGGGATTTCCAATGCCTTGCGGCAGTTCTTGCACAACCGGCGTACCAGACGCTGGGCAATGATCAGATTCACGCTGGAGGCGATGGAATAGGGCGGCAGGCCGATATCACGCAGTCGCGTCAGCGTCTTGGGCGCATCGTTGGTATGCAGCGTCGAGAGTACCAGGTGGCCCGTTTGTGCGGCCTTGACCGCAATTTCCGCGGTTTCGTAATCGCGTATCTCGCCTACCAGAATCACGTCCGGGTCCTGGCGCAGGAAAGCGCGCAGTGCGCCGGCAAAAGTCAGGTCGATTTTGGGATTGATCTCCAACTGGTTGATCCCGGCAAGCTGGATTTCGATCGGGTCTTCGGCCGTGGATATATTGCGTTCCGGCGTGTTGAGTATTTGCACGGCCGTGTACAGTGTCACCGTCTTGCCGCTGCCCGTGGGGCCGGTCACCAGAATCATGCCGTGCGGTTGCGACAGCGCTTTCGAAAACTGTTTATTCTGGAACGAGTCGAAGCCCAATGCCTCCACGCCCAGGCTGGCGCTCGCCGGGTCGAGCAGACGCAACACGATTTTTTCGCCCCACGCGGTCGGGATGCAGCTCACGCGAAAGTCCATGGCCCGGTTGCGCGACAGTCTCATCTTCGTGCGACCATCCTGCGGTTTGCGGCGCTCGGCTACGTCCAGCCGGGATTTCACTTTCAGTACGGCCGCCAGGTTTTCCTTCAAATGCACGGGTGGGCGGTTGATTTCCTGCAGTACGCCATCAATGCGCAGGCGCACCCGGTAATACTTTTCGTAAGGTTCGAAGTGAATGTCCGATGCCCCGTTGCGAATGGCTTGCAGCAGAATCTTGTTGACGTATTGAACAACCGGCGCATCGTCGGTAATGGATACCGGCGCTTCCGGGGTCTCCGGCTCGTCCATGGCATTGGGTTCGAGTCCCAGATCGGACAGATCCTGATCCTCGCCCAGATCACCAAGGCCCATGCCTTGCAGCACGGCTTCAAGATGACGATCCAGTGTGTCGTCTGCGCACACGATGGGCTCGACGATCAACCCCGTATGAAATTTGAGTTCATCCAGGGCCTTTCCGTTCGTGGGATCGGAGGTGGCAACGTAGAGTCGTTTCCCGCGCTTGAAGAAGGGCATGACATGATGGCGGCGGATCAGGGTTTCCCCCACCTTTTGCGCGATTTCCAGATCGATGTGTACGCAGTCGATGTTGATTAGGGGGACGCTGAATTCTTCGCTCAGAATCTGGGCGAAATTATCCGCCTTGACCATGCCCTGCTGCACCAGATAACTCACCAGGGGTATTTGGGCCTCGTGGGCACCGTTCTGGGCGATGCTAGCCTGATCGGCTTCGAGAATGCCGCGGCTCACCAAGTGTCGTGCAAGTCCGGAAAGCGACGCTTTTTCCGCCGGAATAGCCATGCTGCTTATAACCGAGAATTTTGACTACTTTAGACCAAAATCACCTTGAAATGAAAGGGAATAATCTGTTTGGCCGCTCCAGAATCACCGCGCAGTGGTGAACCGACCTGCGGGGAAGGGAAATAATCCGGCATTTTGCACCGTGTGCCCTGTCGCAGCAGGCTTTGGGTGTCCTCCGGCGCCGGTTTGACAGGCCCGCGCACAGGTCCGGGTGCTTGTGCCGCTAAGATAACGCCCAGTTCAGCCCAGTGACCCGGATGCGTCCGCGCCGCCTGTTCAATATTCTGCGTGACGATTTGCGAACCGATACGGAGCGCGGCCAACTGGTGCGCTCGGCCGGCGTCACCGCCGGACTCAAGATAGGCGCGACGCTTATCGCCTTCGGGGCGAGCCTGGTGTACGCGCGAACCCTGGAACCCCACGACTATGGGCTCTACGTCTACGTTATCGCCTGGGCCTCCCTGCTGACCATCCCGGCCGGTCTGGGTTTTCCCGCTTACCTGGTGCGCGAGGGAGCCAAGGCTCCCGCCAGCCTGCGTTGGCTGCTTGCTTGGGCGGATGGCCGGGTGCTCGTGAGTGGTCTGCTTTCAGGCGCCCTGCTGGCCTGCGCCGTGTTCCTGCCGCAGGCGGCCGGAGCCCGCTGGCTTTTCGTGATTGCCGCGCCGCTACCCCTGCTGAACAACCTGGGTGATGTACGGGCTGCCCTGCTCCAGGCACTGGGCTGGGTTGCACGTAGCCAATGGCCGAAGTTCATCCTGGGGCCGGCGCTCATGCTGGCCCTGCTGGCCGGCCTGTGGCTATGGCAGGGGCGGCTGTACCCGGTCGAGCTGGTCGCCGCCATGATCGTGGCCGCCCTGGTGCCGATCCTGGTCAATCAGCTCCAGTTCCGCCGCGCCGCGCCGCGCGCGAGTACCGAAAACCTGCCGTCGGCACGGGTCCGGGCCGCCTTGCCGTTCATGTGGCTCGGGATGCTCTACATGGTCAACAATCGTACCGACCTCATCATGCTTGGTAGCATCAACGGCGCTCATGACGCCGGCATTTATGCCATCGCCGCCCGCGCCGGGGAACTCGTCACCTTTTTTATGATGGCCGCCAACATGACGCTGGGGCCCCGTATTGCAAGGCTCTACCACGAGGGAGAGCGCGATCTCCTCCAGCGGTTACTGACCGCGGCCGTTCGCCGGGTCGCCCTGCTGTCGGCACCGGTTGCCATTCTTTTCATCGTGGCTGCCCACCCCCTGCTGTATTATCTCTATGGCCCCGCTTATGCCAAAGGGGCGATGGCCTTGCAGATTTTGGCGGGCGCCCAGCTTTTCAATGTTGTGGCCGGTCCGACTGGCAACATCCTCAACATGACCGGACATGAAAGGCTTACCGCGATCGGAGTGGGCGCGAGCGTGGTACTGAATGTTGTCCTGAATGGCGCGCTGATTCCATTCTACGGGGTGAATGGTGCGGCCATAGCCACCGCCAGCAGCCTGCTGTTCTGGAACATCCTGCTCTGGTATTGGCTTCGTCGGCGGTTGGATTTGAACCCGAGTGCTTTTGGTTTTTAGCTTGGGGTTGTTTCATTCGAAGTCAAAATGACCCGCGCCCATTTGGCGACGTTCGGACACTAAACTTTATACACCGCGTGCTGAGAGGCTGATATGCGGATCGTGATATTAGACGGTGATGGATTCTTCGGGCGGCCCGCCCTGCATTTTTCGGCCCGTGGCCATGAGGTGGCGATCGTGGACAATCTATCGAGACGAAAAACCGATATCGAGCTCGAATGTATTTCTTTCTGATAGAAGGGTATCGTTTGAATGGTTTGCCGTGAATTTTCATGCGTCGGGGAATCGTCATGAGCTATCCCCTGGTTACCGTTGTAATCCCCACTTTCAGACGCCCCGAGTTCCTGCCCCGGGCGGTACGCAGTGCGCTCGAGCACCTGGGGGAGGGCGTCGAGGTGATCGTGGTTCCGAACGGGGGCGATGATTCGTGGCTGCAATCCATGACTCTGTTCAAGGCCGATCCGAGAGTCCGTATCGAACCCATAGAACCCGGCAACGTGAACATGGCCCGCAACCATGGTCTCCGGCTGGCGCGCGGGAAATACCTGCGCTTCCTGGACGACGACGATTATCTCCTGCCCGCGGCCGGGAAGCAGGTGAACATGCTTGAGTCGGAGCAAGCGGAGGTGTGCTCCGGCCGACTGGCCAGCATGGACCAGGACGGCGTCGATCATGGATTGCTCGGATTTCCAGACACCGATGATTTCGTATGCGCGGCGGTCAGCCACACTGGTTTCCGGTTGTTGACCGCCAACGTCTTTCTTAGGTCGTTGCTTGAAAACCTGGAGTGGGACGTTGACGTCGATAGGGCGGAAGACTACGTCTGGATGATCAATCTCGCGGCTTGCCGCGAGTGGCGCTGGACACATCTGGATGCCCCGGTGGGGGTCTGGTTCCAGCACAACCGGCACAGGCGTGGACTGCGTGCGGCTTTGCTGGCGCCCATGAATCGACGCGAGGAGACGGTCATAGCACGGCTGTTGACCCTGCACGATCGCCTGCTCGAAAGTGGGCGCGACACTCCGCAACGCGATGCCGCGATTGCTTCGGCCCTTTGGCACTATGCGCATCGGGGGTTCCCATACCGCCCGTTTCGTTGGTATGCAATCGCACGCAGGGCTGTCGATATGTCCCCCGGCTCCCGCCCCGACTCTCATGCTTATCAACGGGGGGTGCTGCGCAAGGTGCCGCCCGTAATGGCGGAGTGTGCCCTATGGCCCGCGCGCAGACTCACTCGGTTGTATCGCGACATACGCCGGACCCTGACGGATAGGGAATACGTCAGGAAGCTGTGAAAGTGACGGTCGCGCCTTATGAGCCATTCAGGATGGAAGGTTAAAATGCCGGCATTCGGGCACTGAGCAGCGAGTTTCCATGACAACAAAAAGCCGCGGCACGCGCCCTGAACACGATTTTTTGGTTGTGGGCGCCGGCTTTGCCGGCAGTGTGGTGGCCCGTGAGCTGGCGGAGGCCGGACAACTCGTACGCGTCGTGGAAAAACGCCCCCACGTCGCGGGGAATGCTTACGATGAACACGATGAGCATGGTGTTCTCGTCCATCTTTATGGCCCGCACATCTTTCATACCAATGGTGCACGGATTGCGGAATGGCTGTCGCGTTTTACCGAGTGGCATCCTTATGAACATCGTGTACGCAGTGTCTTGAATGGGGTGACTTACCCGTTCCCCATCAACCGCGACACACTGAATCTACTGTATGGGCTTGAACTGGACGAGGGGGGGGCTGCGGAGTTCTTCGAGAAGGTGCGCGAGCCGCGCAATCCGGTAGCCACCAGCGAGGACGTGGTGCTCAATTCGGTGGGCCGTGACCTGTACGAGAAGTTCTTTCTAAATTACACGC
Source organism: Gammaproteobacteria bacterium (assembly GCA_049581885.1). GTDB lineage: Bacteria > Pseudomonadota > Gammaproteobacteria > JAKDMP01 > JAKDMP01 > JBAUSV01. The sequence continues at coordinate 8,445 of JBAUSV010000028.1, read as the reverse complement.
GCAAGCAATGGGGCCTGGAACCCTCGGAGCTCAAGGCCGGCGTGGCGGCGCGCATACCGGTGCGGACGAACACGGACGACCGGTATTTCACCGACACGTTCCAGGCCATGCCGTTGCACGGCTACACGAAGATGTTCGAAGCGATCCTGGATCATCCGAACATTGGCGTGGAGCTCGGCGTGGATTTTGCCGAGCTGCGCGGTTCGGGCGGCTTCGGCCACGTTGTCTATACCGGGCCGATCGATGCCTATTTCGAATACTGTTTCGGGCGCTTGCCCTATCGCTCCCTGCACTTTGAGCACGAGCACCTGCCTGACACGGAGCGCTTCCAGGAAACCGGTACGGTGAATTATCCCAATGATCACGCTTATACACGGATCACCGAGTTCAAGCACCTGACCGGACAGCGGGTGCCGGGCACCTCGATCGTGCGCGAGTACCCGCAGGCCGAAGGGGATCCGTACTATCCGATTCCACGCACGGAAAACGAGGTGCTGTACAAGCGCTACGACGCTCTGGCCAAGCGGGAAAGCGGCGTTACTTTCGTCGGCCGCCTGGCCCAGTACCGTTACTACAATATGGATCAGGTGGTGGCTGCAGCCCTCAAGGCGGCGGATCGCCTCAAGGAAAAACTCTGATCATGGCGACGAAAATCGCGGCCCTGGTGGTCACCTACAACCGGAAGGCATTGCTGCAGCGCTGCCTGAACGACGTGTTCGCGCAAACACGCACGCCGGACGCCGTTTACGTGGTCGACAATGCCAGCACCGATGGTACCGAGACCTTCCTGGAAGGGCTTGGATACCTGGCCCGGCCCGGACTGGTCTTTCGTCGCCTGGCGGAAAACGGCGGGGGCGCCGGCGGCTTCCATGCCGGGGTAAAGCAGGCGGTCGCCGACGGTAACGATTGGGTCTGGCTCATGGACGACGACGCCGAGCCGGAGCCTGGCGCATTGCAGGCGCTGGAGCAGACCGGCCTCGAGGCGGATTGCTGCTATGGCTCCAGCGCTGTGTTCGCGGCGGAGGATGGCGCGCTTGTGTTGTGCTGGCCGGCGGTCGAGGCGAAGACCGGCACTTCGCAGGGGCGGCGCATCCGGCAATACGAGAAGTTGCCCGCCACCATGCGGGTTGTCGGCCTGCCGTTTCTCGGGTTCATGGTCAGCAGCACCATCGTGGAGCGCGCGGGCCTGCCGGAAGCCGGTTATTTCATCTCGGGCGATGACATGGACTACGGCGAGCGTATCAAGAAGACCGGGGCCGACCTTGTTCTGGTGAAGGCCAGCCGGATACGCCATCCACGGCCCGGAGACTACATGGTGCGCTTCCTGGGGCAGGCGTTTTTCTGTCTCAGGATGCCGCCGTGGCGACGCTACTACGATATCCGCAACCGGGTGCTCAACGGGCGTCGGCATTACGGGTTTCGCCTGGTGTTCATGACCCTACCGGGGGTGTTTGTGCGCTGGGGCGCCACGCTGCTGCGCGAACCGGGCCGTGCCCGCCAGTCCCTCGCCTATGCCCGCGGCATTTTCGACGGATTAAGCAATCGTCTCGGCAAACGATGGGAGCCGGGCCATTGATCCGCCGGCGCTGCAGCATCGACCATACTCACGCTGGGCGAGGTTAGATGCAGAGTGCCCGCAAGCATGAGGTAATCTCCCCCGTCGTGACCGGCAGTGGCGTGATGGTGGTGCATCGTGCGCTGGAGGCGCACATCCCCGGCTACCGGGTCGATCCGTTGTCGCCTTATTGGGGATTGGCGCCGCCGATGCTTGTCGCGCGTCGCAGGCAAACCGGTGGAATTACGCATTTTCTACCCGAACTCGGCCCTTGGGTGGCGTCTCCGGATTCCGATCTGGTCGCCACCTTTCACAATTATTATCTTGACCCCGAGTTGCTGGCGAGTTCGTCTCGCGCTCAGCGCATTTTCTACCAAACTGCCATGGCGTCCGCTGTCCGTGCCTCGCTGCGCCGGGCCAGATGGGTGACGGCGGTCAGCCGGTTTACCGCCGAGCGGGCGCAACGCCATCATGCGCTCGGCGAGCGCTTGGTTGTGATCCGTAACGGCGTGGATACGGAGATGTTTAGTCCCGCGGAAAGCGCGGACGGGCATCCGGTCAAAATCCTGTTCGCCGGCAATCCGATTCGCCGCAAGGGGTCGGAGCATGTGACGGCGCTGGCGCAGATTTTGCCCGATGGCGTGGTGATGCAATACACGGTTGGGTTGCGGGACTCCGCCACCGACAAGCTCGCGCCCGCGGAAAGATTGGTTGCCATGCCGCGCCGCAACCACGCCGAGATGCCAGAACTGTATCGGCAGGCGGATATTCTGTTTTTCCCGACACGGCGCGAAGGTTTGAGTCTGGTGGTGCTGGAGTCCATGGCCTGCGGCTTGCCCGTGGTCGCCACCCGCTGCTCCTCCATGCCGGAATTGGTGGATCACGGCAAGGGCGGGTTCCTGTTCGAGCGGGACGATCGGACACAGATGCTCGGGTACCTGAAGCGGCTCGCTGCCGATCCGGTGCTCCGGGCGGAGATGGGTGCCTACAATCGCGAAAAGGTTCTCGCCGAATTCACCCTGGATCGGATGCTGGAGGGTTACCGCCAGGTTTTTGCAGCCTGCTCGGTCTAGCCGGGATCCCGCAGACCGAGGGCATCGGCCATGGCCGCACCGAAACGGAACCAGGAAAAGTTTTCGGCAAAGGCGCGGCAGGTGTTACGCAGGGTTTCGCGCTCGGCCAGTGTCTCCTCGATGGCCTGCGCCATGGCTGGGCCGTCACCGGGTGGAACGAGGCGTCCCGACTGACCGGGAGCGACGGCATCGACAACACCGCCGGTCGCGTAAGCCACGGTGGGCAGCCCCTGGGCCGCGGCCTCGATGGCCACCATGCCGAAGCCCTCCGGATCGCCCGCGATCTGCTGCACCGGGAATACGTGAACGTCGGCTGCTCGATATACGGTGGCTAGTCGCTCGCGGTCCGTGATAACACCCAGGAAACGGATGTGTTTGCCGACTCCTTCGGCGTCGGCTGCGGACTGGATGCTCTCCCGCGTCTGCGGCTCGGCGCTCAGGGCCTGCCGGGGTGCGTCGCCCACGATCAGCAGCACCACCTCTGGTCGGGCCGCGACGATGTGTGGCAACACTTCGGTCACGAATTCACGTAGACCCTTGCGCCGGGTGAGACGGCCCACAGAGAGCAGCACGGGGCTATCGGCCAGTCCGAGTTCGGCCCGGAAGTGGCTGTCCGCACTCTCGTCGGGTGGTTGCGTAGTGATGTCGACACCCGGATGTACGATCGCGATGCGCGAGGAATCGACGCCGGCGTCGACGGCCAGCCGTTCGGTGGCCCGGCTGTTGGCGATGACGCGGTCCATGCGGCGGATGGCAGGCAGCCACAGGGCGCGGTAGAGCGGGTGGCGTATGGCCAGGTCGAGGCCGTGGGCATAGACGGCGGACGATGCGCCGCAGAATCGCGCCGCGAGCCATGCAGGGGGCGCTGTCAGCCCGCTGCCGGCCAGCACTGTATGGGGGCGCCAGGTGCGCGCGATCCGCCAGGCGGCCCACAGGGCCATGAGCAGGAAACGCGTCAGGGGCTTGAGTGGAACCTCGAGTACCTGAACATTCGGCGGAGCCATGGCCGCCGCACCGGCGGGGCCTATCAGTCTCACCTTGGCACGTTTGCCCAATTCCTCGGCCATATGCCAGTTCAGCCGTTCCATGCCTCCGACCAGCGGTGGCAGGTTGCGGGTAATAATGAGAATGCGCGGTTTTTGCAGTTGGGTCATGACGCCACGGCATCGATGCAATGTCTGTGCCGACTCACTCGTGCGGGCGGTAGGTGAGGTTGGTGATCTGCTCGGAAATCAGTCCGATCAGGAAAATGATCACGGCGGCGCTGAACATCAGGGCGCTCATGTTGGTGAATCGATGCTGGGTTGCCAGTGTGTAGCCGTAATAAGCGAAACCGAGCACGAAGAACCCGAAGCCGGTTGGCGCGAAAAGTTTCAGTGGTGAATACAGGGTGGTGATCTTGAAGATGATGAGCAGAAAGCGCAACCCGTCGCGCAGCGGCTTGATATGGCTCTTGCCGACCCGAGCGGCGACCTCGATAGGTTCGTAGGCGACCGCGTAGGCGTTGCGGAAAAACGCGATGGTGCTGGTGGTGGGGTAGGAAAAACCGTTGGGGAGCAGATGCAGGAACTCACGGAATTTTGCGGCGCGCGCGGCCCGGAATCCGGAGGTCAGGTCGAGAATCTTATGCCCGGTCACTCGCGAGGCGAACCAGTTGTAGAAGGTGTTGGCGAGTCCGCGCCCGACGCCGGCCTGGCTGCCCCAGGCGCGGGCGCCGACGACCATGTCGTAGCCTTCTTTCAGTCGCGCGAGCAAGCGCTCGATGTCGGCTGGATCGTGCTGGCCGTCGCCGTCCATGAATACGAGCAGCTCGCCGTGAGCCGCCCGTGTGCCGCGCTTGATGGCGGCGCCGTTGCCCATGGAGTAGGGCGAGCGCAGGCAGGTGATGCCGTTTGCAGTGCATATCTCAAGGGTGTTGTCGGTGGAGCCGTCATCAACGACGATGATTTCGGCATCCGGCTGCAGGCTCCGCAACCGGGGCAACACGTCGGTCAGAGCGGCGGCTTCATTCTTGGAGGGCAGAATGATGGATACACGGGGATCGGGGATCATGCAGTTATTCTGGTCGGACGTGAAGTGATTCTCGCATAAACGAGTCCTGGACTCGGCATACAGCGTTCCGAGGCGAGGCAGGCTGCCACGCGCCCGGCGGCTAGGGTGTGGTGGCAGGTGGAGTAGCCCGTGCTCTGCGTTCGGCCGCTTCGAGCTGTGGGCGCAGGCGATCAAGCGTGTAGTCGAGCTTGCCCAGCCTGTTCAGTTTCCGGATATTTTCGAATGCCTGGCGAGCCTTGGCGATGTGGCCGTCCTCGAGTTCGATGTTGAACACGTTGACCTGGAACTGCGCCACGTCCGGCACCGCCTTGGCTGCCTTGATCAAAAGCGGCCCGCTGCGGGCGCGTTCGGCGGCGGTGGAGTAGCCGATCATGTTGGCCTGGGTAACGAGGACATTGGCGTAGTTCATGCCCAACTGTCTAATGCGTGGGCTGTGGTAGATGGCCTTGAACAGGCGGTCGAGCGAGTCACGTGTGATCTTGCATTGATGCTTGGAGTAGCAGCTGACGAGTGCTTCCAGCGCATTGACGTCGGAGACCGTTAGAGGCTCCTCGCCCACAGCCTTGACCATGCCGTCGAACCAGGACGGCTCGACATGGCGTCCGGTCTGGGCGGCGAGCAGGATCATCGCGACCCACGGGTCGAGCCCGGCATGGGGGACGCGGGTCGCCTTGCGTGCGGCCTTGAAGGCGGGCTCGGCGTAGATTTCCTGCCCGCCCAGCGCGCGGTTGGTATAGAGCCGCGCCAGCAGGTAGGTGGAGCGCGGCGATTGCGGGTGATTGTGCGCCAGCACCTTGGCGAGGGCGAGATTGCTGCGCCAGTGCCAGGCGCGTTGATAAGTGATGGCGGCGAGTCCGATCACGGCCAGTACGCTCAGGACAAGGCCGACGCGGCGCCATTGCAGTCGTCGCAGCGGCAGGATCACCAGCGCGAACACGGCGAGAATGATGCCCCAGTCGGCGAGATAGATGCGTTGCTCGAAGGCGAGTTCCAGCGGCCAGACGGTTGAGGTCAAGGTCTGCGCTGCAAAAAACCATACGATGCCGAGTGCCGCCAGCGGACGCCGTTTGCGTAGCCACCACGCGGCGGCAAACAGGGCGGCAATGAGCAGGAAGGAGAGCAGCGTGGTGGGTGGCGAGAGCAGACCGGAGGAGATTGAGAAATCGTCGTGATACAGCCCCATCGCGGACAGCCGCGGGGCCAGAACCATCCCGAGATACCAAATCACGACTCGGCCTTCGGTCAGTACGCGCTCGCCGAGATTGAATGCCCGACTGGCGTAGGAATGGGGATTGACGATCTTGGGTATGGCCCACCAGAATCCGATAATCGCGGGAATTACGAGTACCAGCAGATAAAACAACCACAGTTTTTTGGCCCGCTCGCCGTCGTGGTCGCGGAACCTGAAAATGAAGAATTCGACCAGCAGCACCAGCATCGGTAGCAGTACGCCGATTTCCTTGGAAAACGCCGCCAGCGCAGTGAAAACGATGGTCACGGCAATCAGCAGGATCGTGGTGGGCCAGTTGGTCGTCAGGTGCCTGCGGATAGCCGCATAGGACCACAAACCGGCGACCATGAACAGGTTGCCGAGGATGGCCTCGCGCTGCACCGCGTAGAGCACCGGGGTCAGGTTCATCGGATGCAGCGCCCAGCAGGCGGCGATGGCGAGCGCGATCCATTCCACCCGCCAGGCTTTCGTATCGGGCGCGAAGCGCGTGCGCCAGGCGGCCAGCAGGCTGCGCGTGAAGCCGGCCACCAGCACCGCGGTGATCAGATGCAGCATCAGGTTGGTGAGCTTGAAGACGTAGGGGTCGAGACCGTATAGGTAGCGTTCGATGGCGAAGGATGCGAGTGAAATGGGGCGGCCAAGCGGCCCGGCACTGAAGGACCACACCGCGTGCCAGAGGGTGAAGAACGACAAGTCCGGCAGCGCGAGCGCACCGTTGTTGACGATGTTGCCGTAATCGTCGAGGAACCAGCCGCTGGTGAGTCCGTTGTGGTACACGAACCAGGTCACGGCGAGCAGCGCGACGAGCGCAGCCCACCACAGATAAGCGTCCTTGTGCCAAGGCCGGGCAGGCACGGCGACGGTCGCGGTGCGCTGCGGCTTGTGCGGTGCAGGAGGGTGTTTCGGCGTATGCCCGCGCGGTACGGACTTGAGTTTGGTCTTACTGCGTTTGCTCATCGGGTTTGCTCATGCGGCGGTGTTTGTTGGGTGACGAGTCCAATCAGGTCGGACAACGATTTTATATATTCGTTGCTCATCCCGAAACGGTTCAGTTTATGCAGTGTAGCCAATTCACGCCGGGCGGCGGCGAGATCGCGGTTACCCAACTCGGTGATGCCGAGGTCGAAATGGTACGTGGCGTTGCCGGGGTGTTGCTTTACCAGGGCGCGGAAAACCTGGCGTGCCGCGCGTGGTCGATGGGCAACGTTGATCAGATAGTTGCCGTAGATGGCGGCAATGCGTGAATTGCGCTGTTTGCGGGTCAGGGCCGCGGCGAACAGGGCCTGCATCCGCATGGGATTGAGTTGGCAGGGGTTTTTGTTGCGTAGCGCACACTGCACCAGCGAATAAAGCGCCGCTATGTCGGCCGGGGTCGCCGCACGCCGGGTGAGCAATGTTTGCATGTCCGCGTACCATTCTGGCTTGATCGGTTGACCGCTGCGCTGCGCAAGCAGGATCAGCGTGGCGTACGGCAGCAGACCGTGACCCCGCACCTGGGTGGCGCGCTCCAGGGCCTTGAACGCGGGCGAGACCAGTTGCGGGTTGTGATTCGACATAATCGTGAGCATGCGTCCCCAGGCATACGTTGCACGCGGCGAATTCGGGTGATCGTGCACGGCAGTGGCGAGCTGGCGCACCGGATTGCTCCAGGTGATCGAGCGCAGGCCGAGCCCGGCGCCGTAGAGGGCGATCAGGACTATGACGGCTGCGACTGCGAGCCGCCGGCGCGGATGATGTTCGACCAGCACCAGCAGCGTGGCGAATACCGCTACATAGAGCCCGAGCGAGGGCAGGTATTCGCGTTGTTCGAATACTAGCTCCAGCGGGATGAAGGTGGCGGTCATCACCTGGCCGGCGAGGAACCACAGCAGGCCGAACGCGATCAGCGGATACCGGCGCCGGACCAGTACGGCGGCTCCGAGCAGGGCGGCAATTCCCGCCCAGGCCGGCAGCGTGGTCCATGGTCGGAGGAGGCCGTGCGATACCGGGAAGGCGTCGTGGTAAAGCGTGAGCGAGGTGACGTCGGGGATCAGCGTCCACCACACGTAATGCCAGATCACGCGTCCCTCGGTGAGCAATCGTTCGCCGAGATCGAAGGGGCGCATTGCCCAGGTCATGTTGTGGAATTCGTGCGGCACCAGCCAGAACAGCCCGAGTACGAGCGGGATCGCGAGGAATATGCTGAAGTAGACGATGACACCGCGCGCACGGCGTCCGTCTGCGTTGCGCAGGCCGAACAGGGCCCACTCGATCACGAGCGCATAGAGCAGCGCAAGCGCCCCGTCCTCCTTGGTGAACACGGCGAGCGGCGTGAAAACCAGCGCCGCAAGCAATAGTTCGATCCAGGCCCGCCCGCCGCCGGTGCCCGCGTGCAGTCTGCGCCGGCCCGCGACGTAGGCGATCAGGGCGAGCAGCGTGAAGGTGGCGGAGAGCGAGGTCATGCGCTGGATGACGTAGAGCACCGAGGTGAGATTGATTGGCGCGAGCAGCCAGGCCGCCGTGACCGCGAGCGCCGCCCAGGTGCACGCGCGCTC
>JBAUSV010000027.1:0-31108 GCA_049581885.1 Gammaproteobacteria bacterium | reverse complement strand
GGTGGAAGCCGCCAATATCGACCGGGTGATCAAGGGGCGGGCCTCGGGTGACCCTTGGCAACGCCTGGAGAGGTTGCTGTTTACGATGGCAGGAGCGCGTGCGAGGAGAGCTGCATGAGCGGAGTGGGTGTGTTTGGGGGCACATTCGATCCCGTCCACCATGGCCACCTGCGCCCGGCGCTGGAACTCAAGGAGGCACTCGCGCTCGATGAGGTGCGCTTTGTGCCATGCCGCCAGCCGCCCCATCGCGCGGCGCCGGTGGCCGGCCCCGAAGCGCGGGCAGAGATGGTTGCGCAGGCCATTGCCGGAGTCGAAGGCTTCGTGCTCGATCGCCGCGAACTGCACCGCGAAGGACCCTCCTATACGTTGGACACGCTGGCGGCGTTGCGGCGCGAACTGCCCGATGAGCGACTCGTGCTGCTGCTCGGCACCGATGCCTTTCTCGGCTTGCCGGGATGGCACGGCTGGCGCGCATTGCTGGAGCTTGCGCATATCGCTGTTGCCCACCGTCCCGGCTGGTCCCTGGAAGATGGCACGGGGTTGGAGGAGTTGACACGCGGTCGTCTGGTGGCGGAGCCCGGCGGGCTGAATGCAGCCGAGACCGGGCGCATCGTGCTGGTTGCGGTCACCCAGCTGGAAATTTCCGCTACCGCCTTGCGTTCGACTGCAAACACGGGCGGCGATATTCATTTTTTGGTTCCGGAGGTTGTGCGTGAGTACATCGAAAAAACCGGTTGCTACCGGCAAGGTTAAGACGGCCGCCGATCCGGGCGGCGCTCTCTGCGATGCCCTGGTGGCAGCCCTGGAAGAAGTCAAGGCGGTGGATACCATGGTCATCGACGTGCGCGGAAAGACGCCGCTTACGGATTATTTGCTGGTGGCGAGCGGTAATTCGGATCGCCACCTGGCCACGCTCAGGAACGCCGCCATCGAGTGCGCGCGGGAACGTGGCGTGCGTCCGCTTGGTGTCGAGGGCGACCGAAGCGATTCCGAGTGGGTACTCATCGATCTCGCTGATTGTGTTGTGCATCTGATGCGCCCCACCACGCGTGCTTTCTACGATCTGGAGCGTTTGTGGTCGGTGGGTCCGGCAGGCTCCTCGCTCACCGAGACGATCGACTGAGCCGTGCGCATCCGGCTGCTTGCGGTCGGGCGTCGTCCGCCCCGCTGGGCCGAAGACGCCTGTGCCGAATACCTCAAACGCCTGCCTGATGCCCTCAGGGTGGAACCGCGTCTGATTGCACCCGCCCGCGGGCATGCGGATGAGGTGGCGCGTGCGCGCGCAGACGAGGGACAGCGCCTGTTGGCAGCCTGTGGTCCGCGCGACCGGATCGTTACCCTTGACGAGCGGGGCACAGGCTGGTCCACCGTGGAACTGGCTGCCCGGTTGAGCGAATGGGAGCTGGAGGGGCGTGATGTGGCGCTGTTGATCGGCGGTGCAGACGGGCTGTCCGAAGCCTGCCTGGAATGCGCCGATGCCTGCTGGTCGCTGTCACCGCTGACTCTGCCGCATGCGCTGGTTCGGGTGGTCGTTGCCGAGCAGCTTTACCGGGCCTGGAGCGTGAACGCCGGTCATCCCTATCACCGGGCGTGAAGCCATAGTTATCACGCTACACTAAGGTCATGGAATCATTGATTCTGGCCTCGGCTTCCGCGCGCCGACATGAATTGTTGGTGCGGCTCGGCGTCGCCTTCGATGTGTGCCCGGCCGATATCGACGAATCACCGCAACCCGGCGAAACGGCGGAGACGCTTGTCGCCCGGTTGGCCCTGGCCAAGGCCCGTACCGTGGCCGAAGCGCATTCCGGGTGTGCGGTGCTCGGAGCCGATACCGTCGTCGCGCAGGCGGGACGCATCCTGGGCAAGCCTGCCGATGAGGACGAGGCCGGACGGTGGCTGCAAGCGCTGTCGGGTCGCGAACATCGGGTGATCACGGCACTGGCGCTGGTGAATGGCGTTAACGTTTCGCAGGCCTGCGTGGTGACGCGGCTGTGGTTCAGGACGCTTGCCGCCGAAGAGATCGCGCGCTACGTGCGCACGCCTGAACCGCTGGGTGCGGCGGGGGCCTACGCGGTGCAGGGCGGCGCAGCCGCTTTCCTTGCACGGCTGGTGGGCAGCTATACCAACGTGGTGGGATTGCCGCTTGCTGCTGTTGCGGCACTGTTGCATCGGGTGAGGACCGAGGCATGAGCACCGAGATACTGGTCAACGCCACGCCCTACGAGACGCGGGTTGCGATCGTCGAACACGGTCTGGTGCAGGAGCTGTACATCGAATTGCCGCGCCGGCTCGGCATCGTGGGCAATATCTACAAGGCACGGGTGGCGAGGGTGCTGCCGGGGATGCAGGCCGCCTTCATCGATATTGGTGACGAGCGCAGCGCGTTTTTGCACGCCGGTGACATTGCCAAGCTGCCCTACGTGGAAGCCGGCACGAACGGCGATGGCCCGCCCGCTATCCAAGCCCTGCTGAGCGAAGGCGAGACGGTGTTGGTGCAGGTGCTCAAGGATCCGCTCGGCACCAAGGGTGCCCGTGTGACCACGCGCATCAGCATACCCTCACGCTACATGGTTTATGTGCCCGGCGGCACGGGTGTGGGAGTGTCGGCGCGTATCGAGGATACGGCCGAACGCGAGCGGATGCGCGAACTGGTCGAGACAGTGCGGCCCGAGGGGAATGCTGGCGGTTACATCGTGCGAACCGCGGGGGAAGGGGCGGAACGCGATGCCCTGCGTGCCGACATGTTGTATCTGTCCCGGTTGTGGGCGGCGCTCGAGACCGAGGCGTGTGAGACGACCTGTCCGGGATTGGTGCACGAAGACTTGCCGTTGCCGCTGCGCATCATGCGCGACCTGCTCGACGAGCAGGTAACGCAGTTGCGCGTGGATACGCCGGAGGTGTGCGCCAGCATGCGCCGTTTCGCTACCCAGTTCCTGCCTGGTTTTGCCGAACGCATTGCGCTCTATGACGGCGAGCGTCCAATCTTCGATCTTTACGGCGTTGAAGATGAAATCGAACGCGCCCTGGTACGACGCGTCAATTTGAAGTCCGGTGGCTATCTGGTTTTCGATCAGACCGAAGCTATGACCACCGTCGATGTTAACACCGGCGCCTACATTGGCACCCGCAATTCGAACGAGGCGTTCCTGAAAACCAACCTCGAAGCGGCCCAAGTGATCGCGCGTCAACTGCGCTTGCGCAATCTGGGCGGCATCATCATTATCGACTTCATCGACCTGAACCGTCCCGAGCATCGCCAACTGGTGCTCGAAACGCTCAAGCGCGAGTTGGCTGCGGACCGTGCGCGCTGCGTATTGAGCGAGGTGACTTCGCTCGGTCTGGTGCAGATGACGCGCAAGCGCAACCGCGAAAGTCTCGGGCATGTGATGATGCAACCGTGCTCGCACTGCGACGGACGCGGTGTGGTTAAAACGCCGGAAAGCGTGTGCTTCGACCTCTACCGTGAACTCATTCGCCTGAACGGGCAATACCCGGCCGACGAATACATGGTGCTCGCGCCGGTGCAGGTGATCGATCTGCTGCTCGACGAGGAATCGACCAACCTTGCCGAGTTGTCGGCCACACTTGAACGCACCGTGCGCCTGCAGGTGGAAACCCAGTACCGGCCCGAGCAATTCGATGTTATCCCGCTTTAGAACCCACGGACCGCATCGGCGCCCGCTCAAGTGGGGGCTAGGTACACTTGCCGCTTTCATCATCCTGGCCGCGGCGCTGGTGGGTCTGTTTCGCGTGGCGGCTAATCTGGTGCCGCGCTACCACGACGAAATCGAGCACATGGTAGTCGCCCAGTTGGGGTCGCCGGTCAGTCTCGGGCGGATTTCACTCGTCTGGCGCGGTTGGGGGCCGGCACTGGTAGTGCACGATGTGGCCGTACGTAACGCGGCCGACGGGCAGGTGGTGATCGGCGCCAAGACCGTGCGCCTCGATTTTTCTCCGTGGGCCTTTTTCCACGGCACGGGTGCTCGGCCTTCGGCTTTTCGTCTTGTGCAACCGCGGTTGTTACTGAAGCAAATGCCGGACGGCCATTTTGTGGTGCCGGGGCTCAAGCTAAAACAAAGTCCAGGGCCGTCGCCGCTCAAGACCATGCTGGCCGATGCCATTTATGTGCACGATGGGCGGGTGCGTATTGAGCTGGCGGGTCCGCATCCAGTCATGTGGACGGTGAATGCAATTCAGCTCAAAGTGGGTTTGGGGTTGTTGCATCGCGTGCACTTTTCCGCGTCGCTTCCAGGGGCTTTTGGAAACGGCACGCTGCAAGTCCAGGGTAGTGTGCACACACCGGATGCGAATGCCGAGCATTGGCAGTGGCGTGGCAATTTCGGCTTGGACAGACTGCGGCTCGGATCGCTCGTCCGGTTCCTCCCGAAGCAGGCACCGCGCATTGCAGGCGATGCGGCCGTGCAGGGACGACTGGTTGGCACAGGTGTACATTTGGCAACGGCTACGGGACAACTTCGGGTTAATGATCTGACGGCGGGCAGCAGCCGGATAGCGCTCCTGACCAGTGATTTCGAGGTTGCATCAAATGCGCAGCAGGTGCTTACGTTGACTAAGCCCCAGGTCACGTTTGCGCAACGAACCTGGGAGCCGGGTATGGTAAAGCTCGCGCGAGATCAATCAGGGCGCCTGCATTTTGGTGTGCAGAACGTGCAACTCAACGTAGTGCCGTTGCTGGTGGGGTTCCTTCCGGATTCGCAGGCGGCGTTGGGGAAGCGGTTGGTGGCGATGCATCCCCGCGGCACCGTGCGTGACCTGAAATTTTCCCTGACGCCAGGCAAGGTCGACTTCGGCATGACGGGCACGTTGGATGATGTGTCGCTGGCGCATGTGAACAATACACCCGGCGTCGAGCACGTGAGCGCGCAGGTTGATATCCACCACGGCGTGGGTGTGGTGCATCTTGATGCGCCGGGTTTGACCTTGTTGTTGCCACATCTGTTCGGGCATCCGGTAGCGCTCGACCGCGCGTGGGGCGAGGTGCTTGTGGCGTCCACGGGCGAAGGACTGCGCCTGGGCTTACCGCGGCTGCGCCTCACCGGTCCGGCGCTGTCGGGCGAACTCGAAGGGCTGATCGACGTGCCGCGCAAGGGGTCGGTCTTTATTCGTCTGGCCGCGCACGCGAACGGCACCGATGTGGCCACGGCGCGCACTCACTACCTGCCGCACGGTCTGCTAGCCAAGCCGCTCGACAAATGGCTGATGACCAGTTTCAAAGGCGGGCGTATTACCGATGCCACGCTCAGCTTTGACGGTCCTGTCGACACCTTCCCGTATGCACACGGCGATGGTTATTTCGATGTCGATTTCGGCTACGCGAACGTCACGCTGAACCCCGGTCGGGACTGGGCACCGTTGCAGAACCTGAGTGGACGTGTGCGCTTTCACAACGCCGGCCTGTATGCCACGATTACACACGGAGAGGTGACCGGTGCGCATGTGGTGAGGGCCTCGGCCTCTATACCGAGTTTTTTCGACTTGCACCTGATCGTCAAGGCCGATGTCGCGGGAGACGCCGATAATTTCCTTACCTTTCTGCGCACCAGTCCGATTGCGGGCAAGCTAGGAGGCGACTTCGATCGCGTGCATGCCAGCGGCCCTATGCGCACGCAACTCGCACTTAACCTGCCCATCATGCATCCCGATCGTTTCGATCTCGCGGGAACGCTGATAATGAACGGCGTGGACACCCATTACACGGGATTGCCGTTGACTCTGAAAAACCTGAAGGGCAGTGACCGATTCGATGCCAAGGGACCCTTGAGCGGTGTGTTCACCGGCCGCCTTGACAAGGCGCCGGTGGTGTTGCGCGTGGCGCGATCCGGTGCCCAGGCCCTACGCACTACGCTCACGGGGACGTTGCCGGCCAGCATGCTCGATAATTTTCTGCCACCGACGTTGAGCACGCACTTCACCGGGTCTCTGCCTTTGCACGTTACCCTGAATGTGCCGATGAGTGGACACGGCCTGCCGGCGACGCTCGATGTCGATTCCGATCTGAAGGGATTCAACATTCGCTTGCCAGCGCCTCTCGGCAAGCCGGCCACGGCGGCGGTGCCGTTGGCGGCGCGTGTCGTGATTCACGGCGCGCGTCTGGCCATCACTGCACATTACGGCAGCGTGCTGTCGGGGTGTGCGGACGTTGATGCGAATGCGAACGTGCCCGCAGTGCGGGGATTGCATCTGATGCTCGGAGCAACAGGCTGCAAGCGCTCCGCTAGCGGTTTGCTGTTCAGTGGCACGTGGCCCCGCCTGGCGCTCGATCCGTGGTTTAAGTTACTTTCGAAGTCCCACTTTTCCGCAACGGGAGGCGGTGGCGAGAATCGTCTGGACGGCCTGCGGCTCGATCTGCATTTCGGGGAACTGAAACTATTCGGTCAGACACTGCACAATCAGATGGTCAGTGGCAGACTGGGGCGCGAACGCATGTTGCTCAGCCTTGCCGGCAATGATCTGCAGGCCAAGGTGGTATTGCCTCGCCGATCGAGTAATGCGGATCCGATCGTGGCCGAGATCACGCATGCCCGTTTCGCGTTGCCGAAAAAATCGGTCGTGGCGCCATCGGGTGCCAGTGCACCCGCTGTGCTCACGGTGGCCCGGGCCGTCAGTGTGGCCAGCCTGGGCCAGCCCGCAACTGCGGCTAGTGCAGCCGGGACGCAGCCCTTGCCCGCTGGTGCCACTGTCATTACGGCGGTCGTTGCCACCCGGGCGCAACCCGAGGTAGCCGATAATGGCTTGCGTCCGCAGGACTTCCCGTCCTTTGTGCTGCATGCCGATCACATAAGCCTGGGCAAGGCGAGCTTCGATAATGTGTTGGTGCGGGTACGCCTTCTGCCCTCGGGAATCGAGATCAAACCGTTGCGCATCGGCGGCGGCACGCTCGACTTCGACGGTAGCGTGGTGTGGATCAAGCCCGTGGATCAGGCCGGGCACGGCCAAGGTTCGCTCAAGTTTCTGGCGCATGTGCATCATCTGGGCGATCTGCTAATGGGGATTGGTTTGGGCCCGGTCGCCACCGGCCATGGTGCTGTGAGCGCCTCCTTGGCGTGGTCTGAATATCAGGCGCAGGGTGAGCGCCTGACTGATCAGTTGCTGGGCGCGGTTAGCATGGACCTGCGCAATGGTGCGATTTCCAAAGTCAGTCCCGGCGCCGGACGTTTGTTATCGTTACTCAATCTGGCCAACATACCGCGTTACGTGACGTTCGATTTCCATAACCTCACCGGCAAAGGCTTCCCGTTCAGCCGTATTCATGGCAACTATTCGATCGACAAGGGCATCGCCTCCACAAAAGGGTTGTTTATCGACAGTTCGGTGGCCAACATCAAGCTCACCGGGGCGATGGATCTCGATAATCAGACCCTGAACCAACACGCGCAGATCGAACCCAACTACACCGGTTCGTTACCGATCATCGGCGCCTTGGTGGGTGGATTGGGCGTAGGGGCCGCCATCTTTGCCATTACGAAGATTTTGAGCGGGGCGATTGCACAGGCGACTCAACTTAATTATTCGATTACCGGCCCCTTCAGCAACCCGACAGTGAAACCGGTGGGAAGCAAGCCGGCGCCCTCAGCGGCGACTCGGATTCGTCCCGCAGCGACCGGCGGGTCACACCTGTGAAGTGGTTGGCTGCATTCGTGTTGGCATTTGGGCTCGGCACCTGCGCCGAGGCGGCGAGCACGACGCAGTGGACGCTCACCCAGGCGCAGTGGAGCGGGGTGACAAGCGCCGAGCAGGTAATCGAGGTGAAGCCGCTGCGTGCGGCCATTGCCGCGTTCGATGCCACGTCCGGCGTGCGATTGGTGGTCATTCACAACGGCGGCGAGGACGGTCTGTTCTGGGCGGCCGATCTGAAAGGCTGGCTGGTGGCATTAGGCGTGCCGTCGGCGCGGATTGTGGACCGCATCGGCGCCATCCCACCGGGCAGGATCCGGCTGCAGATCGAGGCGCCTTCCGGGCCGTGAACGCTGCCGCCGTCATTCAGATGAATTCTGGTGCTGCGGTGGCGGTGAATCTGCGCCGTGCCCGGCATCTGCTGCAACGGGCCCGCGCGGCAGGCGCTTGTCTGGCCGTGTTGCCCGAAAATTTTGCTTGCATGCCGGGATCGAATGCGGATCGACGGCGCGCAGCCGAAGTTGATGGCACGGGACCAATTCAGGATTTCCTGGCGGCTACAGCCGAGCGGCTGGGATTATGGATTGTCGGCGGCACGGTGCCTCTGCACGCCGATGAAACGCGGGTTCATGCCGCCGTGCTGGTCTATGATTCACACGGCTGTCGTGTGGCGCGCTATGACAAGATGCACTTGTTCGACGTTGATCTGCCCGGACAGCGGGAGCGCTACCGCGAGTCGGCGCATTTCGTGCCGGGAGACCGGCTCGTTGCATTCGATACGCCGCTTGGGCGGTTGGGCCTCGCGGTGTGCTACGACCTGCGCTTCCCGGAGTTTTTTCGTGCCCTCACGCTGCACCACGGATGTGAGGTGTTTGCCGTGCCCAGTGCCTTTACCGCTACGACGGGACGCGCGCACTGGTCGTTGCTGGTGCGGGCGCGAGCCGTGGAGAACCAGTGTTTCATGCTCGCGGCGGCACAGACCGGCGAGCATCCGGACCGGCGCGAAACGTACGGTCACAGTCTCATCGTGGATCCGTGGGGCGAGACGTTGGCGCGGCTCGCGCGTCGCCCCGGCATGGCGCATGCGAGTCTCGACCGCACGGCTCAGCACCGTCTTCGCCAGCGCTTCCCGGTTCTCGATCACGTGCGATTCAGTATCAGCTCTTACAATAGGCAGCATGAATAACGCATCTGCCCCCCAGGAAAGCGCTTCCAGTCTAGCCATCGCGCGGGAAACGCTGCTCGCGCCCGGTGGACTGGACGATAATCACCTCAATCAACTGTTCGGACATCTGCTCGCGCGGCGCCTGGACTACGCGGATCTGTATTTCCAGGCGACGCGCGCTGAAAGCTGGGCGCTGGAAGACGGCATCGTGCGCTCCGGCAGCGCGCACAATACGCGCGGCGTCGGCGTGCGGGCCTGCGCCGGCGAACGTACCGGATTTGCCTATTCAGACGAAGTGGAACTGCCCGCGTTGACGGCTGCATCCGAGGCGGCACGTGCCATCGCGCATCAGGGCGGGCCGGGCCGCATTCAGGCCTGGAACGAGCGCATGCCGGCGCGGCTGTACGAGCCGCTGGATCCCATCGCAAGCCTCGATTCGCGCGCCAAGGTGGCGTTGCTGGAAGCGATAGACCGCGAAGCTCGCCGCCAGGATCCGCGCATCGTGCAGGTTTCGGCGAGCCTGTCGGCCAGCCACAGCGTGGTGTTGGTAGCCACCAGTGAGGGTAGGTTGGCCGCCGATGTGCGCCCCATGGTGCGTATCAACGTGAGCGTGATCGCCGAGCAGAACGGGCGTCGCGAGAGCGGCGTGGCCGGCGGTGGTGGACGCTTTGATTTCAACGGTTTCGGCGGCGACGAGCGTGCGCTCGGTTATGCGCGCGACGCGGTACGCCAGGCGCTTACCGCGCTGGAAGCGCAAGCCGCGCCGGCTGGCTCCATGCCCGTCGTACTGGGGCCTGGCTGGCCCGGTGTGTTGCTGCACGAAGCGGTCGGCCACGGTCTGGAGGGCGACTTCATTCGCAAGGGCACCTCCGCGTTTGCCGGCCGGGTCGGCGAGCGGGTGGCCAATCCGTTGTGTACCGTGGTCGATGACGGCACCCTTCCGGGACGTCGGGGCTCGCTCACGGTGGACGACGAAGGCACGCCGACCCGACACAACGTGTTGATCGAAAACGGGGTGCTCAAGGGCTTTCTCTACGATCAGCACAATGCGCGTCTCGCCGGTGTCGAGTCCACCGGCAGCGGGCGGCGCGAATCCTTCGCCCACCGGCCCATGCCGCGCATGACCAACACCTACATGCTGCCTGGCCCGCACGTGCCCGAGGAGATCATCGCCTCGGTCGACCGTGGTTTGTATGCCGTGAACTTCGGCGGTGGCCAGGTCGACATTACTTCTGGAAAGTTCGTGTTCTCGGCGAGCGAAGCCTACCTGATAGAAAACGGCAAGGTGACCCGCCCGGTTCGCGGCGCGACCTTGGTCGGCAACGGCCCCGATGTGCTCAATCAGGTATCGATGGTGGGCAACGATCTCGCGTTGGACGAAGGCGTTGGAGTGTGCGGCAAGGAAGGCCAGAGCGTACCGGTCGGCGTCGGCATGCCAACGGTGAAGCTTGATCGACTCACGGTCGGCGGCACCGAATAATCTGCGGGACCGGGTACGCAGCCCCGCACACTCCGGCGTGTGTCAGAGTGTGCGGGACAAGCATTGGTCTAGCCGGCGTTATCGTTTTTGGGGAAGCAGGGCAGGTTCATATTAGGGCAGCAGTCATAGGCGAGGGTGCCGGCCGAAACATAAAACGCCACTAGTGCACTGGCGAGGCCCGCTACGCCGCCGATGCGTCCCAGCACCCAGGCGCCGAAAAACATCTGCAGGCCCATCAAAAGCATGGACACCCACAGCAATAGCACCGTGAACGAGACGGCGCTGCCGAGCTTTTTACTCTTCACGGCGGCGAACCACAGATACAGATTGACCAGCGTGATGGCGATGGCGAACCAGGCGTTGAAACGCATATCTATGGAGCCTATGCCCCCGGCGTGCCCCATGCCATGAGAGCTGCCCCAGGCGAGTCCCGCCCAGAGCAGGAAGAAAAACGCGAGCCAGCCTTCGCGGCGCAGGAAGGCCATAATGCCTGCGATCAGCAGGCCCAGGGTGGCGACGGTCATTGCCTGGTTCATGATGGCCGGATTGATTCCCATAGGGTGGACGAGTCCGGAGTGAGCCAGCGAATACATCCACAGGCCAATGGCGAATACGCCGAAACCGAGTGCCTTTGGATTGGCGATGTTGCTATTCATCGAGCATCTCCTTGTCAGTGCTGAAGTTTGACTTGGCACCGCAAATATAGTCAAGAACAGGCACTTTGGAGTGTCGGGTAGTCTTCCGTCTTGATATTTTCTTTTATGACAATGCCTTAGCGTTGGCAACGGGGGCAGAAATAGCTGGCACGCTGGGAGATGACGAGACGGCGGATCGGCGTCTGGCAGCGCGCGCAGGACTCACCCTCCCGGTCATAGACCTCGAGTTGGATGCGGAAATAACCGGCGGTGCCGGTGCCGGAATAAAAGTCGCGCAGGGTGGTGCCGCCGGCCTTGATGGCTTCGCCGAGCACGGCGCGTACGGCCGAGACCAGTGCCGTGTAGCGCGCGAGGGCGACGCGGCGGGCCGGGCGGTGCGGATGGATGCCGGCACGGTAGAGCGCTTCGCTTGCATAGATGTTGCCGACGCCGGCCACGATGTGCGAATCCATCAGCAGCGATTTGACGGGGCCGCTACGTGTCCGGCTGACGATGTATAGATATTCACCGGTGAAGTCTTCAGAAAGCGGTTCGGGGCCGATGTCACGCAGCAACGGGTGCCGCTCGGGGTGGGCACCTGCCCACAACAGCAGTCCGAAGCGGCGCGGATCTCGGTAACGCACGCAGAGGGTGTCATCGAGGATCAAATCGTAGTGGTCATGAGGCTCCGGTGCGATGGCAGGATCGGTGATGCGCAACGACCCCGACATGCCGAGATGGATCAGGGCGCTGCCGGCTTCGGTGCGCATCAGCAGGTATTTCGCACGTCGCTCCAGCGTCTCGATACGGGCGCCGGCCAGCCGTTGCGGCAAACGCGCGGGAACAGGTTGGCGCAGGCGTGGTTCGCGAACCAAGAGGCGGCGGATGCGCTGTCCTTCCAGCGTACCGGCCAGCGCCCGTCGTGTGGTTTCAACCTCCGGTAGTTCGGGCATCGGCAGACGGTGTTGCGGGCAGGAGTCGGCTCGCCGCGGCAGCGGGCAGGGTGTACAGCAGTTTCGACCCGGGTTGTGACAGTTGTAGACGGGGCTGGCGCGCAAGCACGTCGAATACGAGAGGGCGGGCCTGGTGAGCCAGGTGTAAGCGGATTTGCGCGAGGGGCTTTGACAGCGAGGCTTCGCCGGGTCCGATGCGTGTGGCGCGTGCTTGTTGCCAGGCTGCGAGCAGAACCGGATCGTCGCGCACAGGGCCACTGTCCAGTTGTACGCCTTGTACGGACGCGCCGGGCGGCAACAGTGCAGCCGAGACGAACTGCCACGGTCCGGCGGCGAGGCGCGGCACTAGCGTGTCCGTCACCATCAGGATGCGTTGACCGCGGCGCACATAGCGCAATCCGGTGGTGGGGTTGGTGTGGCCGAAGTCGGTCTGTTGCGACCCGATGCGTAGGCTCAGATACGCAGGCGCGAGACCGGCGCGTGCCAGCGGAATGGCGGCTGCATTATAGTGCTGCACCACAGGTTCGGCGAGTGCATCAAGAAAGGCGTTCACGCGCGTCGCATTGGCTGGCGCTTTAAACGGAGCGACAACAAACCAGCCGTACGCATCACGGCGGAGCGCGGTATGTTCGCCAGAGGCCCAGTGGGCATCGATTGTGGTTACGGCACCGGGTGCGACCGTGTAGAGCAGCGTGGGCCGGGCAGCGGGGCGGTGTGCATGGCGCCACAGGAAAAGAGACAGCACACCGATGGCAACCAGCACCGCAATCAGCGCAAAAAAACGACGTTTCATGGGCTTGATAACCGCTAACGTCGGCGCAGCCGCCACCAGACGAGCAGCGCTACCAGCAGCAAAGCTATCGGCAAGATGAACAGAAAGCCGATGCCGATGCCGCCCTGCTCGAACCCGGAGAGCGCCAACGTGCGGTCCGGTGCTTCAGGCGGCGTGATGTCGATATAGCGATCCTGGCCCGCGAGCCAGTTGCAGAGGTTGAGGCCCAGGTTGAGATTGCCGCCGTTGCCCAGAAAGCTGTTGGTCAGAAAACTGGCATTGCCCAGCACTGCGATGCGCTGTTGCCCGTGACCGCCGGGCGCGGGACGGGTGAGATCAATGCCGATGGCGACTGGACCCGGCGTATCGGTGCCGGGTTGGTAGGTGATGGTCTGCGGCTCAAGCGTACCCGCCATCAGCCAACTCGCCGGCAGGCGACGGCTGTGCACAAAAATTTGCGTGTGCCAGCCCGTGCCGGGCGCAATCGTGAACCCGGTGGCGTCCGGGAACAGGGTGTTCTGGTGCAGATCCCGGGTGATCGGTGTGTCGCCATAGTCCGAGAGCACCAACCAGGTGGGCTTGCTGATGCCGAAGTGTGCCGAGGTGGTGTCCACCAGTGTGCCGTCCAGGGGCGTTACACCGAGGCTCTTAGCGAGAGGATCAAGCCCGTGTGCCGGGCCCGGATTGTGCAGCCAGAGCAGATTGCCGCCCTGGTGCAGCCACTGTTCGAGCGCAGCGGTTTCGCGCGGCAGAAAATCGCTTTGCGGGCCGGCGATGATCACGAAGGCGACGTTAGAATCAAGCACCGGCCGGCTCGAGAGGTTCTGCGTCTCGACGCGGAAGCCCTGCTGTGTGAGCGCGGCGGCGAAGCGGCTCATGTCATAGTTGCGCTTGCCGTGCGGATCGGCTTCGCCGTGGCCGCTGATGAAGACGACCGTCGCCGCTGCGCCTTTGGCGAGGCGCAGCAGGGCGTTGGTGATGCCGCTTTCGCTGATGTCTTCTAGGTTCTCGCCCTGTGTGCCGTAGCTCAGGTGCAGTTCGCCGGGCGTGTCGATGCCGAGCCGGCGCACTGCGGCGAGCGCGGTGTCGGGGTTGGAAAATCGCACCTGGATGTGTGCGTCCGCGCGTTGGTAGCGCGCAAGCAGATGGCGTTCATAGATGCCGATTTTGCTGCCGGGATCCACGAACGCGGTGATGGTAACCGGTTCGCTCAGGCGTGCGAGCACTTGGCGGCTGGCAGGCGTCAGACTATTTTGTTGGCTCCATGTCCAGTCTGCGGCGTGATGCCAGACCATGCTGGCCCAGGCGGCGAGTCCAGCAGCTACGCACAGGGCGAGCACGAAGGCCAGACTTTGCAGGCGCAGGATGGTGCGGCGGGTCGGTCTGATCTTCATGGTTTTACCCGCTCAGTCGTTCGGCATCGAGCCGCCAGACGCACAGCCCCAGAAAGAACACGGTGATGATGACGAAATAGGCGACATCGGCCGTATCGACCACGCCGCGCAGCAGTGCGTTGAGGTGCGGCTGAAAGGCGAGCCAAGCGAGCGCCGAGGTGGAGCCGGAAGTGCTGGCGGCGAGGTTGATTATCCACAGCACGATAATGGCGCCGAAGCTCGCGAATGCGGCGAGTAGTGGCTGGCGTGTGAGTGAGGAGATGAACAGGCAGATGGCACCGAAGGCGGCGGCGAGCGCGGCCAGTGCGAGTACGCCCGCACCGAGGCGACCGATGTCGAGTGTGGTGCCCAACGCCAGGCTGAGCGGCATGGCGGCGGCGATGGCCACCACCAGCCAGAGGAAGGCGGTCAGAGCCACGAATTTGCCGGTCACGAGCGCAGACATGGAGACGGGGGCGGAGCGCAACAAGTTGAGCGTGCCGTTGCGCCGTTCTTCGGCCAGCAGACGCATCGCGAGCAACGGCGTGAGCACCACCAGCACCAGCGCCGACCACAGCAGAGTGGGCGCGGCGACGAATGCGGTGATGCCGGGGTTTTGCTCCCCGGCGGGCAGATGTGGAGCGGTCGTCATATAGGTCTGGACGAACCACAGGAATACCCAGGCAATGATGAAGCTCGCGCCGGCCAGCAGCAGCCACGCCAGCGGCGAGCGGAACAGGGCGCGCAGATCGCGGCCGGCGATGACCAGTGCCGTCCTCATGCCTCGGCCTCGGGGTTGGCGGCGAGTGCGGCGAGGAAAGTGTCTTCCAAGGTGGCGCGGACCGGAGTCAGGGCCAGCAACCCCCAGCTCTCGGCAACGGCCGCAGCGAGCAGTGAGGGCCGCGGATCGTTCGCGTCATCCGCCGTGAGCAGCAGGCTTCCGTTTTCGCCTGATTCGACGGCGCTGATTCCGGCGATGCGGGTCAGGCGATCCACCGCCGGCGGGCGGACGCATTCCATTCGCAGGTGCAGCGTCGAGGTCTCGGCCGTGGTTTCGTGCACGATGTGGCCATGAGCGAGGATGACGACACGCGAGGCGATTTCTGCCGCCTCGTTCAACAAGTGCGTGGAGACGATGACTGCGGCGGAGGCCGCCAGGCCGCGTATCAGTTCGCGGGTGGAGCGAATCTGCACCGGATCGAGTCCGACCGTGGGTTCGTCGAGAACGACGACGGCCGGCCGGTGCACGATGGCTTGGGCAATGCCGACGCGCTGCTGGTAACCTTTCGACAAATGCCCGATCAGACGCCGGTTCATGCTCTCCAGGCCGCAACGGGCGGCGGCTGCGGCTGCTGCTTCACGTGCTGTGCTTCGGCCCATGCCATGCAGCCGCGCGCAGAACCGCAGGTATTCGCCGACCGTCAGTTCGGGGTAGAGCGGCGGGGATTCGGGCAGATAACCCAGGGCCCGCTTGGCTTGGCGCGGCGCTTCGCCTAGATCATGGCCGTCGATGCGAATGCGTCCCGCGTGGGGGGCGAGCGTACCGGTCAGCATGGACAGCGTCGTCGTCTTGCCGGCACCGTTGGGACCGAGCAGGGCCAGTACTTCACCGCGATTGACGGCGAGCGTAAGCCCGCTGACTGCCTGTATGTGGCCGTAACGGCGGGCGAGTCCGACTGCGTGAATGGCCGGTGTGGGGGAGTGCATGCGTGTCTCGGAAGTCTTCACGAACGAGTGTAAGTGTCCTGTGGCGGCCGGGAAGTTCTCTGCAATGGTGGTCTCAGACCGGTTAAACTACCAGTAAAGTCTCTCGAGCCCAACCGACTTCATGATGAATACGATACTAGAAAGCCTTGCCCACGGGCTTGTGCCGCTGCCGTGGTGGGGGTATGTCCTGGTTGTCGCCGTGACGATTCACATCACCGTGATCGGTGTCACGCTCTATTATCACCGTGATCAGGCGCATCGGGCGTTGGATCTGCATCCCGTGCTGCGTCAGTTTTTCCGTTTTTGGGTGTGGGCCACGACAGCGATGGTCGTGCACCAATGGGTGGCGGTGCATCGCAAGCACCACGCCTTCGTCGAGCAGGAGGGCGATCCGCACAGCCCGCAATTGCTCGGCTTGAAGCGCATGCTCCTCGATGGCGCCCAGGTTTACCGGGAAGCGACTTGGGACGATGATTCGATAGCGGCCTACCGTCACGGCACGCCGGACGATTGGTTGGAGCGGCATGTGTATGGACGCCATCACCATTTGGGCGTCGTAATGTTGTTGATCGTCGAAGCGATACTGTTCGGCCTGCCCGGCGTCGCGATCTGGGCGCTGCAGATGCTGAACATGCCGGTACTGGCCTCGGCGCTGATCAACGGTGTCGGTCATCACAGCGGGTATCGCAATTTCGATGTGCCCGATGCCTCGACGAACGTGACACCGGTTGCGTTCCTGGCAGGCGGCGAGGAGTTGCACAACAATCATCATGCCTTTCCGAGTTCCGCCAAGTTTTCGGTGCGTCGTTTCGAGTTCGATATCGGTTGGGGCTACATTCGGGTGTTTTCCGCGCTGGGTCTGGCCAAGGTGCGGCGCACCTATCCGCGACCTAGCTTTGTGCCCCGCGCCTCGCGTATTGATCTTGACGCCATGCGGGCCGTGGTGACCAATCGGCTGCACGTCTTGCGGGCCTATCGACGCGAGGTCCTGATGCCGTTGCTGCGCGCGGAGCTGAAGCGTACAGAGGGCGCTTCGATTCGCCGTCTGCGTTATCTCTTCGTACGCGATTCCCGTTTCCTGAACCGCACGGCGCTGCGTGATCGCGAACAACTGATCGGGCATCTTCCCCAAGTGCAGACGGTGTGGCAGTTCCGCGAGAATCTGCGCGCCATCTGGGAAGATCGCGCGACCTCGAATGAACGGGCGCTGGAACGGTTGCGGGCCTGGTGTCAGGAGGCGGAGCAAAGCGGCATCGCCGGCTTGGCCGAGTTTGCTGAACGGTTGCGCACATGGCGCCTGGGTTCGACTACCGCCTGACAGGCCGTTGAAAAGCTGCAGCGCTCGACATCTTGACCGTGTCCGGTGCTCGAAATGCTTATGTACACCGCGCTTCCTGTATTCCGGGCACAACCAACCTGCCTGCGATCACTACGCTTTTTAACAGCCTGTTATGCCATTTGACATTCGACGCCGGTAAGTTGTTTAGTTCGCTATGGGACGGTTTTTAATCTGAGTGCTTGTGCGCTCTGGAGAAGGGTTTGAGAGCGTCGCGTATGCGCTTGGTGATTTCGTCGATCTCGCCTTCCGCTTCCACTGTAATCAATTTTTCCCGTTCGCCGTAGAACTCGATGACGGGGCGCGTGTGTGCCTCGAACACGCGTAATCGGTTTTCGATGGTGGATTCGTTGTCGTCGCTGCGGTGCACCAGCTCCGAGCCGTCGCGGTCGCATTGATTGTCGAGCTTAGGTGGGTGGGTGTAGATGTTGTATACCCGCCCACACTGCGGGCAGGTGAGGCGTCCGGTCAGACGCTGAATGAGTGTATCGGGGTCGATATCCAGCAGCAGGGCCGCGTCCAGCGGCTGCTCGATCTTGTCGAGCAGCTTGTCGAGCGCCTCGGCCTGTGTCGTATTGCGCGGAAACCCATCGAGGATGAACCCCTTTTCGGCGTCGGGCTGCGATAGACGCTCGCGGATGATGCCGAGTACGATGTCGTCGGAGACCAGGCGTCCGGCATCCATCGCCTCCCTGGCGCGGCGGCCCAGTTCGCTTCCCGCAGCCAGCGCTTCGCGCAGCAGATCGCCGGTGGCTATCTGGGGTATGTCGTAGCGTTCGCTCAGCCGTTTGGCCTGCGTCCCCTTGCCCGAGCCGGGGGCACCTAGTAGCACAATTCGCATAGTTGTCCTTGATCGCCGTAGCGCGAGCGGCAAAGGTAACCAAGGACGGTCCCTACGTCAATGCTTGTGTGGGGGGGCCGACAAGGGGATTCTGAACCGGCCGGGCTTGTGGCAGAATGCCTGTCTGCATAACGGGGGGTTCGCGCGATGGCGCGGCGCAACGCTTTTTACGCACAATCGGGCGGTGTCACGGCCGTTATCAATGCCACCGCGGCGGCGGTGATCGAGGCCGCCCGCGGGCATCGTGACGTGATCGGCACCGTGTATGCCGGGCGCAATGGCATCCTCGGCGCGCTGCGCGAGGAATTGATCGACACCGGCAAGGAGTCGCGTGCCGCGATCAACGCCCTCAAGCACACGCCGGGCGGCGCCTTCGGGTCCTGCCGCTACAAGCTCAAGAGCCTGGAGGAGTCCCGCGACCAGTACGAGCGCCTGATCGAGGTCTTCCGCGCCCACGACATCGGGTACTTTTTCTACAATGGCGGCAATGATTCCGCCGATACCGCCTGGAAGGTTTCGCAGCTGGGGCGGAAGATGGGCTACCCGCTCGCCTGCATCGGTATCCCCAAGACCGTGGACAACGACCTGGTCATTACCGACAACTGCCCCGGGTTCGGTTCCGTGGCCAAGTACGTGGCCGTATCCACCCGCGAGGCGGCTCTGGACGTGGCCTCCATGGCCGAGACCTCGACCCGGGTATTCGTACTCGAGGTCATGGGCCGCCACGCCGGCTGGATCGCCGCGGCGGCCGGGCTGGCGGGCAACGGCCGCGACGAGGCGCCGCACCTGATCCTGTTCCCGGAACGCCCGTTTGACCGCGCCGATTTCCTGCGCCGAGTGGACGCTTGCGTCAAGCGCAACGGTTACTGCGTAGTGGTCGCTTCCGAAGGTGTGCGCGACGCCGAAGGCAGTTTCCTGTCCGAGGGCGATACCCGCGATGCCTTCGGGCATGCCCAGCTCGGCGGGCTCGCCCCGCGCCTGGCCGACATTGTCACCCAGGATCTGGGTTACAAGCACCACTGGGCGGTGGCCGATTACCTGCAGCGTTCCGCGCGTCACATCGCCTCGCGGACCGATCTCGATCAGGCCCTTGCCGTGGGTCGTGCTGCGGTGAAGTTGGCGGTCAAGGGAGAAAATGCTGTGATGCCGGTGATCAAACGCAGCTCCGACCAACCCTATCGCTGGCGTATCGACAAGGCGCCGCTCGCGCGTGTTGCCAATCACGAGAAAAAGCTGCCAGCGGGATTCATTCGCCGTGATGGCTACGGCATCACCGAGCGCGCCCGCCGCTACCTGGCGCCGCTGATCGTGGGCGAGGCCTATCCGCCCTACACGGGCGGCCTGCCGCGCTACGTGCGGCTCAAGTGTGAACTGGCTCCCGCCAAGCTGCCGCCGTGGCACGGCTAGGGCTTGCCACGGCGGGTTTCTGACGGTAAACTACCGCGTTCTGATTCGTCTATCACTCTACGGAGAGTCCCGTCATGGCTCGAGTTTGCCAAGTCACCGGAAAGCGCCCGAGTTCCGGAAACAACGTTTCGCATGCGCACAACAAGACGCGCCGACGCTGGTTGCCCAATCTGCAATCGCACCGTTTCTGGCTGCCGTCCGAGAAGCGCTTTGTGCGTCTGAAGGTCTCGAATCACGGCTTGCGCATCATCGACAAGAAAGGCCTCGAAGTGGTAATCGGCGAAATGCGCGCTCGCGGCGAAAAGGTTTAAGGAGCAGTCATGGCTAATTCCCCTCGCGAAAAGATTCGTCTGGTCTCCAGTGCCAAGACGGGCCACTTCTACACCACCACCAAGAACAAGCGAAACAGTCCAGAGAAGATGGAAATTCGCAAATACGATCCGGTCGTGCGCAAGTACGTGGCCTACAAGGAAGCCAAGATCAAGTGATTACGGTTGTTTGATCCTGGTAAAAGGCGGCGTTGGCCGCCTTTTTTGTGTCCGTCCGGCCTACCCATGACGCCCTCATGGATTATCCAGTGTCAGGCCGGTTTCAGGTAGCATAGGAGGCATGGTGAATTTGCCATGGTGATGAGGGCTATTTCATGACGGGCGAAGAAGGGGCCAATGGCACGTTGGTAAAACTGAGGCGGCAACTGCAACGGTTTTTCGCAGGCATCTTGGCGCCGCTGGTTAACTGGCTCGATGCGCGCGGGGTCAGACCCGATCAGGTGACCTGGGCAGGCTTCGATATGGCGGTACTGGCCGCCTTCTTCGCCGCCTTTCGCCTGTTTACCATCGCCGGTATCCTGTTTGCGCTTTCCGGCATTGCCGACCTGGTCGACGGTGCGCTGGCGCGCCGCGGCGAGCGGGTCAGCAATGCCGGTGCATTTCTCGATTCCGTGCTGGATCGGGGCGGCGAAGCGCTGCTGCATATCGGTGCTGCCGTGGCCTTCGCCTGGTGGGGTATGTGGCTTGGTGTATTGGCGGTTACCCTGTCGCTCGCTGGCTCACACCTGACAAGCTACGCCCGGGCCCGCGCCGAGGCGCTAGGTGCCGAGCTCGAAGCTGTCTGGTTCGGCCGAGGCGAGCGCATCGTGGTGCTCAGCGTGGGGCTGATTTTTCACTTTGCCCTGATTACCTTCTGGATTGTCGCGATTGCAAGCTGGGCGGCCGCTATCCACCGCATCTGGCTGGCTCGCGCCAGACTGGCGCCTGCCACCAAGTCGGTAGCGGCCGAATTCGAAGACACCACGGAAGACGATTCGGACGATCAGGCAGGCGCCTGAGCCATCTCAACTGTCGTCGCCGCCTTCGGCGGCAAGCGTTTCCAGCAGCGACTGGCCGTAGCGGCGGCGGGCGTTCGCGGACAAATCGTTTACTTCATCGAGATCCTTGAAGTTGCTGGGCGCAAGCCGAGCGAGTGTTACCAGGACGCCGTCGCGCAACACCCATTGACGAGGCCGGTTTTCACTCATGGCCTGACGCTCGCGCCAGGCAGCGAGGCGCTGCAACCGCAGGCGCGCCGCTTCGCCGAGGCGCCGCGCCTGACGAATGCGTTTCCATACCGTCTCCGGCTGTGGTCGGTAGCGGTTCGCATCTTCCATCTCGCGCATGGTCGCGGCGAAGGCGTTGGTCTTGCCGGCCTCGACCAGGCGTTCGTCGAGCAGTTCACGCAGACGCGCCAGGTGCTCGACATCGTCGGCGGCGTAGGCGACGGCTTCGGCGGTCAAAGGGCGGCGCAACCAGTTATAGCGTCCGAGAGAGACGCCCGGGGCGATGCTGAGCAATTCTTCGACGAGTGCGGAATAACCGATCTGTGCCGCCAGGTCGGTCATCGTGGCGGCGATCTGGGTGTCGTAGAGTGGTGCCGGAACGCGGTCGAACAGCATCACAAACAGCTCAAGATCCTGACGTGCGGCATGCAGGATTTTGACCATGGAGGTGGTGCAGAGCAACTCGGCGAGCGGTGTGAGATCAGTGATGGCGACCGGGTCGATCAGGGCATTGCAATCGGGGGTTGCCACTTGGATCAGACCCGGCTGCGGATAGTATTGGCGGTCGCGTACGAATTCGGTGTCGAGTCCCAGCCAGGGTGCGCTGTGCGCGTCACGCACGAAAGCGGCCAAAGTGTCGGGCTGGTCTATAAGTAACGGTTCTTTCATCTTCGGCATAATAACCGCTTGAATTCGGAAGTCGCGATGAAAATCCATATTTTGGCGGTTGGCGGAACGTTTATGGCGGGTGTGGCCGTGCTGGCTCGCGCGCTGGGGGACGAGGTCAGCGGATGCGACGGCCCGCTGTACCCGCCGATGAGTGAGGTGCTTGCCGAGGCGCAGATCCCGGTTACGGAAGGCTACGGCCGGGAGTTGCCCGATGGCTGCGACCGCTATGTGATCGGTAATGCGCTTTCGCGAGGCAATCCGGCGGTAGAGGTGGTGCTTGATCGCGGGCTGGATTACGTGTCGGGGCCGCAGTTCGTGGCCGAACGCATTTTGCGCAACCGGCATGTCATCGCCATTGCAGGTACGCACGGCAAGACGACTACATCCAGCATCATTGCCTGGATTCTTGAAGCCACAGGGCGTGAGCCGGGGTTTCTGATAGGCGGTGTGCCGGACAATTTTAATACCTCGGCGCGTCTTGGTACGGGTTCGCACTTCGTGATCGAAGCCGACGAATACGATACGGCGTTTTTCGACAAGCGCGCGAAGTTCGTGCACTACCATCCGCGCACATTGGTACTCAATAACCTCGAATACGATCACGCCGACATTTATCCTGACCTGGCTGCGATCGAACGCCAGTTTCATCACCTGGTACGGACCGTGCCGGGTAGTGGGCGAATTATTGTCAACGGGGGCGATGCGGCCCTGGCGCGAGTGCTGAAGGCCGGTTGCTGGACTCCGGTCGAACGTTTCGCCATCGGACCGGATGCACACTTGAGCGGGCAGTTGATTACGCCGTCACGTTTCGAGCTATGGGTGGATGGCAAACCGATGACGACGGTCAACTGGAGTATGCGCGGCGGCCATAACATGGACAACGCCTTGGCGGCGCTCTCCGCGGCGGAAGCCGTGGGCGTTCCGCTGGAAGAGGCAGTGGACGCGCTGGAGACGTTTCGCGGCGTGCGCCGGCGTTTGAGCCTGCGGGCCGAAGTGGCGGGCGTGCGGCTGTACGATGATTTCGCTCACCATCCGACGGCGATAGCGCGCACCCTGGAGGGGTTGGCGGAAACCGGTCGGCGCCGGGTGGTGGTATTCGAGCCGCGTTCGCGTTCGATGCGCGAGGGCGTGCACGGCGCGGTTCTGGCGGAAGCGCTGGCCGCGGCCGATCGCGTGTTCGTCTTCGGGCGTTCGGATCTGGCCTGGGATCCGGCTCGCGCGTTGGCTGCCCTCGGGCCGCGCCTGAGCGTATTTGCCGATAGCGACGAATTGCTCGCGCACGTGCTGACTGAGTTGCATCCGGGTGATGACGTCATTCTCATGTCGAACGGTGGGTTCGAGGGATTGCCTGCAAGATTGGAGTCTGCGATTTTGGCCAGGGCAGGCACTTGAGCTTCTTGCGTGCAGGCGCCCTCATGCTGGCACTCCTCGCCGCACCTGCCGTATTTGCGCAGGGCAGTGCCGGGCATTCAGTCGATCTCATGGAGGGCTGGGCGTGGTGGATAACGGCCATCACCGTCTTGGTCATCGTCTGGTACGCGGTCGGCGTCAGGCGGCGCGCACGGCACGGACGACGTGAATCGGTGTGGCGACAGATCGCGTTTTACTCGGGCGTTCTCATCCTGCACTTCGCGGTCGAACCTCCGCTGGATGTGCTCGAGGATCATCTGTTCTCGGCGCACATGTTCCAGCACATGATCATTCGTGTGGTGGGGCCTATGCTGCTGGCCTTGTCGGTGCCTCTCGCGAACCTGATCGCAGGCTTGCCCAGGCCGTTGCGTTCCTATGTCCTCAAGCCGCTGGTGTCTTCGCGCCCGTTGCAGAAGCTATGGAATTTTCTTGTGCATCCCTTCTGGTCGGCGTTTCTGTGGATGGCGGCCTTCTATGTCTGGCAGTGGCCGCCGTATTTCAACATGACGGTATTGCATGAAGGGGTAGACGACTTTCAGCACATCGTGCTGCTCGTCACGGCACTGTTCTTCTGGTGGATGGCCTTCGACCCGCGCGGTCGTCCCGGGGCCGTGCGCTACGGCATACGCGTGCTCGCCGTGCTGGCCACGTTGTTCCCGAACATTTTGATCGGGGCCTATATCACGTTTACCCATCACGACCTGTACCAGGCCTATGACATCACCGGCCGGGTGTGGGGCGTGAGCCGTGCGCTCGACCAGCAGATTGGCGGATTGCTCATCTGGGTGCCGGGCTCGATGATGACCGTCGCCGGGGCGCTGATCGTCTTCGCCCGCTGGCTTCGCGACGAATCTGTGCGACCGTTGTCATATCAGCAGAAGAGGCGGCGTAAAGCGCTGCTCGCGAACAGTTCGTACGCATCCGGTGTGCGTTAAAGCTCTGTGGTTCAGTAGTGGGTGTGTCCCAGCTTGCATGGTCTTTAGCGGCCAATTACAGGCATCAGTGCAGGGCTAACAAAAGGCCGCCGATATTAAAAATGGAATGAATCAAAATGGCTGGAAGCACGCTATTGCTGCGCCTGCGGGCCTCGCCGGCAAGTAATCCAAGCAGCAAGGCGGCGGCAGCGGTCCATGGGCCAACTGACAAATGAACTAACCCAAAGACCGTGGCTACAAGCACTGATCCCCCGATTGCTGCTTGTGCAGATGGGGTGTCTCCACCGGCCAATACACGGGTAGCCGCGGCTTGCAGTAATCCGCGGAATATCCACTCCTCCTGGATCGGGGCTCCGATAGCGAAATACAGCCAGAGCAGAGCAGGCGGCAGGGTTAATCCGGCCAACGGTCCGGATTCATTTGCATGCTGCGAGAGAAGTGCGATTGCTAGAGCTATTGGGATGGCAATAGCAGCAGTAAAAACCAGTGAGCGCAAGTGTGGCCTGTTCAGGCCAAATTCGCGGATGCGAAATGTGCCGAATCGCACGAGCAGAAATGCCCAACCCGAAGCCAATGCGGTGGTTGTCGCAATCACGAGGGGGATTTGCAATGAAATGGAGATGCCAAGCCCACTTGCAATGGCGAATGCGGGGAGATAAACGCTTATGAGAAAACCGGCTACGGATAGCGTTGCTTTGAACCAGCGTGAAACATTCCATTTGTCAAAAAAGGTTTTAATTTCCGGGCTTGTCATTGCTTTGATCCTGTTTGGAATTTCTATCGTAATTGACAAAAGTCGCGTACATGACACATAAAGAGAAAGACCGCATCGGACGAATGCGGTCTTTCGGTTTTGTCGGATGCTTGTGCCGTTATATCAATAGCGGTAATGGTCGGGCTTGTAGGGGCCTTCCACCGGGACGCCGATGTAGCTGGCCTGTTTCTCGCTCAAGCGGGTCAGGCGGGCATTGAGCTTTTCCAGATGCAGCCGCGCCACTTCCTCGTCGAGATGTTTGGGCAACACGTAGACCTGCTTTTTGTATCCATCAGGCTTGGTGAACAACTCGATCTGGGCGAGCACCTGGTTGGTGAAGCTGTTCGACATCACGAAGCTCGGGTGCCCTGTCGCGCAGCCCAGGTTCACCAGCCGGCCCTCGGCGAGCAGGATGATGCGCTTGCCGTCGGGGAAGATGATGTGATCCACCTGAGGCTTGATGTTTTCCCACTCGTAGCGGCGCAGCGAGGCGACGTCGATTTCGGAATCGAAGTGGCCGATGTTGCACAGGATGGCCTGGTTCTTCATGCGTTTCATGTGATCGTGGCCGACGACGTGGTAGTTGCCGGTGGCGGTTACGAAGATGTCTGCCTGCTCGACCACGCCTGCCTCGTCGATGTCCACCACGCGGAAACCTTCCATCGCCGCCTGCAGAGCGCAGATGGGATCGATTTCGGTGACCCAGACGCTTGCGCCCAGGCCCTTGAGTGACTGTGCGCAGCCCTTGCCGACGTCGCCGTAACCGCACACGATCGCCACTTTGCCGGCGACCATCACGTCGGTCGCGCGCTTGATGCCGTCCACCAGCGACTCGCGGCAGCCGTAGAGGTTGTCGAACTTGGACTTGGTGACCGAATCGTTCACATTGATGGCGGGGAACGGCAGCATGCCGTCCTTCGCCATCTGGTACAGGCGGTGTACGCCGGTGGTCGTTTCCTCGGTTACGCCCATCACGGCGGGCAGGCGCCGCGAATACCAGGTCGGGTCTTCCTTCAGGTGCGCCTTGATCGCGGCGAACAGTGCCGTTTCTTCCTCGTTTTCCGGGTTGTCGAGCAGCGAGGCATCGGATTCCGCGCGTGCACCGAGCGTGAGCGCGAGTGTGGCGTCGCCGCCGTCGTCGAGGATCATGTTGGGGCCGGTGCCGTCGCCCCAGTCGAGGATGCGATGGGTGTAGGCCCAGTATTCGTCGACCGTCTCGCCTTTCTTGGCGAAGACCGGGATGTTGTCGGCGGCGATGGCGGCGGCGGCGTGGTCCTGGGTCGAAAAGATGTTGCACGAGGCCCAGCGCACCTCGGCGCCGAGCGCGACCAGCGTCTCGATCAGCACCGCGGTCTGGATCGTCATGTGCAGCGATCCGGTGATCCGCGCGCCCTTGAGCGGCTGCTCCCTGGCGTATTTATCTCGCGTCGACACGAGGCCCGGCATTTCGGTCTCGGCGATGGCGATTTCCTTGCGGCCCCAGTCAGCCAGGTTGATGTCGTTCACCACGTAATCGGTGAACGATTCCTGAACTATGGCGTTCATAATGTTCTCCATATCCGGGTGAGCGCCGTTGAAAAAGAAACGTACGGCAAGCCTGGCAGGGGGACCCTGTCGCAGCGCTCCTTGCCGGCGTTGATCAGTTGGCGGTCGCGGCCTGCTTGAGGCCCGCGGCGTCGGCCAGTGCCTCGGCCTTGTCGGTCCGCTCCCAGGTGAAGTCCGGTTCCTCGCGGCCGAAGTGGCCGTAGGCGGCGGTTCCGCGATAGATCGGACGCACCAGGTCGAGCATCTGGAGCAGGCCGTAAGGCCGCAGGTCGAAATGCTCGCGCACCAGCCGGGTCAGTTCTGCATCGCTGATCCGCCCCGTGCCGAAGGTCTCGACAGTGATCGAGGTGGGTTCGGCCACGCCGATGGCGTAGCTCACCTGGATTTCGCAGCGCGCAGCGAGCCCGGCGGCCACGATGTTCTTGGCCACATAGCGGCAGGCATAAGCCGCCGAGCGGTCCACCTTGGACGGATCCTTGCCGGAGAAGGCGCCGCCGCCGTGGCGGGCCATGCCGCCGTATGTGTCGACGATGATTTTGCGCCCCGTGAGCCCGGCGTCGCCGACGGGTCCGCCGATGACGAAACGATCCGTGGGGTTGATGTGGATATTCGTCTCGCGCCCGAGCCATTCGGCGGGCAGCGTCGGCTTGATAATCTCTTCCATCACCGCCTCGCGCAGGATCTTGTTGTCGATATCCTCGTCGTGCTGCGTGGAGAGCACGACGGCATCAATGCCGACCGGGTGGCCGTTCTCGTAGCGGAACGTGACCTGGCTCTTGGCGTCCGGACGCAGCCATGGCAGGCGGCCCGAGCGGCGCACCTCGGCCTGGCGCTTGACGAGGCGATGCGCGTAGGTGATCGGCGCCGGCATCAGCACATCGGTTTCGTTGGAAGCGTAGCCGAACATCAGGCCCTGGTCGCCGGCACCCTGTTCCTCGGGGCTCTTGCGGTCCACGCCCTGGGCAATGTCGCCCGACTGTTTGCCGATAGCGTTCAGCACGGCGCAGGTTTCCCAGTCGAATCCCATCTCGGCGGTGTAGCCGATGTCCTTGATAACCTCGCGCACCAGTTTCTCGAGGTCCACCCAGGCATTGGTGGTAATTTCGCCGGCGACGATGACCATGCCGGTCTTGACCAGCGTTTCGCAGGCCACGCGGGCACTCGTGTCCTGCTCGATGATGGCGTCGAGCACGGCGTCGGACACCTGGTCGGCGACTTTGTCGGGATGACCCTCGGAAACCGATTCCGAAGTGAAAAGGTAATTCTCGGTCATGAGCCGGTGCCCGGATATTGAAGAGTGGGACTCTGAATTCTACCATCGACAGAGGGGCGGTGTCGGCGGCAAGCCGGGCCTCTGGAGACTGGACGCTTGAGAAAATCGGCATGCGGCCCCACTATGTACCCATTGGAGTTGGATTAGCGCAATGCCGATATACGAATATCGCTGTAACCACTGCGGGCATCGATTCGAACGCCTGCAGAAAATGTCCGATCCCGATCCGGAGCGGTGCCCTGATTGTGCCACGGAAGGCGAGGTAACGCGCCTCATTTCGGCCGTGGGATTTCGGCTTAAGGGCGGCGGCTGGTACGAGACCGATTTCAAGCGTGACAAGCGGCACAACGTGGCCGAGAGCGGGAACGTGGAGAAAAAGAAAACCGAGCCGGAAAGCGAGAAGGGCGCCGCCAAGCCTGGCGAAAAGCAGGACAGTAAGCCGGCAGCAGCGGAAACGAAGAAGTCGTCCACCAAAGCCGCCAAGCCCAAGGCCGACAGCAAGACCGCTACGCAAGGATAAACCGGCGCTAAACCTTGCCGCCCGGCGACCAGCCCGTTAAACTGTTCCGTTACAAATCGTGCGCTGCCCGAGGGCGGCCCGGTTCGACCCATAAAGTCAGGAAATCTCCGATTTTCGGAGGTGTACAACATACCCGGAGCGAAGTCGTGCGTACCCATTCCTGTGGCGAGGTTAACGCCGAACTGATCGACACGGCCGTCACGGTGTGCGGCTGGGTGCACCGCCGGCGCGACCACGGCGGCGTAATCTTCGTTGATCTGCGCGACCGCACGGGTCTGCTGCAGGTGGTATTCGACCCCGATACCAAGAGCGCCTTCGCCCAGGCCGAACGCCTGCGCAGCGAGTGGGTGATCGAGGTCAGGGGGCAAGTGCGCCGCCGTCCTGAGGGCACCGAAAACTCCCACCTTGCCAGCGGGCAGGTGGAAGTTCTGGCCGGGGAGATCGAGGTGTTGGCCGCGGCGAAGACGCCGCCGTTTACACCCGAAGACGAGGATGTCAACGAGGACCTGCGCCTGCGCTACCGCTACCTGGACCTGCGCCGGCCGATGATGCAGAAGCGGCTCATGGCCCGCCATCGCATCGTGCGTGCACTGCGGGCCTACCTCGACGACGAAGGATTCGTCGAGATCGAAACCCCCTGCCTGACCAAGGCCACGCCCGAAGGGGCCCGCGATTACCTCGTGCCCAGCCGGACCCACGCCGGGCGTTTTTTCGCCCTGCCGCAGTCGCCGCAGCTGTTCAAGCAGCTGCTCATGATGGGCGGCATGGAACGCTATTATCAGATCGCGCGCTGCTTCCGCGACGAAGATCTGCGTGCCGACCGTCAGCCCGAATTCACCCAGCTCGATATCGAGACCACGTTCCTCGACGAGACCGCCATCATGGCGATGATGGAACGTATGCTGCGCGAATTGTTCCAGGCCGAGCTGGACGTGGACCTCGGCGAATTCCCGCGTATGACCTACGCCGACGCCATGCTGCGTTTCGGCACCGATCGGCCCGATTTGCGCATTCCGCTGGAATTGGTGGAGATCGCCGGGATCGTCAAGGACGCCGACTTCAAGGTCTTCGCAGCACCGGCGGCCGATCCGGCGGGACGAGTGGCGATGCTTCGCCTGCCCGGGGGTGCCGATCTGAGCCGCGGGCAGATCGATGCCTATACTGATTTCGTCGGTCGCTACAAGGCGAAGGGCCTGGCCTGGATCAAGGTGACCGACCGCGCCGCCGGCCGCGAAGGTTTGCAATCGCCCATCGTCAAGTTCCTGGACGACACGGCGTTGGAAGGCATCCTCGAGGCAAGCGGCGCGGAAACCGGCGACATACTGTTCTTCGGTGCCGGACCGGCGAAGGTGGTGAGCGAATCGCTCGGCGCCCTGCG
The DNA here is from genome assembly GCA_049581885.1 of Gammaproteobacteria bacterium. Taxonomy (GTDB): domain Bacteria; phylum Pseudomonadota; class Gammaproteobacteria; order JAKDMP01; family JAKDMP01; genus JBAUSV01. The sequence goes on along the minus strand of JBAUSV010000027.1, from coordinate 1,786 downwards.
CGTGCTCCTCGCCGAGGATCACGGATTAGTCGGCGCCCACTGGGCGCCGGTGTGGGTGGTGGATTTCCCCATGTTCGAGTGGGACGAGGAAGAAAAGCGCTGGCAGGCCCTGCATCATCCCTTTACCGCGCCCAGCGTGGACGGGCCCGAAGCCCTGGCTCAGGATCCCGGCGCCGCTCTGTCGCGCGCCTATGATGTGGTGCTCAACGGCTATGAGATCGGCGGCGGATCTATCCGTATCCATCGCCCGGAGTTGCAAAGCGCCGTGTTCGCCACCCTCGGTATCGGCGAGGAAGAGGCCGGGGAAAAGTTCGGCTTCCTGCTCGAGGCCCTGAATTACGGCGCGCCGCCGCACGGCGGTATTGCCTTCGGCGTGGACCGGCTGGTGATGCTGATGACCGGTGCGCCCAATATCCGTGAGGTGATCGCTTTCCCCAAGACGCAGACGGCGGCGGATCCGTTGACCGGTGCGCCGAGCACGGTCGATGAGCGTCAATTAAGCGATCTGTCCATTCGCCTCAAGCCAGGACTATGACCCTGCCTGGCGTCTGCCATACTGTTGAACCTCGCACGCCCACGCTGGTCGTACTGAAAATGGGTTCGCATCCAATACTGTCCGGAGAGACTCGATGAATCGTATATCCGCTCGTGCCGCGGTTGCCGCCATTGGCGTGCCGCTTGTCGTTGCTGCAGCTGCGGCCGCCTGGATCGGATGGGGCCCGTCGCATTCCGCAGCGAACCCGGCGGCGCAACTGACGCGCGGCGAACGTGCCCGGCTTGCGAATCTAGCGGTGCCGTTCATAGTCAACCGGGGTCAACTTGATCGCCGAGTGGCCTTTTATGCGCCGACTTTCGCTGGTACAGCCTTTATTACTCATGCAGGCGCGCTGGTGTTGTCGTTGCCGCCGCAGTCCGGGCAGAAGTCCACCGCCGGCTGGACGCTTGTGGAGTCGCCCGTAACGAACCGCACACCCAGTATTCGTGGCGTGCAACCCACGAAGACGCAAGTCAATGTCTTTCAGGGCCGCAACGGAGCGCAGTGGCAACGCGGGTTGCAGACATATGCTCAGGTGAGCATGGGTGAAGTGTGGCCCGGGGTCGACTACGGCGTGCGTGCACACGGCGCCAACGTGGAACGCTTGTTCACCGTGCAGCCGGATGCCGATGCGGGCGCCATTCGCATGCGTATCCATGGCGCCCGCGCCCTGCATGTCGAGCATGGCCGGTTGGTGGCAGAGACCGGCAATGGCCCGGTGACGCTTTCGCGGCCTCGCGCGTGGCAACGCATCGACGGTCAGCGGCATACAGTGTCCGTGCACTTCACGGTAGCCGCCAACGAGTACGGTTTTCGTCTGGGGGCGCACAACCGGCAGGCGCCGGTGGTCATCGACCCCCTGATCCGCACCACGTACCTGGGCGGAGCGAACGGCATCAGCGCGGCCAATGCCATGCAGATGCTTGCCGCGAATGGCAACCTGTATATCGCCGGCGCCACCACCAGTGCCTCGTTTCCGGGCACCGCCGGCGGCGCGCAACCCGCCCTTGCCGCTGCGAACGATGCCTTTGTCGCCGAACTGAGTCCCGATCTGTCGCAGCTTATTCAGGCCACCTACCTCGGCGGTGCCGGCGACGATGCAGCTAACGCAATCGCCGTTGCACCTTCGGGAACGCCCAACGCGGGCGATATCTACATTGCCGGCACCACGAATTCGTCCGATTTCCCCGGCACGACCGGCGGTGCCCAAGCTCAGTGCGGGGGCAGTGCCAGTGCATGCCAGACCTATGG